>CAZUER010000163.1:0-7076 GCA_964619345.1 uncultured Desulfohalobiaceae bacterium
GAGTGGAGCTGGAGAAGTGTATCTTCCCGTTGCAGTGCAGCGGACCGTCCAGGTGCTCAAGAGCATGCATATCCATCCATCATTGAGTGAGGTCATGGAGCTGGCCTTTTTCAATCTCATGATGCGCAGCGACTACCAGCATCTTTTAAGCCACATGGCCCCGGAGCTTTTTCCGGAGTAGTGATTTCAGTTGGCTCAACTTAAAAGGAGGTCCATTCCATGGCCAATTGCAGTGAAATGAAAGTCGGTGACGTGTACGTATGTGAGGTGTGCGGGCTCGAGTTGCAGGTAGCCAAACCCTGCACCTGCGAGCCTGGTGAAAGCGGATCCTGTTCAGTTCCCCTGCAGTGCTGCGGTCAGGACATGGTCAAGAAATAACTTTCTGATCCCTGACCCCACAGCTGGGCTGTTAAGTCATGCGAGTGCAAAACCAATAAGGATTGAGCCGACCTCAGAAGGTCGTCACAATCCTTATTGGTTTCCTTTTTTGTCATTCCTTCGAAGACTCAGGACAGGCCTGAACGAGTCTTCGAGTGAAGAATCTCAAGGCAGCAGATTTATGCTTTATCTGTGAGTTTCTTCCTTGATCACACTGGCCGTCTGCGGTCAGCGCCGGGGCTGATCTCTGATATCTGACCTCAGTCCCTACCACCAGTCTCCGGGTTCTTGTCTCATAGTCTCGTCCAGATCTTCGCTGATGGACACATTGTACATCTTGTCGCCTTCTTCAACCTTTATGTTCTGCTTTGGATCGTATCCCAGATCAAGGGCCACATCTTCCCAGTGTTTCTTGACCTTGTCCACTGCTTCCAACACATCGTCCAGGTTCTTGTCGGTCTTGAAAAAACGGTTCACGCTGATCCATCTCATGTGCGCTTCTCCTTTAGCTTGACGGAACTTTAAAAAGTCGGGTTCTTCAACGCTAGCTGTAGAATGCTCCAGAAATTAAGAATTTTTGACAGGATTTACAGGATCTCCTAGGGCCTTTTAATGGGTGGCCTCTAGATTCCCAGCTTGTCCCTTCTGCTTTGGATATGCCCCAAGAGGTTGTCCGCCGCCTTGACCGCATCACCTTCCACATCCAGGAGCCCGCCGGTCACATCGCTCAGTTCCTGGGTCAGCAGCCGCACCAGGTTGGGGGCCCCGGTCACATTGGGCACTGGATTGACGTAAGTGTACAGGCCGAAGGCCATGGCGAAAACGGCGTCTATGGTGGCCTTCTGTTCCATATATTCCGGGGCCACGGCCACCAGGGGCAGATCCGGAACAGGCACATCGCCCAGGGCCTTGGATACCGCGGCGATCATATCTGCAATCCGGCCGGTGTCCGTGCAGGTCCCATAGCTGAGAACCGGGGGAACCTTCAGGGCCTCGCACAGGCCTTTGAGACCCGGACCGGCGAACTCGGAGGCATTGGGGCTGCACAGATCCGCCACCTGAAGGGCGGCGTTGCCGCATCCCATGGACAGAACCAGGATGTCCCGCTTGATAAGCTCCTTGGCCATTTGCACACTGTGCACATCCTGGCCGTGGTCCCGCAGGGTGGTGCAGGAAACGAACCCGGCCACTCCCTTGATGGTTCCATCCTTTATTGCATCTAATAGGGGATTCAGGGTACCGCCTAAGGCCTCGACAATGCTTTCCGTGGAAAAACCGACAATGGCCTCGTGCTTGGGCAGATCGGTCATGGGCTGGACGTTATGCTGCCGGTAAGCGAAGTTCTCTATGCCCATATCCAGGAGCTTTTCCGCCTGTTGGGCCGCTTCCTCCGGGACATAATTCAGCCGGTCATTGATCCCTTCAAAGGCCACCAAATCACTGACCGGTATGAGCTTGAAGTTGTATTTATTGGCGTACTCAGCATCCGCCGGCAGGGAGCAGTTCATATCGGCTGCAAAGAGATCCACGCAGCCCGAAGCCAGGACGGCTTCCTGGGAGATCCAGTTGCCGGTATAGCCGTAAAAAACATCGTCCATGTTCCAGCGCTGGATCATCTCCTGCCCGGTCTCGATATTGGCGATGACCCGAAGGCCCTTGGCCCCGGCCGCCTTGGCCTTGTCCTGCCAGGTCTGGGATCTGGCCAGCTGGGCCATGGCAAAGCCCAGAAAAGGCTCGTGTCCGTTCGGTAGAACATTCACATACTCCGGCTCCAAGACCCCGAGATCAACGCGCATGGAATGAGGCCGGGGTATGCCGTACATCATATCCTGGCAATACTCTGTGCAGATTTGGCTTTGATAGGCCATGGCGATGGCCAGACGCATGGCCTTCAGGGCCAGGCTGACATAGTAGCCGTCCACATTGGTCAGGCAGGAGCTGGTAACCCGCTGCATTTCTCCATGGATGCCGCCTGGGAAGATATCCAGCTTCCTCCACAGCTGCTTGCGCTCCTCCGGGGCCAAGGCGTCCACAATGAGGCTGGGTTGATCTGCCTTGCGGTTGAAGTCGGTTTCCACGAAATCACACAGCTTGAGGGCCAGGTCTTTGATGCCGGTTGATGTGTCCAAGCCCAAACGCTGGGCAAAGGTAGTCAGCTTGTCCGGTTCGATGATCTCAAAAGGGGTTTTGCCCTGGGCTGTGGCCCGGAGGGTATTTATGGTCTTTTCAGTATGGTACTGATAGGTGGAAGCGCCCATGACGTTTCGAAGAGCCATCATGCGCATGGCCATGCCGTCGGCCTTGATGCCGCAGACCCCACGCTTATCCTTTTCGGCGTCCGCCCGGCACGGGCCGTTGGAGCACAGATCGCAGCGCACCCCGGCCATGCAGTGAGGACAGCGTTTGTCCGGATCATTGCCCAGGCCCTGAGCCTCGTAGCGGTCCCAGACATTGGTCATCTTGTCCTCGACGATCCGATCGTACATGCGTCGTATGGATTCATGCTCAGAGATTCTGTTTCTGTCCATAAGATTGCTCCTTGATGGTTTTCGAAGGCAAAATTGATCATTAGTATACTATTAAGTATAATGAATCTATTTTGATCATGGTAGGTGAGACAATGGGGATTATTCAGGTATACAGAACTATGGTTCATGTGGAAGAAGAACATGGTCTCATGGCGGGTCTGCAGAAAGGAGGGATCAGTTCCACACCTCTCAAAGAGGTGCTCGCGCAATCCAAATCCATGGATCTGAGCCTTGTTCAGCTTGCCGACATTCTATCCAAGTGAACTGTGACCTTTACTGTGACTGTGGTGTCGCATGCCACATACATGAGTAAACGCTTGTGAGCACTTTTCCCTCTATTTCCCTACCATTCGATCTGGCCTCTTGAACCCTCTATCTCCCAGCCGATGGACATGAAACGTTCGTGAGTATTCACCCCCCATATCCAAGCCCTCATCAGGGATATGAGCCTGCACTTTCCAGACGGTATTGCAAATAGTCGATTGAGGTTCGTTTGCAGCAAAAAACAGAGATATGCTATTTTCTTGATTCCAATGTGGTTCAGACATTGCAAAACATCAACGATACAGTTGGGGAATGTTCTGAGATATGTCTTCTATATCCAACTGAAATGAGCCTTAAGGAGTGATTGCTATGTTTTTGGAACCAAGCGCAGCGAATGTTCACGATTCTCACGCGGAATTTCCCTGTCCTACCCAGAGCATTTGTCCGGAATGTGGCCATGTCCTGGAGGCGATTCTGTATACTGACCACAATCAAGTCTGGATGAACAAGAACTGCCCTGTCCACGGGAGATATACCGAACTTATTTCCAGCGACGTTGATTTTTTTGTCAAAAGACGACGAACCCACTTCAATTATCCCACAGGGGTGGAGACTATTGAGACGTCGTCAGCCGACCACTGTCCGGAAAAATGCGGATTGTGCTCCGAGCACAAGTCCACGCCCTGTCAGGTGAACATCGATCTGACCAACCGGTGCAACCTGAATTGTCCCATCTGCTTCGCCAACGCCAATGCGTCCGGCCGGGTCTTTGATTTCACTTTGGAGCAGCTGGAGCCGATACTGGACAAGACCATGTCCCTCAAACCCAATCCGCCTTTCAGCATCATGTATGCCGGGGGTGAGCCGACCATCCATCCGGACTTCTGTCAGGCCGTGCAAATGGCCCGGGACAAAGGAGCCCTGGAGGTTCTGGCGGCCAGCAACGGGCTTCGTTTCGCAAAGAGCCAGGACTTTACTCATGAATGCGCCCAAGCCGGACTGAACAATGTCTATCTCCAATTCGACGGCATGACCGACGACATCTATGAACAGAGCCGGGGCAGGCCCTTGTTCTCCACCAAGATGCAGGCCATGGAGAACCTGCGCCAGGCCGGCATCAAGGTAACCCTGGTCCCGACCATTGTCCGGGGGCTCAATGATCACCAGATCGGGGACATCTTCCGTTTTGCAGTGGAAAACACCGATGTGGTCTCCGCGGTCAGCTTTCAGCCTGTTTCCCTGACCGGGCGGATCGATGCCTCAAAACGGCGGGAGATGCGCTATACCATGGCCGATATGGCCCGGGATCTGGAGGAGCAGGACGGGGCAGTGGGCATGCATGAGGACTGGTATCCGTATTCCATAGTCAATCCCATAAGCCGGCTGACCGAGGCCCTGACCGGCCAGCCCAAGGTCCACTTCAACTGCCATCCCCATTGCGGAGTGGCCAGTTATCTTCTGGTGGACAGGGAGACCAGGGAGGCCACTCCCTTTACCAGGTTTCTGGATATAGAAGGGGCCATGGCGGATATCGATAAGGAGGCCAAGGCCGTAGAGAATCGTCCCTGGAGGCAGAAACTGACCCGGATCCAGATGCTGCGAACCCTGAAAAAACACTTCCGCCAAGAACAAGCTCCGGCAGGTCTGAGTTTTGACCATCTTATCGAGTTTGTGAACACCTTTATCCGGGAACGGGATGAATCCGAACGGCTGGAGTTTCACAAGCTGGGAGAGCGCTTCGATGCCTTGCTGCTCACAGCCATGCATTTTCAGGATAACTATAACTTTGAAATAGATCGGGTTCAAAACTGCGTGATCCATTATGCGGCACCAGATGGGCGTTTCTACCCGTTTTGCACCTGGAACAGCGGGCCATGTCACCGGGAGCGGATGGAAGAGCTGTATTCCAGGCCGCTTTAAACCTTATTCTGATACTTAATGAGGGCAAAAAGCTCTTTACATTTTACGTCAACTTTCAGCCAAAAGACCAAAGGAGTGGTTATGATCAAAAGATGCATGTGCGCAGTTCTTATTGGATTCTTTGTCTTATTTCTTTCCGCCTGCGGAACCATACCGGAACAGCACAAGGGAGCAGCTGTCGGTGCCGGAGCAGGAGCCGCGGCCGGAACCGCGGCCGGTGCCATCATCGGAGACGACGCGAAAGGGGCTGTGATAGGGGGGCTTCTCGGTGCCCTGGCCGGCGGGGCGATCGGACATTACGGCTACGACAAGCGGCGAGACAGGGAGGAAACGGCTCAGACTTACGATTACGCATCGTCCCAGGGTTCGGTGGTGAGCATAGAAAAGGTGTCCGTTTCTCCCCGGGACGTCAATGCTGGCCAAGTGGTGGACCTGGAAATGACCTACGCCGTGCTCACACCGCAGGGCGCAGGCGAGACCGAGATCACTGAAACTCGCACAATCACTTATCAGGGCGACCTGGTGGGCGAGCCAGTAAAGAGGGTCAGCCGTCCTGACGGGACGTATGTCACGTCCCAGCCCCTTCATCTTCCGGATCAGGCTCGGACCGGAACCTACAAGGTGACCTTCAAGGTGGAGACGGGCTTTGGCTCCGACACCCGAACGGCCGCCTTTCAGGTACAGTAAGCTCAGATAAGCCATTGAAACCTTATTCGGTTTCTATTGGTATCCACTGTGGAAGAAACAGCACCACAGGTCCAACTATGCTCTTTGACATAGGATCCTCCCTGGCTTCCATGATGTCTGAAATGTTTGGTAAGCGCTTTAAGCTGTTCACACTGTTCGGTTTCGAGGTCAGCATCGACCCGAGCTGGCTGGTTAAGTGTCTGTGGCTCGGATGACCTGTTCTTTGAACTCATCAAAGGATGAAGCCCGGAATGCTTCGTCAAAAAAGTCTTACTGGTAGGACTCGCCGAAGTCGGCTTTTCAGCTCTTGGCGTTTTGTCTGGGCAGGTCTGATTGCCAATTCAGTATGCTTTTGTCGGCTGTAAGAAGTAAAGCATCAAAATGCAAGGCAGTGGCTGCAATAAAACGATCTGCAGGATCTCGTGGGAAGTATTCCAGGGCAGATGCCAGCAAAGCAATTCTTCCGTCCAGAGCAATCTCTTTTATGCCGGCTTGCAATAAGTCTGACCGCCATACTTCCACAGCCAGGGGAAGTTGAATTCGGCCCCGCTTCTCCAGCAGTGAGCACTCCCAGAAGCTTATAGCGCTTACTGCAACAACGTCACTTTTCCAGGCTTTTTCAATAATGATCCGGGATTGTTTGCCCAGAGCGTCATCGTCTCTATCCATCCAAAGGAGGGTGTGAGTATCCATAACAATCATTCAAGCACCTTCCAGTCATTTTCTGCAACAGGATCAATGACATTTCCGATGATCTGAAGCTTTCTGTGCAAGCCGAAAGGACTCCCCGAATGGCGGCCTCCGGAGTATGGTTTTAATTCTGCTATGGGCTTGCCGTTTTTGGTCACCACCAGAGTCTCTCCTGTCCTGGCGACGCTTTCCACCAACGCCAAACACTTGGCCTTGAATTCTGAAACCTGAATCATGTTCATTTTCACGCCTCCGTGTTATGGTTGCATTATATTGACTATAGTCATGACTATAGTCAGAAAACTCGTCAAGGTCAATCGAGCCCGCAAATCTTTTTCTGTGCGCTTTGGACCAAACACCATTTAAGGTTTTTATCGCTCGCATACTCTGTCAGGAGCGCTTTTAGACCTATGATATTCTAAACATTGGGCCAATAAGAGGTGTTCTGATACTATTTTAATACCCATCTCTGCGAAAAGGCATACATTTTGCGTATATTCTAAGATGAAGATAAGGTTTGCCTGTGAAGCTGGAAGTATCCTCCAAATCACCTATTGGCCTTGTCCGTCAAATGCACAGAGTGAAGAAGGTGAAAGGCGTCTTTTTCGG
>CAZUER010000164.1:0-7055 GCA_964619345.1 uncultured Desulfohalobiaceae bacterium
CGGCTCAAGGAAAATCCGCATGACCAGGATACCGCATCTCTTGTGCATCTTTCTTCTTTGCCTGATCTTTTTCGGCTGCGCCAGGCCCCAAAAGGCAGACCGAGGGCAGACCTTTTTCGATAAATGGCAGAGAGTGGCTGAGGAGAATCGAGGATACTCTCCGGAGCAGGACGTCCAGGTCGAAGAGCTTGGAGAAGAGACCTTCGAGAGCATAACCATCCACAGCGACCAGGACCCTGAAGGTGATCCGGAGCGTTCCCTGCCTACCCAGCCCGTGACCTTGAATCTGCAAAACCCCACCCCCATCCAAACCGTGCTTGGCCTGCTGTCCAAGGGAGTGGATCAAAACCTGGTGGTCAGCCCCAGAGTTCAAGGGGAAGTGAAAATCAGCCTCAAGGAGGTGCCCTGGGCTGACGTCTTTGAAACGATCTTGAAAAACCATGGGCTTACCTACACATGGGAAGGGGACGTCCTCCGGGTGGTAACCCTGGAAGATCTGGAGCAGGAACGTAAAATCAAGGACAAGCAGGCCCAGGCGGCCAGGAAAAGCAGAGAGGCTCAAAGTGTCATCCGTTCCACTCGAGTGACCAAGGTGGTCAAGGTCAAGTATGCCGACCTGGAGCAGATACACAAGACCATGGTCCAGGCTCTGGGGGGAGAAACGGAATCAGAGGAGTGGAACGCTTCTTTCGACCTAGCCCAGCTTGCACCCTCATCACAGTCAGATGCCCAATCCAGCCAGTCTCCAGATACACAAGGTTCCGGTACTCAAATCAAAACTGTAGCTCCCAAGGGCTCAGTCATCGCCGATCCCTTTTCCAACTCCCTGATTGTCCGGGCCGGTAAAGAGAACATGGATATGCTCATGAGCCTGTTTCGCTACCTGGACAAGCCTCCCCAACAGGTGCACATCCGGGCCCATATCGTGGAAGCCACCAAGGAAGCCGGCCGCTACCTGGGCGTTCAGTGGGGAGGGGCCTACGCTCAGAATATCGGATCCAAGGACAGTATCTGGGCCCTGCCCGGAGGGACCTTCGGCAACACAGCCTCTGATCCGGTTCAAAGCGGGGCCTCGGCATCAGCCCAAGGCGATGGCACTGGGGATGGCGGATCCGGTGATGGCTACACTTCCCTTTTCGACCCCGGACTGAGCGGCCAGGGCCTGGGACTCAACTTTCCGGCGACTTTGCCCGGGGGACGGGGGGCCGGGATCGGCTTTCTGGTAGGAGAAATCGGGGGCAATATTCTGGAAGTCCAGCTTTCGGCCCTGGAAGAGCAGAAGATGGCCCATATTCTGTCCAGCCCGTCCATCACCACCATGGATCATCAGCAGGCTTTTCTGGAACAGGGCCAGGAAGTCCCCTTCGAGACCGTTGACGATGATGGGGACACCAATGTGGAGTTCAAAGACGCCACTCTGCGCCTGGAAATCACCCCCCATGTCATCGACCAGGATCAGATGCGCCTGGAAATCACCATAAAAAAGGACGAGGTGGACAAGACCTTTGACGTCAAGGGCAATCCCCTGATCAACCGCAAGGAAACCCGGACCTCTCTCATTGTCCATGACAATGAGACCGTGGTCATCTCCGGTCTGACCAAAGAACGGACCGGTACCAGCGATTACGGGGTCCCCTGGCTCAAAGACGTCCCCGGGTTGGGGCGGCTGTTCAAAGGCGATGAGCGGACAACCGAAATGGATGAGCTGCTCATCTTCATTACCCCTCAGCTTTTGAAAAAACGAAGCGAAGTCAGAGCCTTGCCAGAATCAGGGCTCTCCCCCCATGAACTGCAAAAGCTCAAGCCGACCGATCATCCCCAGGCCGAGGCCTGGGAGAGCAAAAGCAGGGATTTCCTGCAATCCGGGGACTGGAATGAAGCTGTGCGCACTGCCTCCATTGCCGTTGCTCTGGACCCCGGTCTGCCGGGTCCCTACATCACCCGCAGCCTGGCTTTGCTGGAGCAGGACCGGCCCCAGCCTGCCTACCAGGATGCCCGGAGCGCCTGTTATCTCAACAGCGAATCCGCCCGGGCTCAACTGGCCCTGGGTCTGGTCTTGCAGGCCTTGGGCCAGGAGGAAAAGGCCTTGCAGCACCTGGCTCGCAGCTGCGGGTTGGGCAACGGGCAAGGATGTCAAGAGCATAAAAAATTGTTTGCAAAGCATAGATAACTCGCACCACCTATGAGTTATTACTCCCTTCTCGGACTGCGTCAGGAACCGTTTTCCAACTCCCCGGACCCTGATCTTCTGTACCGCTCACCGCATACAGCCCGCTGCTTGCATGAGCTGGAGATCGCTGTTCGCCTGCACCGGGGGCTGAATGTAATCTTCGGACAGGTGGGTACCGGGAAGACCACAATCTGCCGGGAGCTTCTGCGCCAGCTTTCCGATGATCCCCGGATCCGAACCTTTCTCATCCTGGATCCCGGCTACAGAACTCAGCTGGAGTTTGTCCGGGCCCTGGGCACCACTCTGGGCGTGCCCGAACCTCAAAGAGATACCCTGCAGGCCTACAAAGACGGCATCCAAAACTGGCTACTGACCAGGGTCGATGAGCATGGAGAGACCGTGGCCCTACTCATCGACGAGGGGCAGAAAATACGGGACGATTGTCTGGAGATTCTTCGTGAGCTGTTGAATTTTGAAACCAACACCGCCAAGCTGCTTCAGATCGTCCTCTTTGCCCAAACAGAGCTCAAATCCCGGATGCAATCCGTCCCCAACCTCATGGACCGTATCAATTGGAGGTATGAATTGGGCCCTTTGAGCAGGAGCCAGACCCGGGCCATGATCGATTATCGACTGGCCAAAAGCAGGCTGGAAGACAGCCAGCCCATCCGCCTTACCCGGCCGGCAGCTTGGACCATTTACCGTCATACCAGAGGCTACCCGCGCAAGATCATTCATCTCTGTCACCACACTTTGCTTATTATGGCCTCCCGCCAGACAGAGACCATGCGCCGGAAATGGGTCATGCAGTACCTGGCAGAGCATCATGCATCCCGCCCTCTGGCCACACGGCGGCTTGGTCTGGCCCTTCTGGGCATCGCGGCCGCCACCTCTGTATTCCTGGTCACCGTCTGGGGATCATCCATTTCCATATCTCCGGAACTCAAACCATTGTCTCCGGCCGCAAATGAATCTGGCCTGCTTTCAGCCAAGAGTGAGCATGCACTCAATCCTGGGCCACATGTTGCTGCCGGCCTTCGACCCGCCGGGCTTGAGAAAGCGGCTCCTCATTCCTTGAACAGAAAAGAAAAAGAGGGGAAAAAAGAGCTGCTTTCACAAGTCACATCCCTTTCCGGGGTCACCAATACCGATGACCAGGACACGACTGCAAACTGGCCGCAGGAGCTGGGCACCATCCCTCTTTTTCCCCAGGACTCGATCTGGAACCTGGCCGGTACTGTCTACAACACCCGGAACACTGGGCTTCAAACCCGGGATATCATTCCGGCCATACGCCAGGCCAATCCCCAGCTCAAGGACCTGGACCGGCTGAAGCCCCGGACACCGATCCACCTCCCCCTGCTGCCCGGCCTGGCTTCCCTGGCTCCACAGCAATGCCGGATCAGTGTCTTTCATAGCCGGAATCTGGCCGCGTGCTATACCCGATATCAGGAGCTGAGCTCCATATGGAAAAAGAATGCTCCCGGCCTTCAATTTCTGGCCCTCTGGGACCACCGCCTGGGGCTGCGCTTTCACCTCCTGGCCGGACCCGGCTTTGAGGCCCCTCCGCAGGCCATGTTGGCCAAGAAAGATCTGCCGGCCCAAGTTCTGGATCACATTCAAGTTCTGGATTGGACCGGAAACAATACCCGGCCTGTGATTTTCAGCAGCCTTGGGTCGGGAAGAGGGGAGCGGTGAGAGGTCTGTTTGTATAATAAATGCGAGTGCAAAAACTGTTTTTTACACTCGCCAGAGATCAGAGACAGAACTCAGTAAATACAAACACTTATGATTCAAAAGTTTATCACACATAAATGTTAAGCCACTTATTGCAGTGACGTCACAAAACAGGCTTGACCCTTCGGCATAATCTTTTGGGCCAAGGCCCAAAAGATATTTCAGATGTACCGGAGGCAAGGCTGAAAGGAGATCTGTGGTGCCAAAGTCACCTCGCCTGGGTGAGCTCCTGGTCCAGAAAGGCCTTTTGACCACCAACAAGCTTCAGGAAGCCCTGGCCGAAAAGCCCAAGTACAACCTCAAGCTGGGCGAGTACCTGATTCGGGAAAATATGGTCCGGGAACAGGACGTCATTGAGGTTATCAGCAAGCAGCTGAACATCGAGCGCTTCCGTTTCGACCAGTTTGAGCTGGAACAAGCCCTGCCCAAGCTCATCCCCTATACCGAGGCCAAAGAATACAACATGGTCCCGGTGCACAAAAAAGGGAATCTCTTGTATGTGGCCATGACCGATCCGATGGACATCAATGCCTTGGACCAGGCTGAAATCATGACCAACCTGGATGTCGAGCCCCTTATTTGCTCCGAGTCCGAGATCCAGAGTTTGTTGTCCGCAGTTTACGGGGAAGGCAGTGAGAGCCTTCGGGTCATGGAGGAATTTCAGGGTCTGGAGGCCGAGGATACCCAGCAGGACCAGGACAGCGGATTGTTCACCCCCGGGGAAATTGAGGTCAGCGCCCTGCGGAACATGGCCCAGGAGGCTCCGGTCATCCGGCTGGTAAACTCCCTTCTGGCCCAGGCCATTCGGGAAAAAGCCAGCGATGTGCATTTAAGCCCGGAAAAGAAGCAGGTCCAGCTCCGCTTCCGCATCGACGGGGTGATGCAGGAAAAACCGGCCCCTCCCAAGTCCATGTTCTTACCTGTAGTCTCCAGGCTGAAGATTCTGGCCAACATGGATATCGCCTCCTCCCTGGTCCCTCAGGACGGTCGATTCACTGTGACCATGCAGGGCAAGGAGATCAATGTGCGGGCTTCCAGCCTGCCCACCATTCACGGGGAGAACCTTGTTCTCCGTCTCCTGGACATGAGCGCCGGGATTCTGGATCTTGAGGACCTGGGCATGGACCAAGCCCTGCAGGACATGCTCAACAGGTCCATCACCAAGCCCTACGGCATGATCCTGTCCACCGGTCCCACCGGCAGCGGCAAGAGCACCAGCCTGTATTCCATCATCAAGAGTATCAACTCCCCGGACGTGAACATCATCACTTTGGAAGATCCGGTGGAATATCGGGTAAGTAAGATCCGTCAGGTCCAGCTCAACCGCAGAGCGGGGATGACCTTTGCCTCCAGCCTGCGCTCTATTATGCGCCAGGATCCGGATGTCATCATGGTCGGGGAAATCCGGGACCTGGAAACGGCCACCATTGCTGTTCAGGCCGCATTGACCGGGCATCGCCTCTTGAGTACTGTTCATACCAATGACGCGGCCGGAGCCATTACCCGGCTCATAGACATGGGCATCGAACCCTTTCTGGTGGCCTCCTCTCTGCTGGTCTCTTTTGCCCAGCGTCTGGTTCGCAAGGTATGTACAGCCTGCGCCGAGCCCTACACACCGGACCGGAATCTGCTTACTTTCTGGGGCCTTGCAGAACGTCCGGACATCCACTTTATGCGTGGTCGAGGCTGCTTTCAATGCAATCAAACCGGGTACAAGGGCCGAACCGGCGTCTTTGAGATCCTGGTCAACGACGAGCAGGTCCAGGACATGATCTTAGAGCGCAGCTCAGGGCAAAAGATCGCCCGGGTTCTTCACCAGGAGGGAAAACTGCGTACGTTGAAGGAGGATGCTATTGAAAAGGTCCAGCGCGGACTGACAACCTTGGAGGAAGCCACCTCAAAAGTGATGATCTAAGACATGTTTTACTCCTACACCGCCATCAACCCCAGAGGACAGACCGTGCGCGGAAGCCTGCAGGCCGGTTCCATGGAGGAGGTGGAGGAATATCTGGCCGTCCGGGACCTGATTCCTCATCAGATCAAAGAACGCGGCCGGCTGGGTACGACCTTTTCCCTGCAAGGACTGGCCGTGCGTTTCTCCAGGGTCAAGGCCCAGGAGCTCATCCTGTTCAGCAAACAGTTTCGGACCATGTTCAAGGCCGGAATTTCGGTCATGGAGATCTTCCGAACCCTGCATGCCCAGACTGAAAACAAGCGACTGCAGGCTATTGCCTCGCAAATGCAGGAGGACATCCAGGAAGGATCCACTCTGCACGCTTGCTTTGCCCGGTACCCCAAGGTTTTTCCCCGCTTGTATTCCAGTATGATCCAGGCCGGGGAGGTCAGCGGATCCCTGCCAGATGTCATGGATCGTCTCATTTACCTTCTGGATCACGAACATAAGGTCAAATCAGACATCAAATCAGCCCTGCAGTATCCCCTTATCGTGCTTTCCGCCCTGGGGGTGGCCTTTTTTATTCTTTTGACCTTTGTCATTCCCAAGTTCGCAGCCATATTCAAGAGCGCAGGTCTGGATTTGCCATTGCCTACGGTCATGGCTATTGGGTTGTACAACTTCCTGGCCAACTTCTGGTTTCTGCTCATTCCCGGGGTGATTGGAGCCATTCTGGGCCTTATCTGGTACACCCGGACCGACCAGGGCCGCTTTTATTTGCACACCCTCCTTTTACGCCTCCCTGTTGTGGGGACGGTGATGCAAAAGGCGGCCATGTCCCGCTTTGCCAGTATTTTCGCCATTTTGCAGACCAGTGGCATTACGGCTTTAAACTCATTGTCCATCCTGTCCTCCACCATCGGGAACGCAGCCATATCCCGGGAATTCGATACAATCCGGGACCTGCTCATTGAAGGCAGGGGTATCTCAGAGCCCCTGCGCAGCTCCAAATATTTCCCGCCCATGGTGGTCAACATGGTGGCTGTAGGTGAACATGCCGGAAACCTTGATGAAATGCTCAGCGAGATATCCACCCACTACGACGATGAAGTGGAGTACGCTGTATCCCAAATGGCAGCCAATCTAGGGCCGGTGCTCATTGTCGGCCTGGCCGTAGTGGTCGGATTTTTTGCCCTGGCCATTTTCCTGCCCATGTGGGATCTCACCAACCTGGTTCAGTAGTCCGACTTTTGC
>CAZUER010000165.1:0-6964 GCA_964619345.1 uncultured Desulfohalobiaceae bacterium
GTGAATAGTTGCATGTCTTTCAATGGATTGTAAGAACTCGCAACATAAGGGACAGGTTGAAAATGTTTGACAATTATTAGAATGTGGCATGATGATCATCCTCCACCACATATTCATGCCTCATATCAAAGCTTTGAAGCTTTAATAGATATACGTACTGGCCAGATCTTGGAAGGTTATCTGCCCAAAAAAGCAACAAAGATCATCAAGGAATGGTGCTTAACCCATCAGTATGAACTGATAAGCAATTGGGAAAGAGCACAAAAATTTGAGCCATTAGAACGTATTCCAGGAGCTGATCAAGATGATTAAGATACTTCAAGCCAAGTACCTAGGCGATTATCAGATAGAGCTAACCTTCTCTGATGGATTTATAGGTCTATTCGACGGCAAGAAGCTATTAAGCCGTAAGGGTTCTCTGTTGGAACCTTTAAGAGATGAGTCATTTTTTAAGAAGTTTTATATAGAAGTCGGAGCATTAAGTTGGCCGCATGGTCTGGAACTTTCACCAAGCAAGCTATATCAAGATTGCAAGGAACTAAAAATAGCATAATCCTTAGAAATCTACGTGTGCCATTGCAATAAAAATTCGAACAAAATCTTGGCTAGCCTGGATTTCCGCGTTAGGTTTTAGAATGAACACCGCGACGTTTATTTGAAGTCAATCGCAAGCTTTCGATGACCCAGCCATGGAACAGTCATTTCCATGGTTTGAATAGACCTTTGCCCGGCATTGGTATCGAGTTATGCCGCCATTAGAGCTCAAAGGGACATTACGTTGCCAGTTGTATGATGTTGCGAGAATTGAGCAAGGGAGGTCTCTGATACCCCGCCCAATTGAATACCCTGAGGGTGTCCGATTCAATCGGGTAAACCCAGTTGAACACCCAAAGGGTACCCGGTTCAACCGGATAAATTACCCCGCCATATTTTTTTAACCAATACCCCTATTACCTCGTCCCAGTTAAATGTTTATTCCATTAAACTTTCTTTTTTTTAACTTGGGACACTGTGTGCTTGCCCTTGCTGGGCAATTTTTACCCAGTTGAACCGCTGTCTGCGGCAGGAACCACGCTTGTAGCGTGGTTGTTTAACCGGGCAGGCTGGTTAAGCCTCTTAACCATTCTTATCTGAATCTCCTTTTACCTTCCCTTTCTTTTTGGTCATATACCTTGATGCGAGTGCAAAAAATCTTTTGCACTCGCCAGAAATCAGAGGTCAGTCAAAGGGATGCCCATGCCCAGAGAAGATGGTGTCAAAAGAATCACGGCTACTGGAAGACGTACCGGGAAGAACATCCGGAATACACCTGGCAGAACAGGGAAAAACAGCGCTCCCGAAACCACCTTTTGCGGACCATGCCGGTTATTCTCAGTCAGTGTGCAAAAAAGGAGGCCTTGAGAAACAGAATAGAGCGTAGCCCTGCTGGGCACCTTAGCCAGAGGCTTTCACCTTCCCTTCCTTGACTTCCTCCAGCCCGAAACATAAGGTTTTGATCATTATAGGGTAAGGTATGGAGAGAAAAGATGAATGTGTTTTGCATTAAGGGGACAAGACATGGCCACAACTGACCAACATATTTGCGAAACCCGCCGCAGGATTGATGTCTCAATCGATTCTGGTTTGTTGACCGAGGCTGAAAACTTGAATGTTGACATCTCAAGAGCTGCTGAGCAGGGCTTGAAGCAAGCTCTCACGGAACGCCGAGAAGCTTTATGGCTTGAGGAAAATCGAGCTGCCCTGGAAAGTTCAAACACTTATGTAGATCGTCATGGCCTGCCCCTTGTGAAGCATCGGGGCTTTTAATGGCTCAGTTCGATGTATATAAGAATCCAGATGGCGATGGATATTTGCTGGTTGTGCAGGCAGACCTGCTCAACAATCTGAATACCAGAATGGTTGAGCCTTTGCTGCCGCACAAGGTTGCTCCAATTCCTGCACGAACCCTTAACCCCTGTTTTATGATATGCGGGGAGACGCACGTTATGAGTACGCAATTTTTGGCTGCAGTTCCTGCAGGCATATTACACGGCAGGGTTACAAATCTTGAGCCTCAGCGCGATGAAATCATAGCAGCCCTAGATTTTCTCTTGTTGGGCTGTTGAAGGATAGAGAGAGAATGGACAGGTCAGAACTTTTTTGATCTGAACCCAGTCCGGGCCGGCCTGGTGGACAGGCCTGAAGAGTATGGCTGGTCGTCTCTGGGCTATCGCTTTCGGTCCAGTCGCAAGGATGGTTTTCTGTCCTGGAACCTGGGCTTGAATGAATATAATGTGAATAGTACCAAGGAACGTCTCCGTCTATACCGGGAGTTTGTCTACGCTAGGGGAGATATTGTTACAGGCCCAGTTAAATCCTGCTTACAGCAGGACCGCTCTGCGGCATTTAACCGGTGCCGGGATCATCGGCTCCCCAGTGAAATCATGCTGCGCATGTCACTGCGTGAATTTCACCGGGCAGGCCGGGAGTTCGTCCGCCAATGATTTGAGCTCTTCCGAGATATCATAAGGCCTAAGCGGGAACGCAAGCCGCACAGGATCCAAAGCTTGGATCAGGTCTATTCTCTGAAGCGGCTGACCTGAAGCCTTGATATCTCTTCAGCCTTACAGCTCGCATTTTCAGTCTGCCGCTTGTATGCATGCATCCTCTCTTTAAATGTATTTGATACGATCATGGTGGTTGATTCGGGCTTTCGTCCCAGCCTCTTTTTGAGGAGAGCAGAGCTTGAAATTCTTGACAAAAGGCTGGCAGGCTCGTGCCGAAGTCATGAGATGTGCTGAATTGGAAATCGTTGGGCGTAATCCAGCATGCTGCCCTGGCCATCTGTGGATGATCTGAAGATACTAAAATGCCGGGGTGCTGCGGAAAAAGCCGAACATCAAGTGGAACAAAGACCGGGGCAAGGATGTAAAGTCCGCTTCCTGGTATCATCTGTTGCAAGGCGAGCGAATCAATGACCACCATCTGAGCCTAGCGGAAAAGAAAGAGGCCATAGAGAAAAAAAGCAAAGTAATAGACAATAAAGGACGGGGGAGGAACCTTATGAAGATAAAACGAGAAGTCATGGATGTTTTGGAGCGGGAAATGCGAATGTGTGATTTGGCAATTGCTTAAATAAATAAGAAAGTTGATCCTTATGAACAAGAATATGGATATTCTACAGAAAGATTTTAGGAAATGTTCGATTCAGGAGAGCTTGGTGATAGTCATGCGTTTTTTAAGTGGTATGCATATGCCAAAGCCAAAAATGATTGGTAGAACAATAAGTTAGGCTTACAGGAGTCTTCTTAATAGCTCGGAGCGAGTCGATGCTTATTGAAGAGATTGAAGATTGTATTTTGACGCAGTTGTGAGCAGTTTAGTGCCAGGTCAAAGCGTCTATATGAAAAAAAGCCAAAAATGATGTCTTTCCTGACGGTCAAAGATGCGAGAGTAGAGGCTTGTTTTTCATTTACTTAAAAATGTGAGCGTTTGTTTATGGATCAAATTGTAGCAGCTCTGACTGAAAACCAAAAGGCAGAATTAATAAGACGGCTGCATGACATGGGAGGTGAGGTCCGCCAGGCTCTTTTAGAAGAAGCCCGAAATGTTCTCAAGGATGTCGATTCGCATGAAGTGGCCGAGGAGGTATTCATGGACCTGGACATGATCCAGGTGGAGACTCTTTGGGATAATTCCGGGCCAACCAGGGATGGATATATATCCCCGGAGGACGAAGCCCTGGATCTCATTGAGCATGAACTGGAACCGCATGTCGAGCAGGTCTGGGACTATCTTGAACTGAATATGCAGACTGAGGCTAGGACGTATCTTCAAGGTGTCCTGCTTGGGCTGTACAGATACGATCAAGAATCAGACTCGGAATTCAAGGACTGGGCGGTCGATATGCCTATCAATCTTTTCAGTGCCCTTTTGGATAAGTGGCGAGAAAAGACTGGCAACTATTCGCGTAAAACAGAAATTGACGCATTTTGCCAGAACATGTGTCCCAAATGGATGTGAAATCAGTGACAAAGAAAGAGCTTGATGATGGTGAGAATGAACCATCCTCTGAGTCCTTGATTGTTTCACTTGAGTCCGGCAGTCTCTGGCTGAGTCTTATTGAGAAAGATAAAATCTTATGAAGGCCAACACAAAGCACAATCATGAAGAGGTGGTGGACTTTTTGCGGGCTATGGATATTAGCCGATGTCATCTGGACAAGGAGATAGGTTTGAAGCAAAGGCAGATCAGAGAGATTGTTGCAGGCAAATAGTCAATTCCACGGGATACCGGTATCAGATGGTTCCGATATGTTCAGCAATGAAGCTTACCAAAAACTTCAGGCCAGGCTGGATAAAGCTTTAGCCGAATGCGCCCGGCTACGCGCTGAAAATCAAAAGTTAAGGAAAGCTTTGGGTTTTACCCAGAATGAAACCGGGCTCAATGAAGCTCCTCGCGAATACACATCTGCTCAGCCTCCGCTCGAAGTAAGTTCATCACAAGCTGCAAAGGTTCATTCCAAATCGTCTTCCACGGAAAAGATAGCCCTTTTTCGCAAACTATTCCAAGGTAGAGATGATGTGTATCCAAAGCTGTGGGAAAATCGGAAAGGCGATTCTGGATATACACCGGCCTGTGCCAATGAATGGAAACGCCCCTTGTGCGGTAAGCCTAAGATGAAGTGCGCTCAATGTGAGAACAGGTCTCTGGTTCCATTAAGTGATCAAGTGATCTATGATCATCTAGCCGGTAAGCAAACCATTGGAGTGTATCCACTTTTAAAAGATGAAACCTGTTGGTTTTTAGCTGCTGACTTTGATAAAGATTTATGGCTTGAGGATGCCTCAGTTTTTCGCGATGTCTGTCGTAAAATGGGTGTGCCCACAGCACTGGAACGTTCCCGTTCAGGGAATGGTGGGCATGTATGGATCTTTTTCCAAGCCCCGGTTCCTGCGGCCACCGCCCGCGGGCTCGGTTACGCCATATTGGCTCAAGCTATCGATCGGATGCAAGACTGTAAACTGTATTCCTACGATCGTTTTTTTCCCAATCAAGATACTTTGCCAAAGGGAGGCTTCGGCAATCTTATCGCTCTTCCCCTGCAATATAGTCCACGTTCTCAAGGCAACAGCATCTTTTTAGATGATACCTTCCAACCGTTTAAGGATCAATGGGCTTTTCTAGCGGGAATAGAAAGGATGCGCCCTGAGGATGTCGAAATACTCGCAAAGGAGGCCATGAGACAAGGAACATTTGCGGGAGTTCAAAAGAGCCCGGCTGACGATTACGCTGAGGATCCGTGGACATTACCTCCCTCCAAGAAAAAGAAAGAGCAGCCCATTCTTGATCCTTTGCCCGCAGAGGTGGAACTGGTCAAGGGTAATCTGCTGTATGTGCACAAAAAATATTTACCTTCTGTTCTTTACAACCGTCTGTCCAGGTTGGCCGCGTTTCAGAATCCTGAGTTTTACAAAGCTCAGGCCATGCGCTTGTCCACATATAAAAAGCCAAGGATAATTTTTTGTTCAGAAGATTTTCCTCATTATCTCGGATTACCACGTGGATGTCTTGATGATGTTTTGGAGATGCTTCGGTCTCTTGGAATCCATTCCAAAATTACTGACAAGCGCTATTCAGGAAATTTAGTTGAAACCCTGTTTCAGGGGGAATTGACTCCATTGCAAAAACAGGCTGCGGAGACTCTTTTGAAAGATGATTGTGGCGTATTGTGTGCTACGACTGCTTTTGGCAAGACAGTTGTGGGAGCTTGGCTTATAGCAAGGCGACAAACAAATACTTTGATTTTGGTTCACCGTCGGCAGTTAATGGATCAATGGCATGAACGCTTGCAGAACTTTTTGGATTTGCCATCGATTGGCCGAGTCGGAGGAGGTAAAGATCTGAGGACTGGTCTGGTAGATATCGCTATGTTACAGAGCTTAAATAGAAAAGGAGAAGTTCAAGATAAGGTTGCTGATTATGGACAGATCATTGTTGATGAATGTCACCACCTCTCTGCTTTTCGTTTTGAGCAGGTGATGAGACAGGTCAAAGCCAAATATGTGTGCGGATTGACAGCAACTCCGAGTCGAAAGGACGGGCATCATCCAATTATATACATGCAGTGTGGACCGATTCGTTTCCGGGTAGATTCAAAGAGTCAGGCTGCTGTCAGCCCCTTTGAGCAAATAGTTGTTCCCAGGCGCACGAGCTTTACGTATCCACACGGAAATGAAAATGTCAGAATCCAGGACATTTATGCGGCACTAAGTGCAGATGAGAAGCGAAATGAGATGATCCAGGACGATATCCTGAGGGCCCTTGATCAGGGTCGGTCTCCGCTCTTGCTGGCAGAAAGAACCTCACAGGTAGAGTATTTCGAAAAACGCCTGCAGAATTTCGTCCGCAATATTATTGTGCTTCAAGGTGGGATGGGGAAGAAAAAGCGTCAGGCTGTTGCTGAAAAACTTAAAGCCATTCCGGATACAGAGGAACGTTTACTCATTGCCACTGGACGATATATTGGAGAGGGCTTTGATGATGCCCGCTTAGATACATTGTTTCTGGTCTCTCCACTTTCTTGGCGGGGAACGCTCCAACAATATGCCGGCCGTCTCCACCGTCTGCACCATCACAAACACAAGGTCATTATTTACGATTACGTGGACGAACAGGTACCGCAGCTGGCGCGGATGTTTAGCAAACGCTTGGCTGGGTACCGGGCTATGGGATATACGGTGGAAGAGGACGGGGAAGTCAAAGGTGATTGATGAAGCTTCATGCCATGAAAGAATAATGGGATATTATGTTGTCAGTTGTGTTATGTTGTGAGAATTGAGCATAGGTGGACTCTGATTTCTTGTTACCCCGCCAAGTTTTTTAACCAGTACCCCGATTACCCCGCCTCTGCTTCCTGGGGCACCCCTCTTTAGCTAACAAGCCAGATTTACCTTACCCTTTCTTTTTGGTCATATACCTTCTC
>CAZUER010000166.1:0-6950 GCA_964619345.1 uncultured Desulfohalobiaceae bacterium
CCCCCCTTAGTCCCTTGCCTATGGCCCTTTTTCGGAACTTTAGTTTGGTAAAGGAAGAGGTGAGAGATGAGAGATGAGTGGTGAGCGAAGAAGGCTTCGCTTTGAATGCATGGGCATATACGTCCTCTTCCGTAAAAAAATTGTTGGCTGGTGGCTGATGAACACTTGACTTCTGACCATGGCATGGATACTCTGTGTACATAAAGAAGGAGATTATCATGACCATGCACATTAATCTATCCCCTGAAATGGAAGAGTTCATTAAGCGTAAGATCACCAGCGGATTTTACGGCAATGCGACCGAAGTGGTCCGGGATGCCATTCGGCGCATGCAGGCCGAAGATCTTCGTCTAGCGGCCTGGCAGGCAGCAATCAGCAAAGGGGATGAGCAACTCGATAGGGGCGAAGGCATAGAATACTCTCCTACTATGCGGGACAGGATCAACCAAGAAGCCATTGACGGCATGCACAGCCATAGGCCGATTGACCCTGATGTCCTCCCGTAAGCCACTGCCACTGAAACTCTCGCCTAAAGCATATCAAGACCTTGTGCATATCCTTCGTTTCACAGGTGAGACCTGGGGTCGTGAACAGCTTCACGCTTACCATGACAAGATAGACAGCGCCCTGCAAGCAATCAGCCATAATCCAAGAATTGGCACCCAACGACAGGATCTGCCTGAGACGCACCGAGCCTATCTGGTAGGCTCACATGTCATTGTATACCGTTATATTGAGGATAATCTTCAGATCGTTCGCATTCTGCACCAGCGCATGAGTCTACTTCATCATATTGATTAGTGTACCGGTCAACAGATATTTGGACACCAGTGAACACTAATCATGCTGCCTCGTTAAGTGAGGCTAACCTTTGTTCTCTGACTTGGCTTGGTGTTTTATAGTTGTGCCGAGCAATCATCCATTGGGTGTTGTACAGGTGCTTGAACTCCTGAAGGGCTTGGTTGAGCTCTTCGATATCCTCAAACACACGAACCCAAAGTAAGTTTTCTTTGAGGGTACGGTTAAATCGTTCCATGCAACCATTGCATTCAGGAGAGCGCACATAAGCTGGCGAAGATTTGATACCCAGGAAATCAAGCTCGTCCTGGAAGTCGTCCGAGGTATATTGAGAACCGCAGTCATGGCGCAATGTAAGACCCAGGTCAACATCCTGGGCAAAGGCCCCATAGATGTCCTTTATGCCCTGTCTGATTGGCTCCAGGGCCTCAGGGGGTGAATGCCTTTGAGAGCATCGGCCGTGTATACAACACCTCCCTGCCTGAATCCAGGTTCTACTACCACGCCCACAACGACTACCTGCAGCTCATGGCCGAGGTGGGCCTGCCTATGGCCGTGGCCCTGATTTTATCCGCCTGGACCCTGTGGCTGGTCATGGCTAGGCGGGTGCGCCAAAAGGCCAGACAGGCCCAAGGCCCGGAGGCCCTGCTGGCCGCCGGGGCCCTGGCCGGCTGCGCCGCCTTCCTGGTCCACTCCGTGGTCGAGTTCAACTGGCAGATCCCAGCCAACCAGCTCTACTTCCTGCTCATGATCGATTTGGCCTGGGTCTGGTCTGCCGACAGTAGTCAGCCTCCGGCCCATAGGGGCCTACGCCCCGGAGGGACATCAGCGGTCAGAGATCAGCAAGACTGAAGACGACAACCATGAGTGGAACTCTTACACACTTTGCGCCTGCCCAGTGAAAACTTCTTTTATTTCACCGGGGTCAAACGCAAGATGTGTAAATTGAGCTCATACTACACATTTCGGGTCAAACGCGATATGTGTAATTCAGTTTCAATGCCAGTTATGCGGAGCAGCATACTGATACCGGCAGCCAGGAGCAGTCTCTTTCCACACTTCGCGCCTGCCCAGCCTGCCGGGTGAAACCAGGGCCCATTCGGGGTGTTTCACTTGGTGAAAACCCTGCCCCATGAAAGTTCTTCTTATTTCATTGGGTCCTTTTATTTCACCGGGGTCAAACGCAAGATGTGTAAGTTGAGCTCATGCTACACACTTCGCGTCAAACGCGATATGTGTAATTCATCTTCGACGCCAGTTATGTGGAGCAGCATATGGACTTGCAGGATGTCATAGCTCAATGCGGGGTGCAGCGGGTTTTCCGGGCCAGGTATAAGGTCGACGAGCCGGGCTTTGTGTCCCATATCACCCAGAGGGCGGAATTCAAAGGACAGAGGGCTGAGGACAGCCTTTTACCCATTTCGCGTCAAACGTAATATGTGTACATAGAGCTCATATTACCCATTTCGGGTCAAACGCGATATGTGTAAATCAGCTCCAATATCAGTTATGCGGAGCAGCATATAGACATGCAGGATGTCATAGCTCAAATCGGTATGCAGCGCGGATTCCGGGCCAGGTACATGGTCATATATCTTAGCGCTTCGCCATCTCAATATATTGGCGTTCTCGAATCCTGGACTCAGGATCAACTGAGGTCGCCGTGTAGATTTCAACCAGTTCCAGAATCTTATTCAGAGTATTCCTGAACACGCTCGAGAACTGCCAGTACCCCTCCCGTTTTCGGATAATCCCGATTCGGGCCATCATTACCCGGGTCTTGGTCACACAACTGGGGCTCAGACCATATTCGGCAGCAATATGATCAGTGGACATAAGCCGCTTGCCTGGCTGGTTCTTAAGCTCCAAGAGAATGGCCAAAAAGGCTGCCCGTCGATTGGCGGCAGTTTTTTGGGAGAGAAAAATACAGGCAAACATGATTGAATCACTTACCCGATAGACTGTGCTGCGGTCAATATCGAGCCTGGTTGCGATGGAATGCTTGTATTTTGCCATTGGAGCCGGCCTTTTTGATGCAAATATGCCCTGGTTTTTGATGGCAGCAGGGGACTGAAATGTCCAAAACTCGCCACCACTGATTTGGGTAGTGTATAGCCCCATACAAAAAACAGACTTACCGCAATCAATCCGAAGAGGGACAACAGAACCTTCTGGGAAGCCAAGGACCTCGTTCTCTTGGCGTTGTGCATGAATGAAATCCTATTGGTGACATTTGCTTTCCAGTTGTGTTATAAGAATGGTTTATGGAAACCGGTACCGGCATTATCCTCCTGACAGTCGGCGCTTTACTGCTCATCGGGCTCGGCTCCAACCTCCTCGGTCCCAGGCTGCGTATCCCCAGGGTGACCCTGCTCATACTCTGCGGGGTCGCTCTGGGTCCATCTGCCTTCAACCTCCTGCCGCCGGGATATGAGCGGTGGTATACTCTCTTTTCCAATATTGCCCTTTTGATGATCGGCTTTATCCTGGGTTGCAAGCTCTCCCTGCAATCTCTCAGGAGATTCGGCCGGCAGGTCTTCTGCATCTCTGTCTTCGAGGTCCTGGGTGTGGCCGGATTAATCCTGGCCGGTCTCAGTCTCTACGGCGTACCAATTGAAGTTGCCCTGGTTTTGGCCGGCATCGCCCCTGCTTCCGCCCCGGCGGCAGTGACCAACGTGGTCGAGGGGCAGCGGGCCAAGGGTCCATTCACCGACACCCTGCTGGGCATCGTGGCCATTGACGATGCCTGGGGACTGATTGTCTTCTCGGTTCTCCTGTCCCTGGCCATGGTCATCGGCGGCCAGGGACACTGGGCCGGGGCTTTGGCCACTGGCGGCTGGGAGCTGGCCGGGGCCGTGCTCATCGGTGTGGCCGTCGGCCTGCCTGCCGCCCTGCTGACCGACCGCATCCGCGGCGGCGAGCCCATGCAGGCCGAGGGCCTCGGCTTTGTCTTTCTCTGCGGCGGGCTGGCCCACCTGGCCGGGGCCTCCTTCATCCTCTCAACCATGGTCATGGGTGCGACCATAGCCAATGCGGCCAGGCACACTGATCGGATCTTCGCAACCATCCGTGAGTTCGAATGGCCGATCATGATCATCTTCTTCGTCCTGGCCGGCTCCAGCCTGCACGTGGACAAGCTCCTGGAGATCGGCTTCATGGGCTTGATCTATGTCCTGCTCCGGGTCTGAGGCCTGGTGGCCGGGGCTTACCTCGGCGGCAGGATCGGCCGGGCCGGCGGCACCGTGAAAAAGCTCATGGGGCTGGCCATCACTCCCCAGGCCGGTGTGGCTTTGGGCATGGCCCTGGTGGCCGGCAATCACTTCCCGCAGCTCAAGGACACCTTCATTCCCTTGATCATTGGAACCACGGTGATCTTCGAGCTCGGAGGCCCTTTCCTCACCCGACTGGCTTTGATCCGATCAGGAGAGGCCGGGGCGGATGATAGCGAGGAGGGGTGAGCGATAAGCATCAAGCTGCCTGGTTTGGTGCGCGTACCAAGCGAGGGAAGATGTCCTTGCGGCGATGCTGTGCGCAGCAGTCAACTATTTTATAAGTAAAGTACTTTTTGTCCTCAATGAGTATCAGCCTTTCTCTCAACTGACTCATATCCTTGTTGCCCAACGACAACGATCGGGTCTGTTCATTGCTTTAGTCACCAAAGAACATCAACATCGTATTGTCCCAGCTTTTGATCGTTGGAAATGATTCCGATGGATTCAATCTGGGCCTGGGCGACCAGCATGCGGTCAAAAGGATCCTTGTGGTGCTGCGGAAGCTGACCAACCCTAAAGGCATGCTCATTCATAATGAGCAATGTTTCCAAACGATTCTTCTCCACCTCGAATGGCAACAGATCTTCTGGCGGCTCCTCAAAAACCAATCTGCCCAGGGAGTACTTTATGGATATTTCCCATGTGCTGACCACGCTCCAAAAGAGCGTATTTCGATGCGACATGATCATACTGTGTGCCTTTTGGGACAATCGCTTGTCGGATGTGATCCACCATATCAGAACATGCGTATCCAAAAGATATTGCATAAGCGCACCTACTCGTACCATTCATCAAGCATATCCTCGGGCAATGGATCAAAAAAGCTGTCCTTCATTTTTACCTTGCCCCTGGCGGTGCCCGGCACTCGGTCCTCATTGCTGGACCTTATGGGTACAAGCCTGGCCACCGGCTGACCGTAGCGAGCTATAATAACCTCCTTGCCATCGGCAATGAGTTTAGAAAGCTGTGTTTTGGCTTCATGAATATTAATCTGCTGCATGGGACACCTCGTGCAAGCAAGCCAATCTGAACCAACATTAGTTCAAAAAAATCTAGATCAAAAGAGCTTTCATGTCAAGGCTGCGGGCACATTACAGCGAGCTTTTGAAGAGATAATTCTCCATCAACACAAAGGGTAACTTGAAGAAAGACAATAAAGAAGGAATGTCAGGTTCAAAAGGCAGACCAGAGTTCCGGCGCTTTGCTTGACCATTTGACCCTCACCAGGGCATCTCCACCCCATCATAGCGAATGAACCGGCCGGTATCCTGCATGGTAAACTGGTCCACCAGGGCCTTCATTCCCTGAACGCTCTCCGGGGGCATCAGCGTGGTACCGCCCCCGCCCATCCGGGTCTTCACATGGCCTGGATGGAGAATAAGCAGTCCCACTCCCTGCTGCTCCAGCTCGTGGCTCAGCCCTTCCATCACGGCATTTAGTGCAGCCTTGGTGGAGCGGTAGTAATAGGCTCCAGGGACCGCGATGTCTGCTATACTGGCCATATGGGTGCTGGTCACCACCACTTGCTTGCGTGAGCTGCGAACCACATTGGGCAGAAATGTCTCCACCACCCGAACCGGTCCCAGGGCATTGATCTCAAATGTCTTCATCCAGTCCGTGTAATTGAGGCTGCCCAGGGCTACATCCCGGTATTTCTCCAAGTAGATGCCGGCATTGCTGATCAGGATGTCCACAGGCTCCTCCAGAATCTCCACAGACATGGCGTAGAGCTCATCCACTTTGGTTACATCCATGCGATGGATGCTCACCCCTGCAAACTCCTGACCCAGCTTCTGAAGCTCATACGCTTCACTGGGGTGCCGGCAGGTTGCGTACACCCTATGCCCATCCCTGGCGTACTGCCGCACCCATTCCAGACCCAGCCCACGATTGCTCCCGGTCACCAGGATCGTACTCATAACATCACCTTTCCCTCATTTGGCTTGCCCAAAATCATGAGCTTTTTCAATACATTTTATGTGCTCAGGGTTCTTACTAATCAAACACTGCCGGTTTGTCAGCATCTTTCAGATGGGCGGCAATATCGTCTAAATGTCGCTGGGTGGTCCTGGGTTCGGACAGCACCGGCAGGTCATCAAATCGGAAGAAATCTACTGCTGAGGTTTCCAGGCTGGGCCGGGCCTGGCCTCCGACGATCCTGCACATGAACACGATTTTATAGGCATGAAAAAAAGCCAAGGGACTGCCGCCCCGGTTGGCATCATACACTCCAATCAGGTGCTCCGGGACCACCTCAAAGCCGCTTTCCTCCCAAACTTCCCTGGCCACCATATCAGAAGGCGTCTCCCCTACGTCAGCCCAACCTCCAGGCAGACACCAGTTTCCATCCTGACGCTCCTGGACCAGCAAAATTTTTCCCTTTTGGACAACGGCCCCCCGCACGTCAACTTTCACTGTGGCATAGCCCACCTGCTCTTGAAAAATGTTTTTTGCAGTGGAAAGACTCAAATTAGAATGGGCTTCGGTCATTTCAGCGGCAATTTCTTTGAGGCGGGAAAAGTTTATCTCATCATGGTGGTTTTTACTGAAATGCAGCCCGATCTGGCTGATGGCCTGAATCTCCCGAGCCCAGCGCAGCCAGTTCGGCACAACGTTTTCGGACATATCTTTCTCCTTAGCTTTCGTATCATTCCAATCGTATGAAACTAGACTCAAAGTGTTCAGGTGTCAGGTTTCAGGTGTCAGGAAAATCAAGAGAGTATGAGAAAATCTTCTATTATTAACTGAAGCCTGACACCTGAAACCTCTGGTAAAACCGTCAAATCAGATTCTACGTTTCTTCCCCGATCAAACTGGACGTCTCAGGCCAGCGGCGTGGCTGACACCAGACTACTGACCTTTGGCCAGTGCACAATGACA
>CAZUER010000167.1:0-6847 GCA_964619345.1 uncultured Desulfohalobiaceae bacterium
TAAAGGCCTGCCAGGGAGTTTTGACTCCAAATTCAGCCATCCGCGCTTGAAGCTGCCTGTTCAAGTCGAAGCGATTGACCAGATTTTGGGCCACCTGGTCGCGGGATCCACCTAGCACGTCCCGATAGGCCTGTATAATTTCCTCTTTGGATATTGTGTCCGGACACAGTTCCAAGGTGGCCAGGGCGTAGGATTCTGCTTTCAGAATCTCAGTCTGGACCAAGGTGCCGTCAAGATCAAAAAGTATGCACTTTATCATGGGGCTATCCATCTAGGAGGCCAGGGCGATGTCCTCCGCTGTAACTTCATTCGGATATATTGATGGTCCGGCATTAGAGGCTGCATCGAACATGAAACAATATGGATCCCGGTCTTTACCGATGTCCAGGCCCAGACTGGAAGTTATGGCCTGACACCCCCCGCACACCGGTCGCAGCGAACAGCCGGCACAGCCCTCGCTTCCGGCCCGGTATCTTTGGGCAGCAGATGAATCGTAAATAGTTTGCAAGGAATTATCCAGGATATTGCCGATCTGAGAAGGAAACTTGCGACAGGCATGGACCTCGCCGTCCGGGAGCAAAGCCACAAAGTTAAAAGCCGCTCCGCACCCAAAGCCAGTACATCCACCAAATGGCTTGCGTCCTTGTTCATAGCGAAGGATATTGATCAGGTTGTCCTTGATCCCCAAGACCTGGTTGTCCTTGGCTGCAGCCTGATAGTCCCGCAAAAAGGCCTGGAATTCGTCTTTTTCCGGCAGCAAAAGCCTGGCCCCCTCCCCAACCATGGACAGCCTGTTAAAGGTGAAGTGGTCTGTGCGGCCTCTGAGCCGTTCCCCTAAAGGAATGATCTGGTCCATGTTCTCTTTGGTTAATGTCAGCATGACCTGAGAGGGGATTTCCAGCTCCGAGAGCAGATCCAAAAACTCCATGGTACGTTCAAAATGACCGGGCTGTCGGATATGGTCGTTGTGCTCGGGGAGACCTTCCAGGCTGACCTGGTAAAAGCCAGGACTCTGGATGGCTGCCAAACGTTCAATTTGCTCCCTGCAGGCCGGGTTTCCCAGGATGGACAAAGAAAAACCCTTTCGGGCGGCTTGGGCATAGACTGCTTCAAAATTGGGATAAAGCAAGGGATTTCCGCCGGTGAAGGTGATCTTGCCCCGCACATTGTTGGCCAGACAGAATTCTTCCAGCTCATCCAATACCCATAAGGCCTGCTCGACAGGCAAGCCGCTTCTGGAGCTTCGATCGTAGCAATGTTTGCACCTCAGGTCGCAGGCTTGGGTGATGTGCCACTGCAAGGTGAAAACCTTAGGGCTTTGAAACCTGGAGCCCGTCAGCTCTGGAGAAATAAAAATTTCCGGATCCCGGCTTATTTGGGGTTGCGGGGACAGAAGGATTCCCTTATCCGAGGCCCGGACCAGCACATTATGCACATGGAATGCCTGGATGTCGTATTCCCGGGCTATATCCTGGATCTGGACCTCTTCAGCCACTATTTTCAGGGCCAACAGATCATCGGCTGTGGCCTCTTGGACCTGGACCACGCCCCCCTCCGGGTGTTTCCAGATCACAAGAGTTGCATCACCGGGTTCAACGTCATCGGCCTTCCCGGACTCAAAAAGGTCATCCAATCCGGTCCAGGGCACGGGAAGAAGATACAGATTGGGGTTGACGATCCAGGTATCCCCTTGCTGACAGGAAGTATTCTGGTTATTGGCCAGATCCTGCATGGTTTCTTCTATGTCCACAAGGGGTTCAAAATAGGAGGGAAGAAGCCCTGCCTGCACCAGATTGCGGATAGCTGCCGGAAAGCTTGTCTGCACATGTCTGTCCAACAGTGAATCTATGAGGTCAGATCGGATTGACTGCGGCACATGGCCCGCTGTCACAGGATACATTTCACTTACATGTGTCGTCGGTGTGGGCATAACACACTCCAATTCAGGACTTGCAATTTGTACACTTACTGTGCGCATCACCTGGGGGACAAGGCCCCGACCGATCTGTTTGGACCGGCCGAGGCCTTATTGTTGCCAGGCCTACAGCCTAGTTGTAATGGCTTTAGGATCAGCCTCCGCTTCCCTCACAACTTCCGCCGCCCTCGCAGCTTCCGCCGCCTTTGGAACTCTCCGCACCCTCACAGCTGCCGCCGCCTTCGCAACTTCCGCCGCCGTTTGTCTTGGTGCCATTACTTCCTTCCGAACCACTGTCAGCAGATCTGCTGTCCTCGGTCTTACCGCATCCGCTGCAGCTGCTGGAACCACCGATGGCCGAACCTGGAACCCCAATATTGGCTCCAGTCAGTAATGTGGCCATACACAAACCAGCCAAATAGGTTTTCAAGCCTTGTTGAGCCATGCAAGTCCTCCGTGTCGTTTTTGAACATTTGTTGCCAAGTTTTCCGGGGAAGATATGCCTCGGTATTGGATCGATCACATGATCGATCACTTCTAAGTCGTCTTCCAAATGCAAACCTGACAAGGGATACACGAAAAAATTCCCTTCACGTCAAAGGGCATGAAAGAACAAGGACATATCTTATTGATTTGTCGATCGTCTATTCCTTTGTCATTCTTACCAATCTTTCCAAGTTGTACTCCTATTCCAAGATCGGCATAGCCTTATTCGATACTTTTATGTAAGGATTACCCTATCGGCTTCGACATAATGTAATTTGAAGGAGGTATGCATGACCCAGATACAGGTGGTTTTTTACAGCATGTACGGACATGTCTATGAGATGGCCAAGGAGGTGGCCAACGGTGTCTCGGAAGTGGCAGGCACGCATGTGGATCTCTATCAAGTCCAGGAGCTCATCCCGGATGATCGTCTGGAGGCCAGCGGGGCCAAAGCGGCCAGAGAAGGGTTTGCCCACCTGCCGGTCATTAAGCCAGACGATTTGGCTTCGGCAGATGCCGTCATTTTCGGAACACCCACCCGGTTTGGAAATATGTGCGCCCAAATGCGCAACTTTCTGGATCAGACCTCTCAGCTCTGGATGCAAGGCGGTCTGGTGGGCAAAGTGGGAAGCGTGTTCACCAGCACCGCAACCCAGCATGGGGGGCAGGAGACCACGATCACCAGCTTCCATACCACTCTTTTGCACCATGGGATGATCGTGGTAGGAGTTCCCTATACTGAGCAGCGACTTATGGAGATTGGAGAGGTCAGCGGCGGAACACCCTACGGGGCATCCACCATAGCCAGTCCGGACGGATCCAGATGGCCTTCAGACAACGAGCGGGCCATAGCTCAATTTCAGGGCAGGCATGTGGCTGAAATTGCATCAAGATTGAAGAAAGCCTGATCACAAAAATACCGAAGAAAGGCAGGCCCTCGGAGAGGGCCGCCCTACTGGAAAGACCACGGGCCGGTTTGCCTGGTAAGCCGCCCTTCTCCGAAAGGATGGCCATTGCTGAAGAGTTTTTAGACAGGATTATCAGGATTATCAGGATATTTATGAGGGAGTAGGGTCGGCTTGCTGCAGCATGTGTTTCATCTTCTGCTTTGCTTCTTCGGAAAGCTGGACCGTGGGCTCAGCTTCTTCCAGGTGCTGGGCATAAACATGTACTAGTTCTTTGACAGCCTGCAGCTGGTGCTTGTGCCGGGTACAGTATCGACACATCATGAGGTGGAATCGTATACCCCAACGTTCGCCCCAGGACACATTCCTGTCCATTGATTCAGATACGAGGTGGGAAACATCCTGGCAACGAAACATCCAGTGTTTCATCTCAATCTTTCCTCTTTTAAGAATTCACAGCTATCAATCCATCTCGAACCAGTGCTTTTCCAAGCAACGCCGTAAAGAAGACCTGGCCCGATATATCCTGGTCCACAAATTGTTCGGCTCTATGTTTAATATCTCACAAATTTCCTGGCTTGAACAGCCCATAATTTCCCGCAAAGCATACACCTTTGATACTTTTGCGGAAAGATATTCCAGGCACTTTTGCAGAACGGCCACAAACTCTTTACGTTCAAAGGCCTGGAGTGGATTTATGTCCCATTTTCCTGGTGGAACCCTCCAGCTGCCGTCATCTTGATAAAGAGTGGTTTCTATGGCCTGCTCGATATCCTCAACCTCATCTTCCTTCTTCCGGGCTTGTTTCCGGAAGCTGTCCATTATTTTGTGCTTGAGGATGCCGAAAAGCCAGGTGCATTCCTGGGAGCGCCCCTGGTATTGCTTCAGATTTTGCAACCCGGCCAGAAAAGTCTCCTGGACCAGATCTTCAGCCACAGAAGGATTCTTAGTCACCTGTAACGCATAAGCATACAGCTTATCACTGTACTTATCAACCCACTGCTTTGGATCGACATCAGAAGCACAGGCTTGGTCATAAGGCGTCTGGGAGGAGGCCATAGCTCTGAACATTCTCCCTTGAAAGTTAACTAGTCACCCTGAGGCTTCAATATTACACTTAGAGGAAAGTGCTTGAAATATACCCGCATGTCAAGCTTGTATGAACCGCGAACCAATGCTCGGTTTTTATACAAAAATATGATCAAATCAAAAATAAGCTGTAAGGAATCAGATAGCTCTGACGACTGATAAGTGATGCGGGAAAAAACATTTTTTGCCCGCATTGGCTCCAAAATATGTCAGCTTTGCCGGAGATAAAGCTGAACATACAACTATTTTCAATTCTGGGCCGCAATTGCGGCCCAGAATTGAAAGGAGTGCTAGGTGAGCATACTGGACAGGATTAATATCTTCTCCGAACAGAAGGACATTTCCACGGCCTTGGCCTCCAAGGTCGCTGAAGTGGCCGAACAGGCCGCCAAAGCCCGCGGCCGTTTTACAGTCGCTCTCTCCGGGGGCTCGCTTTTGGACATTCTCAGTCCTCCATTGATAACCGATCCGCTCCGGTCGCTGATACACTGGACATTCTGGGAGGTCTTCTGGGCAGACGAGCGATGTGTTCCATTATTTAGCCCTGACAGCAATTTTGCAGCCGCCAACAAGCTTCTTTTCAAGCATGTCGGCATTCCCTGGGAGCAGATTCATGAAATTGACGATACCCTTGCCCCCCGGGAAGCAGCCAGAGCATATCAAAGCACAATCAAGAAAATTTTACAGCCATCGAACGGCCAGCTGCCAAGGTTCGATCTAATATTACTGGGCATGGGCCAGGACGGACACACCGCCTCCCTCTTCCCCGAACACGAGGTCCTGCAGGAAAAACAGAAATGGGTGGCTCCGGTCCTCGAAGCTCCCAAGCCACCTCCAGAAAGGATCACCTTGACCCTGCCGGTCATCAACCAGGCCCGGGAAGTCATTTTTGTGGTCACTGGAGAAGGAAAGGCCTCTGCACTGCGTACTGTTTTTGAAGACCAGGCCCTCGGTCTCAGGCTGCCTGCCGCCCTGGTCAACCCTGCGCATGGCCATCTGAAATGGTTTATAGACAAGGCAGCTGCTGAGCAACTCGAATAAAACTCTCATCGTGGAGACCCGACATGACCCAACAAGCAGACCTGGACCTTTTGTGCATCAACACGATTCGTACCCTGGCCATGGACGCTGTGCAAAAGGCCGGCTCAGGACATCCCGGATTGCCCATGGGGGCAGCTCCAATGGCCTATGTTCTCTGGACCCGTTTTTTAAGGCACAACCCGGCCAACCCGAATTGGCCCGATCGAGACCGGTTTGTCCTTTCCGCCGGTCACGGCTCAATGCTTTTGTACAGCTTACTGCACCTCACAGGATATGATCTCCCCCTGGAAGAGCTGAAAAACTTCCGCCAGTGGGGCAGCAAAACACCAGGCCATCCGGAATCCTTCGCCACCACCGGGGTGGAGACCACCACCGGGCCGCTGGGCCAGGGTTTTAGCAACGGGGTGGGCCTGGCCATTGCCGAGCGTTTTCTGGCCACCCACTTCAATCGGCCCGGTCACGAGATTGTCAATCACTTCACCTATGCTCTGTGCAGTGACGGGGACCTCATGGAGGGGATCTCCCACGAAGCCGCCTCCCTGGCTGGACACTTGAAGCTGGGCAAGCTCATCTACCTCTATGACGACAACCGCATCAGCATCGAGGGAAGCACTGATCTGGCCTTTTCAGAGGACAGGATAAAGAGGTTTGAGGCCTATGGCTGGCATGTGCAGAGGGTAGAAGACGGAAACGACATTGAGGGCATCGATGCAGCTATCCAGGCAGCAAAGCAGGATGAACGTCCTTCCCTGATTTCAGTTCGGACCATGATCGGGTTCGGCAGCCCGGGCAAGCAGGGCACTGCCTCAGCCCATGGAGAACCTTTAGGCCGAGATGAGCTTCGGTTGACCAAAGAACAGCTGGGGTGGCCTCTTGATCCTCCCTTCTTCATTCCGGACCAGGCCCGGGAGCATTTTCGCCAGGCCCTCACCCTGGGCGCCAGGCAGGAAAAGGAATGGCGGTCCCGCTTTGATGCCTATGCCAAAGCCTTCCCGGAGCTGGGCCGGGAGTGGCGGCAATGGATGCACAATGAGCTTCCCCAGGGTTGGGCTGATGACCTTCCCGATTTTTCCACCGATGCACAAGGCCTGGCCACCCGCAAGGCCTCCGGCCAGGTTTTAAATGCCCTGGCCCCCAGGCTGGGCAACCTCGTCGGCGGCTCGGCCGATCTGGCCCCCTCAACCAAGACCCATCTTGAAGACCAGGGCGATTTTCAGTCCGGCCACTATGAGGGACGCAATTTACACTTCGGGGTGCGGGAACATGGCATGGGAGCCATTACCAACGGCATGTCCCTGCACGGAGGGATCATTCCTTATGGGGCCACCTTTCTCATTTTTTCCGATTACATGCGCCCCCCGATTCGTCTGGCCGCCTTGATGGGGCTGAAGGTCATTACTGTTTTCACCCA
>CAZUER010000168.1:0-6790 GCA_964619345.1 uncultured Desulfohalobiaceae bacterium
TTCTTTTTCAAGACCATGTATTCAGAAGCATGGGACATGGCTATGGAGCTGATCATGGGCACCTTGTACCTGTCCAGAACATCCAGAGCCGCTAAGAACACTTCGGAACGGAAAGGACCTACGATCAAGGCATCAATGTGCCTTGTCTGTATAAAGTGCTCAAAGGTGCTTACAGCCTCTTGGATCGAGATATCCGGCAAATGTCCGTCCAAGTCAACGCTTTCAATATGGAGATCTCTCCTCGTCTGACCGATCTGCACTCCCCCCCACGAATTGATCTCATCAACAGCCATTTGCGCGGCCTTGTAACTTTCTCGTCCTTCCAGAGAAGAAAGTGATGTGGCCAAACCGAGAACCAGTGGATCGTTCGCATGGGCCGAATGGGACGTAAAGAGCACGCCCACGATAATCACAACATACAAGAGACGTTTCCCTATACCTGCAAAACTGCAAAAAGTTGCTGTGCCTTTCATACATCCCCTCTTCACTCCTTAAGGGTATTGATTCCGTGTCTTTTTATTTTTTCATACAATGCCTTGCGCGAAATTCCCAGAGCTTCTGAAGCAAGACTCTTATTGCCACGATATTTGTGTAACGTCTTTTCAATCAGCTCAGCTTCCAGCTCCTGGATCTGGACACCTTCATTGGGGAGTACGTTAATGATATTGCTTTGGCCCTTTTCGTTCTCCGCCTCTTTTTTGGGAGCTTGAATCTTTGGAGGCAGATCCTGGGGCTCAATGGAGAATGCAGAGGCCAGTATAATTGTTCTGGCTATACAGTTTTCCAGCTCCCGAATATTTCCCGGCCACTCATATTGGACCAAGAGATCCAGAGCTTCCTTGGTTATATCAGAAACATTACGTGTATATTTATATGCATATTTTGCTATAAAGGTGTGCACGAGTAACGGAATGTCCTCCTTTCTTTCCCGCAAAGGGGGGATAGAGATGGGAATCACCTCAATCCGGTAGAGGAGATCGCTCATAAAGCGCTCTTCGTGCACTTCAGAGTGCAAATCCAAGTTGGTGGCCGCTACAAGCCGAACGTCCACATGATGGGTCTCAGTGCTCCCCACCGGTTCAAAGGTTTTATCTTCCAGAAAACGCAACAACTTGGATTGAAAGCAAAAATTGATTCGCCCGATCTCGTCCAGAAAGAGCGTTCCCCCATCAGCAACATCCAGGTAGCCCTGTTTATCCCTGGTGGCTCCGGTGTATGCACCTTTCACCGAGCCAAACAGCTCCGCTTCGAGCAGGCTCTCAGTCAGGGCAGGGATATTTAAGGTAATAAATTTAGCATCCTTTCGAAGGCTTTCCTGATGGATGGCCTTGGCCAGCAGCTCCTTGCCGGTTCCTGTCTCCCCATATATCAAAACTGGAGCATCGGTTGGAGCGACTTTTTTGACCAAGGTAAATATATCTCTCATCTTTTCACTGCTGCCGATAATCTGGTGAAAGGACTGGTGCTCATGATGAGCACTTGGATCACCAGGCAGAACAGGCTGCTCACAGCTCTGCCCCTCCTGTACGGCCCTTTCAAGGGACCGGATCATTTCATCGAAATCAAGCGGCTTGAGGATATAATCGGTGACGCCTTCCTTTAAGGCTTGAACTGCCGAGTGGATCGTACCATACGCGGTCATGATCAAAAACGGTGGAGGATTCCTGTGTTCCTTCATTTTTCGAAACAACTGCAATCCATCCATATAGGGCATTTTTAAATCAACCAGGCAGACATCCACATCCCCTCTGGTCTTAAATGTTTCCAGGGCCTCGTGACCGCTTTTCGATTGCAGGACCTGATACCCTTCGTCGTACAAGATGGCCGAAATCACTTTCAGGGTGTTGATTTGGTCATCGACAACCAAAATTTGGGTATTTTTCACAGTATGCCTCCTTGGACTTCCGGAAAAAAACATCCACCTTAGGAGGATGCCTGTTCAAACGGCAGCTCAATCACCACCCTGGTTCCTTGACCCTCGACTGAGGTGACCTTCAGAGAACCACCGTGGCTTTCTACGATCCCCAGGCTCAAGGGCATTCCGAGACCTGTTCCCGTCTCCTTGGTGCTGAAAAACGGATCGAATATGTTCTGAAGGTGCTCAGAGGTGATTCCGATGCCGGTGTCTTCTATGATGATCTTGATAGTGGTCGGAGAGATCAAGGAACCGTCTCGTTCAACAATGGTCGTAAAATGAATCTCACCCCCATCCGGCATGGCTTCAATGGCGTTGAGGAGGCAATTGACCAGGACTTGCTCCATCTGATCGGAATCCAGGGGAACATGGGGAAGGAAGGGATCTAGATGGTTTGCGAAACGAATGTTGTGATCCTGAGCCTTTTTGGAATGCAGATGCTGCACATTGCCAATGAGCCTGTTCACATCAGTTCGGACAATATGTAATTGTTTTTCCTTGGCAAAATTTAAAAATTCACTCACAAACCTGTTCAAGCGATCGATCTCTTCTGATATCAGGGTAATGTATTCCTGAACCAGCCTATCTTGTGAGCGCCGCCTTTGCAAAAAGACAATGGCCCCCTTGATGGCATTGAGGGGGTTTCGGATCTCATGGGCCACACCGGCTGAAAGTCTGCCCAGAGAGATGAGCTTTTCTGAGCGGACCAACTCGTTTTGCACCCGGGACAGATGCTTGGTCATGCTATTAAAGGAAGCGGTCAGCTCGCCCAGCTCGTCCTTGCTTTGAATAGGTATCTCCTGCTTGAGGTTTCCGGCTGCAATCTGGTTCGTAGCCACAACCAGCCTGCGGATCGGCCGAGTGATCCAATAAGAGAGAATGCTTATCATGCCAATAGTTAACAGGGCCGCTATCACAACAATCAAAGTTATATTTTCTTTTATCGCCGTGGCCTCTTTTTTATATTCCGAGTTGGCAATGGTCACAGCCATCGACCAGTCAACAATAGGTACTGATGAAAAGACAGCGACTTTCTTTCGTTCTTGATATATGTAATTTTTCCATCCTGTATTTTTGTTCATCATATCATGTATGAGTCTTTTGACACTTGAGCTGGGATAGTTCTTAATGTTGAATCTGTAGGGAGCAAAATCAGGATGGGCCAGCATTCTTCCTTTCTGATCTATTAAGAAACCATATCCATTTTCTCCGACCTGAATACTCTCCACAATATCGGCAATAGCCTGAAAATCAATATCGATGACCACAATTCCTGAAAATCCTCTCCAGGTTGATATAACCGGGCTTGCACAATGGATGACATATCTATCTGTTGGGGGATAATGATTTATTTTTGACACATAGAATTGGTCAGAAGACATGTTCTTCATCTTTCTAATCATAGAAGAATAATCTATACTATTATATTTCTTATTTTTGGTCTTTTTCTTAGCCTCAATAAGATTTGTACTTGTATTGCTTATGTACTTTATGCTTTCGTAATGATCCATTCTTTGAATAAAGTCTTTAAAAATATCATGTATGGTATCTTTATTATATTGAGCTTGTACCTGAAGTTTAAATTGTTTTGCATTTATGAATTCTTCTATAACAGGCATCTTTGTTATTGTTTGCAGATCTAATCGGCTGTAAAAGAACATCTGATTAATCTTTTGGGCAGCTTCCTGTACATTAACAATCTGCTCATGGCGGACAAGCTTATTCACTCTTTGTACCGATGTTGTATATGACATATATCCGACCGCTAATAGAGGAAGACAGACCATGGGCAGTATGATAACTAAAAGATTTGAAAATATGGAATGGCTTTTCTTCATGGGAGTTCAGATCACTCATCAGTTGCTGTCATTTCATTATAATTTTTCCTTTTCATTTCCACCTCTGACCAGGGCACAAGGTTCTGTGCACCCGGATCTTTGTTACCGAAGGTAACACATTGTTTCTAAAGGTAACAGGATATGGATTTACCCGTATCATCTCATCATTTCATAGCCAAATCATAGTTGCTTTGTATCTTATCGTATCACGCCCCTGATCCTCTTTCAACCAACCCCAAATTTTATATATTATGTCAGTATCTTAAATATAAGCGTTGAATGGCACCCTTTTTGCTTTATTAAAAAAGGCGGTTGTTTGTCCTTCGGTCCAAGCTCGGAGCAATGATTTACACAATGGAGGTATTGCCATGAAAATCACCAAACCCATACTCTGCTGCCTCTCCTTTTTCCTCGTGTTTTGTTTTTCCAGCGACATGGCTTTCGCCAAGAAAGAGCCCATACAGCTCGGAGTTGTCACCTCCCTAGGATACCCGCATGGAAAAGAGGGCCTGGTGGCAGTTCAAATGGCTGTTGAGGAAATCAATTCAAATGGAGGGGTTGAAGTAAACGGCGTGCGCAGGAAGTTTGCCATCGCCTCCTCAGATGACAGGTCTGCAGCTCCAGGTGTCCCGGTCAGCGATGCCATCATGGCCCTGAATAAGATGATTGAGCAAAACGATCCAGTGGCCATTTTAGTCGGTCCCTATCGCTCGGAAGCCTTTTTGGCCGGCATGGATGTGCTGGCTGAGAACAAGGTTATTGAGCTCAATTCCATTGCCATGAGCCCGAAGATGGAACACAAGGTCAAAACTGAGTACGACAAATACAAATATACCTTTCGGGTCAGCCACAACGCCGTGCAGATGGCCAACAGCATTGCCGATCAGTTTTCATACTTACAACAAAAATACGATTTCAATAACCTGTATATCATCAAGGAAGATGTGAGCTGGGCCCATGCAGTATCCGGGGTCCTGAAGAAGAAAGTAAAGGCTATGGGCTATTCAATTGTCGGCGAGAGCGCCACTGCATTAGGAGCTACAGATTACTCAATGCCTCTGACCAAAGTCAGAAGATCGAACGCCCAGTCCATAGCAGCCATTTTCAGCCTTCCGGAAACCGCAACTATGGTCAAGCAAATGCACAATATGCGCACCCCTGCTCTGTTGGCCGGGTACCACTCCTATATCGTCCCAGGACATATGTGGGAGACAATGAACGGGAAAGTGGAGTACGCAGTGGTCACGGCCGGGGAACTGGGACTGGTTCCCTCAGAGAAGTACCCCAGGTCGGTAACCTTCTTTAATAAATTCAAACAAAGGCTTGGCCACTATCCGGACGCCGATCACTCCGGAGCCTCTGCCTATGACAGTGTGTATATGCTCAAAAACGCAATTGAAAGGGCCGATAGCCTGAATCCGGACCAGCTGGTCAAGGAACTGGAGAAAGCCGACTATATGGGAGTCAATGGCCGGATGCAGTTCAATGACAATCATCAAGTTATCTATGGAGACAACCCGGAAAAAGCCGCCTGTGAAGTGACCTTTCAGTGGCAGGACGGTGAAAGGGTCCCGGTGCTGCCCAAAAGCATCAGCGAAGGCCAGATCATTCTTCCCCCGTGGATGAAGAAATAGCCACCCACAGCGGCCATAGCGGCTCTTTCTCCGGGGAAAGAGCCGCTTAACCCCAGATAAAGGGAATGCGACATGCTGGATTTACTCATCTTTGGCTTAATCAACTGTGCCTCCCTGGCCGTTTTGGCCATCGGATTCAGCCTTACCTTCGGCATCAGCGGCATACCGAACTTTGCCTATGGCGGCCTGTATATATTAAGCGCCTATCTGTGCTGGTATCTTTTGAATATCGGAGTCCCGCACCTTGTGGCCATAGCCCTCACCCTCCTTATCATCGGTGCTCTCGGCTACCTCATATACTGGCTCATTTTGCTTCGGGTCAGGGGGAATATGCTGTCCGAGGCAATCGTGACCTTTGGCACCGGCCTGGCCATTCTCGAGTTCTTGCGGTGGATGGGTTTTATTGGGTTTCACTATAACTTGCCGGTATTTTTAGAAGGCTCGACCCAGATCTTTGGCATCTACGTGGCAACGCACAATCTGATCATTATCTGTGTAGGCATCCTCATGGGCCTCTTCCTGTGGTTCTTTACCCATTACACCAAAACAGGAAGGGCATGCAGGGGCATTGCCCAGGAGGAGTATACGGCCCTGTCTTTGGGAATCAGCTCTGATTTTACAGCAGCCATCAGTCTGGCCCTTGGGTCTGCATTTGCTGCTTTGGCCGCCATCACCATCCTCCCCATGCAGACACTGACCATTGATAAAGGATACGACGCCCTCATATTTGCCTTGGCTGTGGGGATCGTGGGCGGTCTGGAAAGCATTGTCGGCGTTCTCCTGGCCAGTCTCCTTCTTGGATACGCCCAAACCGTGATCGGGTTTTACATCGGCTCGCAGTGGACCGGGGTTATCTTTATGGGCTCTATCCTGCTCGTCCTGGCCATCAAGCCATCCGGGCTCCTGGGCAAATTTAAAGAATTGGAAGAGAGGGTGTAAATGACCAGACGAAAAGGCAATTATCGAAAAAAGAGGCTTGATCGAGGAATCAAGGTTCGCAGTGATTCCATATTCCTTTTGACCTCGTATCGGGAAATCGTATATGCACTCCTTCCCCGGGTCGGGCCGGTGGCCTGCCTGGTCCTTATTCCATTTATCTTATGGGCCATTGGGGCTGATTATTATGTCCAAGTAGCCATTTTGACCTTTGCGGTCGGCCTCCTGGCCCTGAGCTGGGATTTCTTGGCCTCAGCCGGGCTTTTCTCTCTGGGCCAGGCCCTTTTTTTCGGCATCGGCTCCTATGTCAGCGGCAGCTTCAATTACTATCTCCACTTTCCACCCCTTGTATCCATGATCCTGGCTACCCTTATTGGAGCGGTCATAGGAACTAGCTTGCTGGTCCCGGTCTTGCGCTTGCGCGGCATCTACTTTTCTATGATCACGCTCATCCTTCCCATTATATT
>CAZUER010000169.1:0-4518 GCA_964619345.1 uncultured Desulfohalobiaceae bacterium
GAGTACAGGGCATAATTGGAGGAAAAGACCTTCACCTTGTGCCGGGCAAAAAAGGCTTTCCATTTGAAGGCCGGAGCTCCCATGGGCAGGCCCAGGGCCTTGACTTCGTTGGATCTGGCCACCACGCAGCCGTCGTTATTGGACAGGACCACCACCGGTCTGCCTTCCAGATGGGGCTGAAAAACACGCTCGCAGGACACGTAGAAGTTGTTGCAGTCCACTAAGGCGAACAAGGCCTGCTTAAGGGAGGACCGGATGCAGGACATAGACCACTCTTCCCCAGATCTGAACCTCATGGTGCCCGCAACGCACATTCCGGGAATGGTCGGAATAGAGATAGCTCCGGCCCTGGCGGCGGACCACCTGGCGCAGGACCATCTCTCCATCCGCCACAGCCACCACCAGGCAGCCGTTGGTGATATCCGCAGACCTGTCCACCACCAGGATGTCCCCGGGGTGGATACACCCCCCCAGGCTGGATTCTTCCTCGGCCCGCAGGAAAAAGGTGGAGGCCGGGTTGGTCTTGATCAGGGAGTCCAGACTCAGACGCCTGCCCCTAAAATCTCCGCCGGCAGCGGAGAATCCGGTGGGTGCAGGGAGAAGATTGCCACGGTCCATCAGTCCATTCCAAACAGTGTCGTTGTTAGCGCAGGTCCCGCCAAACTCCGATAACCCGGCCGATTATACGTACGGTCTCCAGCTCATCGCCTTGCAAAATTATGGGCGAGTACCTGGAATTGCTGCTTAAGACAATCAACTCATGGGGATGCTTGTCCAAGCGTTTGACCATAATGGTCTCCTCCAGACCCAGAGCGTACACCCCTCCGGAGTAGATCTCCTTTTGGGACTGGTCGATGAGTACATAATCGCCTTCCTGAATGGTCGGCTCCATACTGTCCCCGATGACCTGCATGAGGACCATGTCCCGGGGCCGGCCCTTCTGGTGCAGCCAGGCCCTGCGGAAGGCCATGTGCCCGCGCACATCGGCGTCAAGCACATGAGATCCTCCTCCGGCCCCCAGTCTGGCCGTGACCACAGGGATCTCCACAAACCTGTCCAGGCTGGATTGTCCCTCTCTGAGCCAATCCGGATCCAGGTCCAACAATCGGCTGAGCCTGACAATCCACTGTTCCGGCACCCGGTCCCTGCTTTTGGCCCGGGTGATGGCAGAACGGTTGATATCCAGAATTGCGGCCAGCTCAGACTGGGACCGGATGCCGGCACCTTGGGCCAGCCGATACATGAAGGTTTGGAATTGATTGGAGGTCATATCTGTTGCCCTTTTGTTCACATCAATGTAAACAAAAAAGGACAAAAAGGCAACCAGGGAATGGAATTACATGAGACTCACCCCGATCAGGATATGATCCGGTATGCTCACCTTGCCCAGATCGTGCACCTGAGTCAGGAGATTCAGGGCCGCGAGTTCACTGGAGGACAAATCAGCTTTTCGGCCCAGCTTAAAGCAACAGCTTTTCCAATCTGTTATTTAAGCGGCCAGTTCGTTTTCCAGGTAGGCCCGGTTGTACAGCCCGGTCAGCTGAACATGGAGGCTGAAATATTAATGATTTCGTCGTCGCGTTCCAGGCGGCGTCTGAACTCATCCCTGTCATGAGGGTCAGCATACAGCTGAGCCCCGATGTCCGTGAGAGTGTTGATCAACTCTTGTGGAGATGTGCCCTTGTTTTGCAGGAGTGGTATCGATATACTGAATTATAGTCTAGGTCATCCACTCTTCGCTCATAAGGCCTCTTGGCTCAGGGATTTTTCTGAGTTCAATGTCTCTGGCTCAATCTGGTCAATAGCAAAGCTATCTAAAAGCTGACCGGATTGGCATTACGTGTTTGAAATATTTTTGCCCCACAGGGCACAACAATATTTTAACAGTTCTCTCTCCGGCGATGATTCTATGGTCCGGATTGAAGAGCACTTTTTGAGGAGCGGCTATGTCCGAACAACCACTAAAAGAAGCGGCAGCCGAGATTTTCAAGGCCGGGATACAGGCGGTCGACCCCGGCACATGCATTCGTAAGAACATGTATCTGGCCGGTGACCAGTTGCAGATCCAGGACACGACGATTCCTTTGGCCAGGATCAATAAGATCTATGTGGTGGGTATGGGCAAGGCCTCGGCAGCTATGGCCGCTGAGGTGGAATCATTACTGGGAGATAGGATCAGTGATGGGCTGATCATCACTAAATACGGCCACGCAAAGCCCTTAACGCGGTGCCGGGTTTTAGAAGCCGATCACCCGGTTCCTGATGCCAACGGAGTGCAAGCTGCCCAGACCCTGATCAACCTGGTATCTACGGCCGGCCCGGAGGATGTGGTCCTATGCCTTATTTCCGGTGGTGGTTCAGCCCTGTCTCCGGCTCCGGTGGAGGGCATAAGCCTGGAAGACAAGCAAGCGGTCACCCGGCTTCTATTGGACTGCGGGGCCACTATCCATGAAATCAACACTATCAGGAAACATCTCTCCAGGCTCAAAGGGGGACAGCTCTGCCGGTATGCCAACCAGGCCAGGGTCTTATCTTTGATCCTGTCTGATGTGATCGGTGATGATCTGGATATTATAGCTTCTGGAACAACGGTCCAGGATCCAGGGACTTTTGTCGATTGCAGGCAGATTTTGCACAGGTTTGGTTTGCAGGCCGACCTGCCTGATTCGGTCCGCGAATATCTGGACCAGGGATGTTCAGGCCTAGTCCGGGAAACCCCCAAGCCGGGAGATCCGGTTTTTGATACCACCTCCAATTATATTATTGGCAGCCTCGGAGATGCACTTTCGGCAGCCGAGGATACAGCCGGCCACCTTGGATTCCACATCCTGACCCTGACCACTACCATCCAGGGAGAGGCCCGGGAGGTGGCTAAGGTACTGTGCAGTATAGGCCGCGAAGTAAACACTCGGCACCGGCCGTTGTCGCCTCCGGCCTGCATCCTGACCGGAGGGGAGACGACAGTGACCATCCGGGGCAATGGTCTGGGGGGACGGAACATGGAGCTGGCATTGGCCGCAGCCGTGGATCTCTGTGGAATGCACAACACGGTTTTGCTTTCCGCCGGGACGGACGGCACTGACGGCCCCACGGACGCCGCCGGTGCCTTTGCCTCAGGTTCCACAGTGGAAAGGGCCAAAAAGCAGGGGCTTTCGGCTCAAGGATATCTGGCCAGAAACGATTCGTACCATTTCTTTGAGCAGATAGATGATCTGTTCATCACCGGACCTACGGGGACCAATGTCATGGATATGCAGATTCTGCTGGTGGGTTAGAAGATGCGAGTGCAAAAGCTGCTTTTGTACTCGCCAGAGGTCAGGAGTCAGTAAAAACAGTTGCTTATACTTCCATATTGATTATATATGAACGTGAAGTGACTTTTTGCAGTGAGGTCTTCGGTATCTCCAACTATTCACAGCATGCGTCCGGGGTGAAGACCTTGCGCAGGATAGGGACCTTGGCCAACCAGGCGTAGAGTATGGCTTGGGCGCACCCCACCCCGGGCCGGACCTTTATGGCTCCGGCCGGACAATTCAAGGCGCAGGCCCCACACTCCATGCACTCTCCCTTGTCCAGGACCCGGGCTTTTTTCGGCTCCAAGGCGAAGATCTGGTGCGGGCAGACTCTCAGGCAATTTCCGCAGCCTATACACAGATCGGGGTCATACTCCAGGGTGACGGTATCTTCGATGTATCGAAATCCATACATAAGTTTTCCTTCAGCTTTGCCTCCGGCAAATCTGAAATACTTTTTGCGCTTAGGCGCAAAAAACAACTTACCGGGTTGATCTGGCATGAAACTTCCATCTCCACCATCCATTCCGGTACTCAGTTGAGTAAAGACTGCACAGCAAGAGAGCGCTCAGGCCAACCAGCTCCCGATCAGCCAAATAAGGACCGCAGCCCCAAGGAGACCCCCTTGCACCGGCATATAGCGGCGCATCTCCCTGTCTACCCCGGACAGGGAAGTAAACGGCGTTGAGCCTGTATAGTGCATGGCAAACCAGGAAGCAAAGGCGGTGCAGGCCAGGATCTGCGCCGCAGCCTGGGAGATGCTCCCGACCAGGAATACTGCGGGCAGGAGCCCGGTGACAGCCCCGGCCACAATACCCTTGGCTGCAAAGGCCCGCAGGGGAATGCGGGGCAAGAGGGCGGGCACTGCCAGAACGCCGGTCAAAAATCCGGTCAGGACGGCAGCAGAGGCTCCCAGCCCGGCTTTGACGATACCGGCTGCACTGAGTCCGCCCGGACCCAAAGCGGCCAGCCCCAGGCAGGCCAAAAGGGTCCAGAGGAGAAACTTGCGGGCCCCATAAATTTCCACCAGAGCCACGCTCAACCGCTGCCGGAAAGGAAAGGCCACTCGACGCATTTCCGGTTCAGCCTGCATTCCAGATGTAACAAAAGCAGGGATATCTTGAATCCGGACCGGTCCGAAGACTCCGGAAAAACCGCACATGGAGTGCAGCTTATGGCCGGCCACGGCCGGGGCGGACAGCTGGGGCAAAATCAGTGTTCGATG
>CAZUER010000169.1:4528-6589 GCA_964619345.1 uncultured Desulfohalobiaceae bacterium
CCACCTGCTTGAGCCCCACAGCCTGAACCCTTTGAGCCACTTCCTGGGTACTCATGCTCTGTTTGCCAGCAGCGCACCAGACATTGATGCCGTATGTCTCCACAACCAGGACCCAATAAGAGTGCCCGGCCAGCTGCCTGCGCAGGATATCAAAGGTCAATTTGAAGTTGCAGGTAACCAAAACCGGGCTGTTGCGGTTTGGATTTCCCAGGGCGTAGAGCCCGGGAGAAATGCGGTAGTTGTCCCGGCCCGGACCCAGGCGGACCCAAGCGGCCTTGAAGAAATCGATGGGTTTCCACTCGGATCGGACTTTGGGGACCGGCCCGGCCGGGGTTGACAGCCAGCTTTCTACGAAATGCCAGGCCTTCAGGCCGGCCCTCTCCCCTGCCGCCTCCGGCGGCAGCACGTTTCTGGGGCCTCAGCAAGGGGCCTCTTCCCGGGCTTCGGCACCTGTCTGTCCTTGATCTGGTCCGGGGTCATGAAGAATGGTTGTACCAGAGCCCAGAAAGGAGTCAGATCCGATCGTTCCGCAACAGGAGTCTTCAGGCCGAATCTGGTCTGCTAATCCTTGGTCATTTTGCGCCTCCGGCGCGGATGAAGGACAGCTTCAGTCCGATCGTGCAGACCCAGCCAATGGTTGGGGTATTGTTGAGTTTATTTCGTGCATTCAAGACCCTTTGGATATTCTCCCCAGTGTTTCCGGTCCAATGAATTCTCATCCCATTCACTTTCTTCCTGAACCCTGGTCAAGGCCTGGCTTGTTTCCCGCCAGGCCTCCACCGCCACCCGAAAGGCCTGCCTGCCCTTGGGGGTCAAGCTGTACACTTTACGCTTCCGGCCGGAGAACGTCTCTTCATGGCATGTAACATAACCGCCGTGCATAAAGTCTTTGAGCACGGGATAAATCGCTGCCTGGCTGGGGGAACAGCACCCTTGAGTCAATTCGGAGATTTGATTTGCTATGGCGTAGCCGTGGGCAGGTCCGGAGTTCAAGACCTGAAGGATGAAAAACCTGGACAGAGCCATTTTGAGCAGCCCGTTCCAGTATTTCCCATCCAGGTAGAGATCCCGACGCTCTTCATCATATGTAGAACATTTATGCATAAAAGTTTTATATATAGAGATACAAGCCTTGTCAACGACTACGGGAATTCAGAGCAGATACGAAGGGGGCAGGCATTGTACGAAGACCACGGAACTGCCCCTTCTTTTACCTTCCCCTTCCTCCCAGGGCTGGAAGAAGGAAAACAGGTTTCAGCAGGAGCTATTGCCTACTAATTAAGTGTGCTTCTTGTCAGAAAGCTTACCTTGGTCTACAGATGGAGCAGGAAATGGATTGTATTCGATGCGGCGGGAAATTCCCAAATAGGTGCGAGTGAAAAATTTTTTTTTACAGTGATGTCAATAACAGAGAACCACAAAACAGGAGGTTTCTATGGCCAGGTATCTGTTTCTCCTCGGGCAAGACAGCAATGAAGCCGCCACCCGCTGTTTTCAATTTGCCAAGGTGGCCATGGACAAAGGACATCAAGTGGATCTCTTTTTGATCGACGGGGGCGTAGAATGGGCCAATTCCAACCGGGACTTGAACTTGAAGACCGTGACTGGTGATTGTCCCAACGATTATCTCCCTTCTTTAGTGGAAAAAGAAGTGCCCACGGGGGTCTGAATCCCCTGCGCCAAATCTCGTCAGGTCGACGAGAGCCAGTTTTTCTCAAATATGTATCTGGGTGGGGCTCCGGCCATCATCGACATTGCTGCTGATGCGAAGGTTTTTAACTTCTAGGGACAATTTTGAACAAAAGAGATGGGGCAATCAGGGGCCAAGAAAAATCCTGAGTTGCCCCATGCCTGAAGTGCCAGGAGAGATCATACAATATCAGAGCAGTACCAAGAAACGTATACAATCTGGTGATGATCAAGAAACAAAACCAGATTTGAATCCAGGAGGTTATATGTCCAAAATGCTTTTTGTTATTTCCAAAGGGTTTGAGAAGGCCGGAGGTGCCACTCGGGCCATGCAGTTTGCCGCCCTGGCTGCTGACCAACAAAATATGACCG
>CAZUER010000170.1:0-6230 GCA_964619345.1 uncultured Desulfohalobiaceae bacterium
GTCCTGGAGATGTTTCCCTACCCATCAGGCCGCATCCATATGGGACATGTGCGGGTATATACCATCGGCGACGTCATCGCCCGTTTTAAACGCATGCGGGGCTACAACGTCCTTCATCCCATGGGCTGGGACGCCTTTGGCCTGCCGGCTGAAAATGCAGCCATTAAAAACAACACTCATCCGGCCCAGTGGACCTATGCAAATATTGACGAGATGCGCTCCCAGCTCAAGCGCCTGGGCTATTCCCTGGATTGGGCCCGGGAGTTGGCCACCTGCGATCCCTCCTATTACCGCTGGGAACAGCTCTTTTTCCTCAAGTTCTGGGACCAGGGTCTGGTGTACCGTAAACAGGCTCCGGTCAACTGGTGCCCAGACTGCCAGACAGTACTGGCCAACGAGCAGGTGGAGGAAGGTGAATGCTGGCGCTGCGGCTCCATGGTGGAAAATATGGAACTTGCCCAGTGGTTTCTGCGCATCACCGCCTATGCGGACGAGCTCCTCGACGATCTGCAGACTCTGGGGCAGGGCTGGCCGGAGCGAGTGCGGACCATGCAGGAAAACTGGATCGGTCGCAGTTTGGGAGCAGAGATCGATTTTCCGGTCCAGGACCGGGATCGACGCATCCGGGTCTTTACCACCCGCCCGGACACACTCTTTGGAGCCACGTTCATGAGCCTGGCCCCGGAACACCCCTTGGTGGAGGAGCTTATCCAGGATCGGCCCCAAGCCGATGATGTCCGGAACTTTGTCCACCGCATGCAGGAGACGGACCGCACCTTGCGCGCGGCTGAAGATACCGAGAAAGAAGGCATCTTTACCGGGGCCTATTGTGTCAACCCCGTGACTCAGGAGCCAATTCCCATCTATGTGGCCAACTTCGTGCTCATGGAATACGGCACCGGGGCGGTGATGGCCGTGCCGGCCCACGATCAGCGGGACTTTGAGTTTGCCCATAAGTACGGGTTGGAGATCAGGGAGGTAGTCATACCTCAAGACCAGGAGCAGCCCCAAGTGGAGCTGGAAGCTGCCTATGCCGGGCCCGGCCAGCTCATCCAGTCCGCAGAGTTCAGCGGATTGGACCACAAAACGGCCAAGATCAGGATCACCGAACATTTGGCTCAGCAGGGACTGGGTCACAAAGCAGTCAACTATCGCCTGCGGGACTGGAACATCTCCAGGCAGCGTTACTGGGGAGCTCCCATTCCTGTAGTGTATTGCCATGAGTGCGGGGTCGTTCCTGTGCGGGAGGAAGACCTTCCAGTGGTCCTCCCTACCAATGTGCAGACCCGCCCTGATGGCCGCTCTCCATTGCCGGAGAGCCAGGAATTTGTGCAAACCACCTGCCCGCAGTGCGGGGCTTCGGCTCGGCGGGAGACAGACACCATGGATACTTTTGTGGAGTCCAGCTGGTATTTCGCCCGCTATACCTCGGCCCAAGTGGACAGTGCTCCATTTGACCATCAGGAACTTTCCTATTGGATGCCGGTAGATCAATATATAGGGGGCATCGAGCACGCTATTTTGCATCTGCTTTATGCCCGTTTCTTTACCAAGGCCTTGCGCGATCTCGGATATCTGGACCAGGACGAGCCCTTTGCCCATCTTTTGACCCAGGGCATGGTTCTCAAGGACGGGGCCAAGATGAGTAAGTCCAAGGGCAATATTGTCGATCCCAATGAAATGTTGGCTCGTTTCGGTGCAGACACCACCAGACTTTTTACCTTGTTTGCCTCTCCCCCGGAAAAGGATTTGGACTGGAACGATCAAGGGGTTGAAGGGGCTCATCGCTTTTTACACCGTCTGTGGCGTCTTTATGAACAGCTGGCCCCTGTTGTGTCGTCCATCGGCCCTTGCGCCCGCCTGGACAACGCTGAGCTGACCAAGGTGGATCGAGATCTGCGGCGCAAGGAACACGAAACGCTTTTGAAGATCAGCCGGGACCTGGAAGAAGAATTTCAGTTCAATACCTGCATTGCTGCAGTTATGGAGCTTATAAATGCCATCAGCGCGGTCCATCAGGACCTGAGCCAAGTTGAAAGCGGTCGGAGGGTCCTGTCTTCGGCCTGGTCAACGGCCCTTATCTGCCTGTATCCCATGGTCCCTCATATCTGTGAAGAGCTTTGGGAACTGACCGGGTACGGCCAATGTTTGGCCGTATGGTCCTGGCCAGAGCACGATCCAGAGGCCTTGCATAAAGAGGAGATGCTCATCGTGGTCCAGGTCAACGGAAAGCTGCGGGGCAAGATTTCCGTTCCCTCTGATGCAGAGCAGGAGGAGATCAAGTCCCTGGCCTTGGACAATGACAACGTGAAAAAGCATCTGGTGGACAAAGAAGTAAAAAAGGTGGTTGTGGTCCCGGAAAAATTGGTCAACGTGGTTGTAGGGTGAGGGATTTCAGATATCAGATTTGCTCCGGCAAATCTGATATACGTGGTAAGGACCTGTTTTCAACAACCAGACAGGGGGGAGGGTAATGAACAAAGCATCTGCATGTATGGTCAGCACAGCCTTTCTCCTTATCTCCCTTGTCTTTTCTTCCTGCGGCTACCGATTGTCCTCCTCTGTTCCCATTGATATGCCCCACGGGATGACCAATCTGTACATCGAACAGGTTGAGAACCCAAGTACAGAGCCCTGGCTGGAATCCCGGCTCATATCCGAAGTCAGGGATGAATTTTCCAGGCGGGGCCAGGTTTCCTGGGTGGATAGGGACCAGGCCCAAGGACTGCTGCATTTGATCATTACCCGGTACAGGGACTACACCAAAGTAGAGACTGCAGAGGAAGAAACCTTGAAATCCGAGATCGCCCTCAGCCTGGAGGCCAGGATACTCTCCGCCCAGAACATGGAAGTGCTGTGGATTTCCTCGCCGGTCCATGTCCGACAATCATTTACCGGCATCTCGGAAAAGAACAGGGCTGAGGAGCGGGTGGTCCGGGATGCGGCCGACATCCTGGCCAATCAACTCAGTGCAGGCTTTTAAGAAGAGTGTCTCCCGGAATACGCAGATAGATTTGTATGCCCAAACAAAACCGCCCAGGCTTCACCTTCTGCTTCTGCCCGGACGGGCATTTGATTAAGGAACATATCCAGGCCTTGCTGGCCGATCAGCAGGAATCATGGCAGATACGCACCTTTTGGGCCGACGAAGAACTCCCGGACGCCTACTGGCAGACCTTGACCTGGACCAACCTCCTGGGCCGACCCACAGCTGTGATCTTGCGCCGAGCGGAACATTTCAAGGCCGAAGACTGGAAAAAGCTGCATCCCATTTTAGGCCGATTTAAGTCTGGAATCTGGCCTTTTTTTTGTTTGGAGAAGGAATGGGAGCGGGGAAAACCACCGGTTTCAGCCGTGCTGCAAAAACAGGCCTATTGGAAAGTGGCTGAAAGCAAGGGATGGGTATGGCGCTCGTCCGGTCTGGAGCGAAAAAATATACAGCAGCGGGTCGGGCAATGGGCAGAACGGATAGGAATCAGCATCCCGGTTGAAGTCCAAAGGGTTCTGATCCACGCCTTGCCTTTAGACGCAGCGGCATTGGCCAATGAACTGGAGAAGCTGGAGCTGCTCTTGGCTGAGCGGAAGACCATGCAGGCCGATGATTTGCAGGTGCTGTCCTACCAAACGGATCTGGATATCTTCGCCTTTATTCGGGCCCTGCAGGGCCAGGGACAGGAAGTTTCGGTTTGGCGAACTTTACTGCGCAATCACTTGGGTTCCAATGCAGACATGGTCATGCCCTTTTTGGCTTTGCTCCTGCGAGAAGCCCGTATCCTTTGGCAGCTTCAGGCCGGAGAAGGAGACAAGGTGTGGATGCCAGGGAAGGTCAAGGCTGAAAAGTCCCAGATGGCCACGCGGCTGGGCCCCCACCGTTTGAGTCGGATGTGGACCATGATTCTGGAAGCGGAATCGGGAATCAAATCCGGAGACCTTTCCCAGTCCCAGGCCCAGGAACTGGTAGTCAGCCGCATGATGCAGGTTTTTGGCGAAGAGCGCATAGGGCAGAGAGCATAGGGCAGAGCGCAGAGAGCCAATAGATAACCAGGTACCTATGTCCGATCAACCCCATTATATCGGCCACCGCAAACGCCTCAAAGAGCGCTTTATTCAGGAGCGGTCCAGCCTGGCCGATTATGAGCTGTTGGAGCTTCTGCTGGGCTATGCCCTCCCCCGCAAAGACACCAAGCCCCTGGCTAAAGAACTTATGAAGCGATTCGGGTCATTGAAAGGTATTTATACCGCCCGCCCTGAAGAGCTGCGGGAAGTGGACGGGTTTGGTCCGGGATTGGAAGTTTTTTGGGGTGTGTGGCAGGAGTTTTGGGCCAGGTTGCAGGAAGCGCCCCTGCGGCACAGGGAGATGTTGTGTACTCCGGGGGCGGTGGCCGAAATGGCCTGTTCCAGGCTGGGCCACGATCCGGTGGAGAGCTTCTGGGTGGCCCTGGTGGACAACAAGAACCGTCTCATAACTTTCGTTCGGGCAGCTCAGGGTACAGTCGACCAGGCAGCTGTCTATTCCCGGGAGGTCCTGGCCTTGGCTCTGAAATGGAAGGCCTCGGGGATTATCCTGGTCCACAATCACCCTGGTGGGGATCCGACCCCATCTCTGCAAGATAAAGATTTGACCCAACGCATCAAGAAGGCGGCGGACGAGGTCGGACTTCGAGTTCTGGATCATCTGGTGGTGGCTGAGGACAGATATTACAGTTTCCAGGACCGAGGGACGCTGTAGGCCGCCCGGCACTCACTTGCAGTTTAAACTTCACTGCACAGTATAAATCTCCGGCCTGCAAGTGAGTGCCGGGCAGGCCCGTTTGAAATTTCTTCCATTTCACCGGGATCCCCCTTGTCTGCCCGCATTGCTTGCGCTTTTCTTTGAGCCTCAATGTCTCCTGTCCTCCTGCCCTCTGCTCCATGCCTTATGCTCTTGGCTCCATGTCTCCAGCCCGGAATTTCCTGTCAAGGGGTTGCTCCAGGTTTTATGTGTATTATTGTATACTAGGAGTTGCCTTGGGGCAGATATTAAGCTTCCTGAGCATCCCAAAAGCATTCATCAAGGGTTTTGGGTTTGTGTGCAACCATTAAATTTGCAAAATATATAGGTGCCAAATTATGACTGATGATAAGAAATCCACCACGTACGATGAGCTGACCCAACATTTGCAGTCCGAACAAGGCCCGGCAGCCCAGGTGGTCATCCAGGAAGAATCCGATGAGGAATCAGCCCAAAAGATGGATTTTCCCACCCAAATGCCTCTGCTGGCTGTCAGGGATATCGTGGTTTTCAACTATATGATTCTGCCTTTGTTCGTGGGCCGGGACAAATCGGTAAAGTCCATTGAAGCGGCCCTGAACGACAAACGCTATGTTTTCATCGCCACCCAAAAGGATGAAAAAGTGGAGGAACCGGGACTGGATGACGTCTACCACACCGGCACGGTGGCCTTGATCATGCGCATGCTGAAGATGCCCGACGGCCGCCTCAAGGTTCTGGTTCAGGGACTTTCCCGGGCCAAAGTCACAGAGGTTGTCCAGGAAGATCCTTATCCGGTGGTCGATATTGAGGCCATCTCCGAGCAGGAACTCACGGAGATAGGCCCGGATGCCGAAGCCCAGATGCGCACCGCCAGGGAGCAGAGCGAAAAAATCATCTCCTTGCGGGGCATGGATCCTTCCGAGATCATGTCTGTGTTAAACAGTGTACAGGAACCGGGGCGCTTGGCCGACCTCATCGCCTCCAATCTGCGCATGCCCACGGAAACGGCCCAGGCCATCCTGGAGGATGTGGACCCCATGGAGCGCTTGAAAAGGGTCAACCGCCAGCTGATGAAGGAAGTGGAAGTAGCCACCCTGCAGAGCAAGATCCAGAACATGGCCAAGGAGGGGATGGACAAGGCTCAGAAGGAATTCTTTCTCCGAGAGCAGTTAAAAGCTATCAAATCTGAACTGGGAGAGGACGAGGAGGAAGACGAAGAATTCGAAGAGCTGCGCAAGAAGATCGACAAGGCCGGCATGCCCAAGGAGGTCAAAAAAGAGGTCTTAAAACAGCTGGGACGATTGGAGAATATGCACCCGGATTCTTCGGAAGCCACGGTCATCCGTACCTATCTGGACTGGATGGTGGAATTGCCCTGGAAAAAAACCTCCAAGGACCAGCTGGAGATCAAAAAGGCAGAGCTGATCCTGCACGAAGACCACTATGACCTGGACAAGGTCAAGGAACGTATCCTGGA
>CAZUER010000171.1:0-6213 GCA_964619345.1 uncultured Desulfohalobiaceae bacterium
ATCCGGATTCCCGGCCCATGAGCTTGACCAGCCCAATGCCGTTTGGCGCTCCTTGAGCTTCTGTATGAGCGCAGCGAATGGCTTCCGTGGCTTTAAATACCGCGGTGTCGAAGCCAAAGGATTTGGGGACAAAATAGATGTCGTTGTCTATGGTCTTTGGTACTCCGATCATGGACAGTTTGATATTGCGCTTGCGGACTTCCCGGGAAATGGCTGCGGCCGCTTTCATGGTTCCGTCACCGCCGATGAGAAAGAGGATGTTCACATTCATTCTCTCCAGAGCGTCCACAATGGACTCAATGGGCTGGTGGCCGCGGGAGGAACCCAGGATGGTTCCTCCAAATTCGTGAATGCGGGTGACTGTGTCTGGATTAAGTTCCATAATTGAGTGACCGTATTCAGGGACAAAGCCCTCCAGCCCATAACGGATGCCCAGGGTGGTGCTGATTCCGTACTGGTGATGGGCTTCCATGACCAGGGCCCGGATGACGTCGTTGATTCCGGGACACAGCCCGCCGCACGTGACGATGGCGCATTTGGTTTTGCTGGGATCGAAGTAAATTCTTTCTCGGGGGCCAGCTTCCTCGAACTCATAATGTCTGGGCTCAGATTCGGCGTCTTCCAGCATTTCCGGAGAGATATGCATGGTCAGGGTCTTGTCTTCAGGAATAAACCGACCGAAAGGTAAAGGAGACTGAGCTTTACATTCACCGACCCCGTCGATGCGAGCCTTAATCGGCTCCTGATCCCTGTGCATAGACATGTACTCCTGGTAGTTGGTTGTTTTGAGGGGCTATCCCCGAATCTTGGATTCGCTCTTTTCCGGGTTTCTTTCCAGATGCACATAGCGCCTGGCTGCGGACTGAGCCAAACGAGAGAGAATGATGTTCAGGTCCGAACGATTTTGCAAGGATGTGTATGTGGGATGTTCTGCCAGTTTGGGGCTGAGAATGTAGGGTGGATCGGATTCCGGAGCCAGGCGGATATCCTCGTATTCCACAGGCACGGCATCACCCAGGCTCCGGGTCAAAAATTCCCGGGCGGTGTAAACAAAAAATTTTTTGATATCTTCCGGTGATTCGGCGGTGTTTAAACGGTTGCGGTAGGTGGGCCGGAGGTCATTTTCAATCTTGGTGAACGAAAGCTGTTCAGACATATCCCCTCTCCCCATGTGGTTGAGGTGAAAGACAGGCAGCAACAGGAACAAACAGGAAATTTTGAAAACAGACCAATAAAGTGGTATCCATGAAACTGTTTCAGCTCAACGATTTTCAACAATAGCAGGGAGGAATACAGGATGCAAGCCATGAATGTCCAGAGTGGGAAACGGGAGGAACTGGTGGATATTACCAGCCAGGTCAGGGAGTTGATCCGGGACAACCAATGGAAAAATGGTGTTCTGCTCCTTTATTGTACCCACACCACAGCCGGGGTGACCATCAATGAAGCGGCAGACCCCAGTGTCGTTCGCGATATCCTTGTCTTTTTGAACCGTGCGGTACCCAAAAATGGGGATTACAAGCACATGGAAGGAAACAGCGACGCCCATATAAAGTCCAGTCTTATCGGATGTAGCGAGCAATTGATTGTCAATGAGGGTAAACCGGTTCTGGGGACCTGGCAAGGGGTATTCTTTGCCGAGTTCGACGGTCCCAGGTCCCGGCGGATTATGGCTCAGTGGACTGGGGATTGAAGGATTTGAAAATGCTGGAATACTGGGATGCTGGCATTTCTTAAAGGATCACTGCCAAGTCTTCAGCCGCCGCCACCAGGGATGTCTGTCTTCCAACGCCGCCTCAATCCTGGGCAGGGCTTCCAACGCCGCCTGCCGACCGGACGCCAGCATCTCATCCAGTCTGTACATCTCATTCCAGCCCACGTCCCTGGTGTCAGGCTGGATGATCACGTCGGCATTTGCCGCCTGAGCCCGACATAAAAAGGAAAGGTTGATCTCCTCGGCCCTGATCATCAGGTCCAAGGCACTATCTATAGGTTCCTGTGGATCGATTTGGGGGGGTAAGGATACGGCCAGGAGGACGTTTTCCTCCAGGTCGTGTGCATATTTGACCGGTACCGGACAACAAATGGCCCCATCGCTTAAAAGGACTCCATCCATGTCCACCGGAGGAAAGAAGCCGGGTATAGAGGAGCTGGCCAGCACAGCCGGGATAAGGCTCCCGGCACACAGGGGCATGTCCTGACCAGTGGTGATGTCGGTGGCTACAGCCACAAACGGCAGGCGACACTGAGCAAAATCCCGGATATGGATGAGCATTTCCAGGCACTGCATGAATCGATCCGACGAGAGGAGAGATATCTTGCTCTGGGCTATGCACAGGGCCACGGTATCCCGGATGCGGCAGGAGATTTGATTCCAGAAGCTGGACGTCCGGCTGGCCTGGTTCATGAATCGGGAAAAAGCTGCACCCTGGAAGGTGTCGCTGGCGATCAACTCTCGCAACCGATGTTCCAGGAGTTTAGCATCCATGGTTTCGGCAAACATGGCCCCAATAATGGCCCCGGCGCTGGTCCCGGCAATGCGGCCTATCTCGTAACCCCGTTCCTGCAAAACCTGCAAGACCCCGATGTGGGCCAGGCCTTTGGCTCCACCATAGCTTAAGGCCAGGGAAATCTTGGGTGATGATACAGACATAATATGTATTGTAGGGAGTCTGACAGGTGATGACAAGCCCTGGAGGTCATGGTCCCAGGGCTTTTTGGTTCTGCTTTCCATTTTCAACAATTTCAGTTGATTTGCTCTGTATCTGGATAACAGCAAGTTGTGTTCAGTGTTCGGTGTTCAGTGTTCAGCATAAGAACTTGAGATACCTTGATATTCCTTGATTTGCGTGCCTCATGCCTCAAAATGTCCCAAAATATGTTTCCAAAGTATAATATCCGCATGCACCAGGACTTCTGAAGCTGAACACTGAACACTGAAACCCGAACACTCCTGGAAACTTACACCTGAGAACAAAATTACCGTGGTCATGGTCCAGTGCTTTTTGGTTCTGCATCTCATTGTTTAGAACTGGTGTACTGCCTTCCGAAGCCGCCGCAAGACATGAGCCGTGGGATTGGGGCCGAAACGCTGGGCTATATATAATGATATGATATATTGTATCTTGGCGTCCAGGTCCGGCCGGCTTTTGCCCGCCCTGAAAGCCAGGTCCAACGGTCCTTCATAAGCCAGGGGGTGAATGCCTGCTTTTTTGAGCTTTTTTTGAAACCGCAGATACAAGGTCTGGGCCGGATCCTGCTTTGTGGGTCTTGAAACGTATAATACAAGGGCCAGGAAAAGCATAAAGGTGAGAAAGGTGCCCAGAACGATCAGAATCAGCTGAGGCAAAAAATCCCGGATATCGGCGGTGAGCCCTAAAGCGGAAAACAAGCTGGATTGCTTGCGATTGGAGTACCCAACCACCCATTCCCGCCAGCTGTAATTCAAAGCGTCCCAGGCCATGTTGGCCTGGGACCAGGCTGAATACATCCAGTTCAACCCTTGTATGTCCCACAATGGACTGGCGTACAATTCCGGATGTATCTGCCGGGCTCCGTGTTCTATGCGGGCTGGGACGACGAGGGAGGTGGGATCAACTCTGGTCCATCCTTTGTGAGGCAGCCAAACTTCGGCCCAGGCGTGAGCGTCTGACTCCCGGACCAAGATAAATTCAGCCAGGGGGTTGAACTCCCCTCCCTGATAACCGACGACAATTCGGGCTGGTAGTCCGGCGGCCCGGGCCATCCAAACTGCTGCCTGGGCAAAGTGTTCGCAGTACCCGGCCCTGGTCTGGAAAAGAAAAGCGTCAATGGGATCTTTTTGGGGAAGCGGGGGTGGAGAAAGGGTGTAGGAAAAGTCCTGGCTCTGGAAAAACTGCACAATGGCTTGGAGTTTGTCCTTGGCTGCGGACCGCTTGGGAAGCATTTCGGCCAGCACAGCTCTGGTCCGGGGGTTGCTGCGGGAATTGATGGCCAAACACGCCGTACGTTCAGCTGTGGACAGGGGCAGCCAGTCAAAGTCTGGGACTGAGGCCACATTATAGGCAAAAGTCTTTTTGACCTTGTTTTTGGACTTCAGCACCTGACCGGGCAGAAGAAAGGTCTTTTCAGAAGCCGAAACCGGGATGTCCAGGGCTGGGAGCATTCTGGAATTGTGGGGCTCCAAAGCGATGCGCACCGCATAACGTTCTTTTGTGTTTGCTCCTGAAGGAGGCGCCGCTTGGTGATCCCAAGGAATTCCTGCATATCCCGGAGTCCACTTTTGCCCGTCGTAGTCCCTAAGTACCGCCGCCCGCCAATAGAGCTTGTCCCGCTCAGGGGGCTGTCCGTCAAACTCGGCTCGAAAAGCCGGGGCATTGGAGGGAATGAGCTTGCTGATGCTTCCTGGGGAGAGGGTGGAACTCAGGCCCGTTCGGCCGGTACTTGGATTTTGGATCAGACCGAAGAGGCTGCCCGGTAGTCTGGGGAAGAGAAGGAAAAAGATCAAAGCCAGGGGCAGGGCCTGGGCCAGAATACGGCCTGTGGTGCCCAGGGATGATCTAGGCTGCTGACCATTTAAGATGCATAACGCACTGAGCAGGATCCAGGCGGCAAGCAGGATATAGACACCGCTGAGAAAGGATTCACGGAAAAGTACTGTCACAAATAATAAAAACAGGGCGGTGTACAGGGTGATGACCCGATCACGGTAGCCGGTAATCTCCAAAGCTTTGATTCCCAGCATGAGACTTAAGAGGGCGGTACCGGGAAGCGGACCCAGCTTTCCGCCCCAATACAGAAGAACGCCGACCAGGCTGAACACAGCCAGGGGCAGGCGCAGAAAGCCGATAAGGCCAGGTGAGATAAAGCCTTTCTGGGCGTCACTGCCAAAAGCCGCCGTACACTTATTTGCGATCAGGTTTTGCTTTGCAGCTCTTTGTTTTTGCTGACCCCTGTCCTCTGTCCTCTGTCCTCTGACTTCTGATCTCTGATAACTGGAAAGGAGGTGCAAGGCCCAGAGTAATACAAAGAACATGCTGACCCAGACAGGCATATGTCCTACGTGGGGTGCATAGGCCAAGACCATGGCCAGGGGGATCATGTGCTGTGTCGACAAGCCCGGCATAACCTATTCCAGCATTCTCCAGCTCTTAATTTCCTGAAAAATCATACAAAGCCAAAGCCTGCAGGCATTTTTCTTCATGCTCGACTCCCAGTCCAGCAGGAATATCCGAGCCCGGCAGGCGTAACCCATAAGCCTGCCCGGCGTTGTGGGCATCCAAAATCAAGCGGCAAAGAATGGACAGTCGTTCTTCAGGCATCAAGGCTTCCGGCAGAACATTATAATCAAAAATCACGCCTTTGGCTGGCGGATCTTCGAACTCCCTGACCATCAGCCCCTGCCCCCGGGCATAGGCTTTCCAGTCAATGCGTTTTGCCGATTCCCCGGGAAGATATTCGCCCAGTCCGGAAAAATCCTCCACCCCGGGTTGAGCTGGGTGGTGATTGGGAAATGAATTCATGGACTGTGCAGATATTGCCTCAGAAGCCTGGCCGGAAGTTGCCGGCCGGGGGTAGACCAAACATGTCATCTGCGGTCTGACCCTGGACCAGGCTTGGAAAAGACCCAAAGGAAAGACCGTGGATATGCGAGCTTCCTGGAATGACGCAAGGCCCCGGGAATGGGTCGTTTGCTGCACACAGGCCTGGCCCGCTTGCCGGCTGGGCAGATCAATAGTCTGGAAAGTCTCCGGACCGGTGATACGAATCCCGGATCTGGGCCGGCCTTGATCTTCCTGGATCAAAAGGTGAAACAGAGCGGATTGTCCGGCAAACACAGGCTGGCATTTGCCAGGGACGATGTGCAGGCCGGATAGGTTGCGGTGGGTGTGCAACATGCTGACCAGACCCGTGGACATGCAGACAAAGCTGAGGGCATAGCCTAGGTTGTTGGCATAATTTATGGAGATGCCCAGCATGGCCAGGACCATAAGACCAAAGATCAGGCCCAGCCCGGTGGGCAGGATAAAGATCCGTTTGTGGGTCAGGGTCACTGGATGGGCTGTTTGAACCGGGCCTTTGAGTAAGAGACGCAGACCCTCAAACCGAGGAAGGCTCATCCGCATGGAATAATATGTACCAAAAAACCTTATGCAACGCCACCGCTGCAGGCCAGTTATCAGGGCTTTTTGGTTCTGCTTTCCATTTTCAACAATTTCAGTTGATTTGCTCTGT
>CAZUER010000172.1:0-6193 GCA_964619345.1 uncultured Desulfohalobiaceae bacterium
CATAATCTGCAGGTTGCTCGCAGGAGATCTGGTTCACCGAAGCATCACCGTACCCTTTTTGGGTTTTGCCCCTCGGCTGGCCGGGGTATATGAACTTGTCAGATGATAGGTGCACGGTATAAGATAAGATTATGGCTTCATCCAATCCCCGAGTCCATGACCGCTTTTTCAAGCAGATATTCACCCGGCTGGAAAACGTTCGGGACTTTATCACTACCTATCTTCCGGCTGGAATCGTCACCCATCTTGATTTGGATAGACTGGAAGTTGTCAGCGGGAGCTTTGTTGAAGAAGATTTGACTGAATACTTTAGCGATGTGGTGGTCAAGACCTGGGTGATACAGGGTAATCCGGCAGATCTATACTTTTTGTTTGAACATAAAAGTGGTCCGGAACGGTATGCCCGGGTGCAGGTTTTGCAGTATATGACCAACAGGTGGTATGCTCAGGTTCGAGAGGGACTCCCTGGTCCACTTCCCTTGATCATACCAGTGGTCATTTACCACGGAACCAGAACCTGGAATTTCAGCTTGGATTTCAAGGAGCTTTTTGAGCCGCCGTCAGCGGACTTTGGTCCCTATATCCCCAGATTTGAGCATATCCTGCACGACATCTCCCACCTGGATGAAAGCGAGATCAAGGGCACAATTGTCCTGCAGGCAGTGCAACTGTTGCTCAAATACATCCAGACCCAAGAGCTTCGCAACCGGTTGCCTCAGATAGTGGAGCTTTTAGGGAGGTTGGGCGAAAAGGAACGGCTGACAGAATATCTGCAGGTGATACTTGAGTATGTATTTCAGGCTTCTGAACATGTAGATGTTGACGATGTACATGAGGCTTTGCAAAGGGTTCCACAAGGAGAGAAACTTATGCCTACTATAGCAGAGAAACTACGACAAGAAGGCATGCAGCAAGGCATGCAGCAAGGCATGCAGCAGGGAATGCAGCAGGGAGAAATTCAAGGAAAGCGGATTATACTTCTCAAGCAGATGCAACGGAAGTTTTCCCTGACCTCTGGAGAGGAGTCTTTAGTAACCTCATTGCAGGATCAGGCAACGTTGGACCAGGCTTTGGAAGCGGTCCTGTTTGCCCAGGATAAATTTGAAGTCTTACGTTTGCTCCAATAAGGATTGCTGTGGGGATCCACGAGAAGAAAACGGAAGACAGAAAATATAGGGTACATAAAGGCAGGATGCCGGCGGATAACCGGGATTCTCCAGGTAGGGGCAGGCTTCATTCTTCGTTCCAAGGGTCCTCCCTTGGGTCGTCTTTTTCTTATGGCTCCGGCCATCCTTTTTTTATCGCTCCCACGCTCTGCGTGGGAGCTTTTCTTGACCGCTCCTGCGGTCTTTTTTGTGGACATCGGAGCGTCCGGAAGAATTCCCACGCAGAGTGTGGGCACCATAAAAAAAATAGCGTTTAGGATTGTTCCTATACGGAAAATTTAGCAAAAATGTGGGTGTCAGATTGAGGGATTCAGACATTCATCAGGTGTTAAGAGATAGAAGAAGAAAACGAAGAGAGTACGTTATATAGGGTGTTGCAAGAGATTTAGCGGATAAACCAGGAGTTTTCCTGGTAGGGGCAGTCTTCGCGTCTTTGCGCAATGCCTGCCCCTTTTTTGTGGTATCGCAGTTGCTCTGAATCGGTCGCCCGAATTATGCAGAGGGCGACTAAACGGTAAAAACGCCGAAGTTATAGTCATATAAAAAGTGGGTTAATCCGTTTCACAGATTGTAAATGTTTTAGTTACATCACCATCTACTGATATACTATCATCATTAAAATCATCATCATCTAATCCATGATCTGAAAACCAATCTGGACCACCAGTTATTGTCACTTCTGCACTACTTTCTCCACAAGAATAAGTAAAATCTGCTGTGAAGTCACCAAGGGCAATGTCAGAATCATCCTCACGTTCCCAAGAAGTAGCAGTAGCATTTCCATCTAGGATGTCTTTTGCATACTGCATTGAAAGCTGTGAACCCCCAGCTCCTAAAGCTGCTTCAATTGCACCAGCTCGGGCATCGGTTTGAAAGTCAAAAAATCTCGGTACGGCAACAGCCGCCAAAATCCCCAGAATAACCAATACGGCAATGATTTCGATCAGGGTGAAGCCCTGTTGTCCTCGAGCCGGTGTTGCTGAAGCAGTGCTTTGTTGAGTCATGTTTTCTCCTTTTTGGGTATGAGGTTTCAAAGCATGTATTTCTCAGGGTGAGTTTTTATGCAATCTCTTTGCCAAAGAGAGAGGTTTATTGGGTTGAGTATTGAAAAATCAGATATGGAAAATTGTCTTTGCTCTGGGAGGGCAGGGATAGGGGTATTGGCCCCTAATGATGAGGGCAAGTGTCCTTGGACATAACTTGTTGTTATTATATTTTTTTTAATCAAGCTAGCACTTATGTATGCTCTAGGCCTGGTATGCGTGCCAGAATAGAATTTACAATGGCTGGAAAAAGATAAGCGATGTGAGCAAGACTTTAGCTTCAATATTTGGAGGTTGTGCTCCAAATATTGTTGCTTAAATATATTCGTGAAGGTCGGGTGTTGGCCTTAAGGGAAAGATGACTAAATAAACATGGAACCAAGCTCTACGTTATTGATATTGCATATGTAATTGGAAGCGTAATAGAGTAATTACATATGTAATAGGAGCATTGGTTAGGGTCTGGCTTGGTCTGGGTTGAGATAACCAATTACAAAAGGAGCCTGCAAAAAATACGATTTGCAGACCGAGAGGACAGAACAATGAAAACGATATAATTCTGATTTTGGGGTGCGCATGAACAAGAAACAATTTTATGCACTCGCCGGTTACAAGAGGGAGGTGTTGTTTACTTTCTCTTGCATGAGGGCTTGATTCTGTTCCGGTGAACCGTTTAATGACCGGCTCAACTTCAAGAGATCCGGTTCGGACAGCGGCGGGCTGAACCAGAAGCCCTGGATGACCGGGGCGTCCTGCTGGTGTAAAAAATCGACCTGCTCCTTGGACTCTACGCCTTCGACCACGATTTCCAGGTCCAGCGCGTGCCGGATTTCCAGAATGGTTTTGATCAAGCTTGTGGATTGCGGGCATTGGGGCACCTGACGTAAAAACTTCTTGTCGATCTTCAAGGTGTCCACCGGGAGCTCCTTGAGAATGGCCAGGCAGGAATGCCCAGTGCCGAAATCGTCGATGGCAATGCGCACCCCCATATTCCGCAAGGTCTGCAAGGAATGAACGGCCTTGAGCTTTTCCTGCAAAACCATTGTCTCCGTGATCTCCAACTCCAAGCAGTCAGGCGAGAGTCCGCTGTGGGCCAAAGCCTTTTCCACCTGATCCGGAAAACCCGGGTCGGCAAATTGAATTCCGGAGACGTTGACCGCGATCAGGCACGAGTCGGGTACAGATCCGGTTTCCCAGGCGGCTGCCGTGCGGCAGGCCGTGCTCAGAACCCATCGACCTAGTGCGGAAATAAGCCCCGTCTTTTCGGCCACAGGGATGAATTGGCGGGGAGAGACAGACCCCCGGTTTGCAGAATGCCAGCGGGCTAGGGCCTCTACTCCGCGCAATGTACAGTCTTCCAGTCGGACCTGAGGCTGAAAGGCCAGGGAAAACTCGTTGTTTTTGACAGCCTGGCGCAAGTCGGCTTCGAAGCGCAAGAGGGCAAAAGTCGCCCCATCATGTTTGCGATCATAGTATTGGTAGCCGCTTTGCGGACAGGTTTTTTGGGCCTGCATGGCCTCTTCGGCATGCAGGAACATGGTTTCACAGTCACTTGCGTCCAATGGATATATGCTGATGCCGATGCTGGCGTTAACGTAAATTTTTTTGTCCTGGAGAGTGAAAGGGGTTGAGAGTTCGTTAATAATCCGGTTGGCTACAGTGGCTGCTTCCCGGGATTGGGGGAGCTTCTCCAGGATGACAGCAAAGGTGTCTCCCTCCAGATGGAGCAAGGTGTCGGCCTTGCGGGTGGTATTTTGCAAGCGCTGGCTGACCCGGATAAGCAGTTCATCTCCAGCGGCATGACCGACGCTGGTGTTGATGCGCTTGAACTGATCCAGGTCGATATGCAGGAGCCCGACATAAGATTTATCCCGTCTGGCATGTTCCAGGCTGTGTTGGAGGCGGTTTTTGAGGAAGGTTCTATTGGGCAGCTGAGTCAGGGGGTGGTAGTTTTCACTTAAATCTAGTTTTTCCTGCAAAGACCTAATCTGGGATAGGTCCCGCAGGATCCATACGAATTGATTTTGGCCCGAAGTGTGGGGCAAAGGTTCTTTGCGCGCAAAGACCGGACGCCAGGAATTGTCTTTGACCTGGAGGAGGAGTTCGCCCTCCCAGCAGGGAGTGGCTAGGATATGGTTCATGCAAGGTTGGGTCTGATCTGGTGGTCGATTCTTGGATAAGGCCGGGGCCGGCAACCCAATGGCCAATGAATGGCAGTTTGATTCACTGTTTATCTTGTAAAAGGCGGGATTGGCCCATTCAATCCGGCCGTCTCGGTCCGTGATCACGATTCCATCCAAAGAATTGGTGCAGATGTGTTTCCAGGTTTCGATAGAATGTTGCAAGGTCCGGTCCTTGGATAGGATGTGTGTGCATTTATAGGGCTGTGTACTTTATGAGAGCATAACCAGTCTTCTGGAAGAAGACAACCATTATCTGTCTCTCATGCTTTGCTTTTTAGTTCTTGTACTGTGCAACATCAATCCCGTACTTTTGGATCCGGTGCCAGAGACTCCTGGGCTTGATACCCAGGAGTTGGGCCGCCTTGGCTTGGACCCCGCCGGCCTGTTCCAGAGCGTTCACAATATAGCTTTGTTCCAAGGTGGCCAGGCGGGCGTCCAAAGAGATCTTCTCGGTCGCCTGATTTTGCTGCAACTCGTTCAGTCCTAGGTTCATTTCCTGCGGCAAGTGTTGAACCTGGATGTTGCCGTCCGATGCCAGGATTATGGCCCGGTGGATAGTGTTTTGCAGCTCCCGGATATTTCCCGGCCAATCCCAGACCATAAGCAGTTGCATGGCCTGGGTGGAGATTGTGGCCTTGGGATTTTCCTGGTGCACGAAGTGCTCAGCCAGTAAGGGGATGTCTTCCTTTCGCTGCCGCAAAGGCGGCAGAGTGAGGGCAAAAACGTTTATACGGTAATACAGATCCTCGCGAAATTCCCCGGACTTGACCATACTCTCCAGGTCCTTGTTTGTGGCCGCTATGATGCGCACATCGGTGTGGATGGTCGTATTACCCCCAACCCGCTGAAAAGAGCATTCTTGCAGAACGCGTAGAATTTTGCCCTGAAGATCCAGGGACATATCTCCGATCTCGTCCAGAAAAAGGGTGCCTTGATCCGCTTCTTCGAACTTGCCTTTCCGGCTATGCTGGGCCCCGGTAAAGGCTCCCTTTTGGTGACCAAAGAGTTCGCTCTCCATCAGGTCCTGGGGAATGGCCATGCAATTAATGGGAATAAAAGGAGCTTCAGCCCGGTCGCTTCTGGCATGGATGGCCGCAGCCAACAGCTCTTTACCGGTTCCGGATTCGCCCAGCAAGAGGATCGTGGCCCGGGTAGGGGCGGCTTTGGCCGCCTGGGAGAGAACTGCGCGTAAAGCCCTGCTGGTGCCGATCATCTCCGGAAACATGCTTTCGGCCTCCACCTGGGTCAGCAGTTCGGTCACCTGATCAAAAATCCGGGAGTAGTGATCAACTTCCGAACGCACGGGAGGACCAGGGGCCCTTCCGGATTTGTCCTGGTCATCAGCCGCTGATCTGTCGTTGGCCGCCTGAGAGGTAAAATGCTCGGCTTTATGCACGAAATCCTGGACCGGCTTGAGGATGAACCGGGTGATCAGCAGGCCGGTTACTCCGCTGATCACGGTGATGAGCAGACCGAAGAAGCGGTAGGCCCATTGATCGGCAGGGGCATAGGTTTGCGTGATCTGACCGCCCAGAAGATAGGCCAAGAGCCCCATCCCGGCGAAGATAAAGGGGACCAGGATGATTAAACGGAGAAAGTATTGCTTCATAAAATCTTATGGCCCCCGCGCTCTGAGCGGGAGCCTCTTGTGACCGCTCTGCGGTCTCTATTGTGGACGCTGGAGCGTCCGAAAAAATTCCCACGCAGAGCGTGGGAACCATAAATTCCAGCATCCCAGTATCCCGGAATTTTAGTATCTCAGCATCATCGCACCATCTGGGTCAGATCCCACAAGGGCAGG
>CAZUER010000173.1:0-6101 GCA_964619345.1 uncultured Desulfohalobiaceae bacterium
TGTGACCTGACGCTCACCGTCTTCCCGTTGGTATTCATTATTCTCCAGCCAACAAGAGCTAGCATTTATATCTTTAAAAGATAAATATCAATATACTGACTGACAACATGCAATAGTGTCTGACACTTTTCAGTATACCGATGAAATTGTCCGGGTCAATGCGAAATTTCCGACTGCCATGACTTTTCACGGTTCCTGTGGCCGGGCAAGATGGATACTCTGGCCACCTCATCCTGAAATGCTTGCGCCTGTGGACATGCTTGGCAGACAAAAGACCAACTCGACGTGATCCGGCGTTGTGCTTGTTGATATTTGGCTTTGATCTTTCGCTGCCGAGACGCTCGACCGGGCTGAAACTGCATTTTGACCAACCGTTCACGAACGGGTTTTCTCTGCAAATAGCTCACAACGTCATCCGAGCATTCCAAATCCTGGACAAGTTCTGGATCATTCGGTCCATATAATGCGGCAACAACCCAGGCTTCAGTACATTTTGAGGGAATACAGATCACTGCCTTTGACCCTGGCCACGAGGGCTCAAGCCAGCCACAAACAACATTTTTCAAGGCTGCTACGGTATCACCTGCAGGGGGACAGGGTAAAGCACATGGCAAATCATTCCTCACGGGGTTTGCAATATTCGCGTCTGCATAATCTTGTCCAGCCACATCCGCATCGATCTGAATAATTGCCAAGTCAATATGTTCCAAAACCGGATTCTGGCTCAAGACATCAAATCCTTGCCCACCCACCTGTCTGCACCATCAAAAAACACCGCCCCAGCCAGCCCCCTTTCTTCCCGGCGGCGTTTCCGGCTGCAACAGAACAGGAACAAAGGGTTTTTCCAGAAAGGCACTCAGACCGGCCTCGAGAACCAGAACATCAGTCGGACCTTCCACAGCTAACCCGATACGCAACTCAGACATTGGGCATGCCCCCGATATGGCCCATCATCCAGAGCCTGGAAAGTGGCCAGTCCTTTTCCTCGGCCATACGTGCGAGTTCAGGTGACAAGGTCACTCGTTGCGCTCGTGTGTGGCCCACATTGTCTCTGCCAACGGCAAAAAGGCGAATGCGGTCGTCCTGTAAGTCCAACCCGTCAATCACCGCCGGATTGTGTGCGGTAAAAATCATTTGCCGAGGATCCATTTCGCGAATCCATGCACACAAAAGACTGCTCAGTTTTCGAACCAAACGCGGGTTGAGGGCATGATCCAGGTTGTCGATGGCGTAAAATGCAGGGGCGCTTGGCGACAGGGCAAGCAGGGCCGCGAAAAGCATGTATAAAACGCCCTCGCTGGCGTCAAAGGCAGTCAGGGCATTACGATCTTTGACCATGTACCGGTCGATAAACCGGACAATACGTTTCGGGCGGGGCACAGAAGGGGACAAAAGTTCATTGGCGCCTGTACTGGTATCGAATCGCTCCACCCAGTCCATGCAGGAAAGAATATCTTCTAATGCATCCTCAATATACCCATGTTCATCTGCCAATGCCTGCAATTCATTGAGGGCTGTGGCCAACCGACCGCCGGCAAGCCCCACTGGTTCACGGGTCTGTGGATCCGGCTCTCCGCCACGCAATGTTGTCGTGTTCGGCGAATAAATGGCATATTTTTGGAGCGTTTTCAGAAGCAGTCCAGCTGGGTCCTGCCTATCGAGGTCCACGGCTTTCAAGGCAGCCAGGCCCAGAGAGGGATCGAAATCTTTCTTGTGGCGTACCCCCCTTCGAACAATATACTCTGACCCGGCTTGCAAGGATTCGGTCTTGAACTCCCATGCAGGCTTGGGGTCTTTCAGTGGGTTGAGGAGGGAAACGCTAAAAGATGCTCCCAAAGAAGAGGCTGATAGCGAGATATGCGGGGGAGTACGGTCTTGCTGAAACGAGGACTTATAGAGGCTCGGCAATCCCGGGCGAACCCCACGCCGGATCAAGCTTTCATCGTCTATACGGCCCCCGGCCGCAGCGGACAACACCCCGAGGGCTTCTAAAATATTACTTTTCCCGCTGCCGTTAGCTCCAATGAAAACGTTGACAGACCCGAGCTCAAGCTCAAAATCGCGTAACGATTTAAAACCGTTGACATAAATTGTATCGATCATGCGAGCCTCTTGGGATGTTCCCTCAATGGGTCAATTTTCCTGAACCCTTCGCGCACTTCGCGTCCCTTCGCGGACCATCTCTTCGGCGCGCGGGCTCAAGGGTCGGACCAACTCAAATGCCTTTAAAAAATATCAAAACACTCTCAAAAAGAGGGCAACTTCGGGCTTAGAAGGCCCATTTTCGGGGTAAAATGAGCGCTGTAAGAGTTCTTTACCGCCCACTCTATTCGGACGCTCAGACGCAAAAGCGCCTTGGGTAAGATTATTCTTGGAAAACCCGGCCCTCGGCAAGCACGTACCGCGTTTCTGTGGCCGGGCAGTTGGCTTCACCGCTGCCCTCCATGGGCAAATCGAGCTGCTCGCCGTGCTCGCTCATCCAGCCGATCTGCCTGGCGGGGACGCCGACCACGAGGGCGTAGGCCGGGACATCGCGGTTCCTTCCCTTTTCAGGTAACAGCCGGCGATTCGAAGCATTTTTTCAAGATCTATTCTTTTCATCAGACCGCTATGGTATCCTGAATCGTATCGTCAGGGAGTCCGCGTTTTACATCTTCCAGGCGATCATCAATTATCAGCAATACAGCCTGCTTCAAATTTTCCTTTGCATCCTCAATGGTTTCACCCTGCCCATTGGCGCCTGGAATCTCAGGGCATATAGCCCAATAGCCTCCTTCAGGAGCTTTTTCTATTATTGCTGTAAGTTCACCTTTCATACAAACCTTCCTGGAATGGATTTGTGGAGCACAGGATTTATGTACTATGTTTCGCTTGGAACCTGTGGTCTAAAAATGGTTCTATACAACACTCTTCAAAAAGGGATGATAATCGCCCACCAGCCCTTTGGGCTCCATGTTGCGGATGTCTGAGACGGTCTGGACGGCCACCCGGTTTTCCTCCAGCCCAAATCCGTTTCCGGCCAGGATTTCCTCGTAAGTGCGGGTGTGAAGGTCAGTGAAACCGCCGGAAAACTCAATCTCCCGGACGTCCACAGTAATGGAGCGGTAGGTGCGCTGTCCCTGGGATTTGGCCGAATTGGGGACGTCTGCATAGTCAACGGACAGAAACCAGCGCACGCGGGCCTTTTCGTATTCCAGAAAGCCAGCGGCCCTGGTTTCGGATGCGAAATGCACCATGTTTTCCTGTAAGTCCCCGAAAACAAAATGCAGCATATCAAAGAAATGCACGCCAATGTTGGTGGCGATACCGCCGGACTTTTTCCCATCCCCTTTCCAGGATTGCAGATACCATCTGCCCCTGGAGGTAATGTAGGTAAGATCCACCTCATGTTTTTGAATGGACTTTTCTGCTGCCACATTGTCCCGCAGCTCGATGATGGCCGGGGTGAAGGCGGAGCTGGAGAATGGAGTCAATGATGCCCACCGAATCGCTGGGGTCCAGGGCAGCCACCAGGTTGTTGTTCGTGTCTCTGATGGCCTTCATGTGGCGCGGAGCAACATAGCCCGCGGCTCCGATCAGGGCAAAGTTGGGCATGGGTCAAATCCTGTGAGAATTACGTTCATTATTTGTCGCGTATAAAAGTTTTGAAGAAGAAATCGAGGGGGAATAGTGTCCACTTAATAGCCTCATTCCTTGCTTCCCAGTCCCTGACCGACTTCTAACTGCAATTCGGCTATTTCTTTCTTCAACGCCTCATACTCCTCCTGCTTCCTCCGCAGAAACCGGACCGTGACCCGGGCCTTTTCCTCTATTCCCTTGGAGGTCAATTTGTATAGATAGGCGGACCTGTTCTTGGAGTTCTTGAAGTTGGCGGCCTTGATCAGGCCTTTGTCAATGAGCGCATTGATACAATAATTGGTCTTGCCCAGAGAGATGCCGGCCCTTTGGGCCAGCTGGCGCTGGGTGATGCCGGGATTGTCCTGGATCTGCTTGAGCAGGTGGTAATGGATGGAATCGTATGTGTTCATGATTGAACCATTAAAACAAGGTGCAGCGAGATGTCAAGGATTATTAGTTTAGGGGCAAAAGCGGCGCAGGAAGTGTTAAGATGAATCTTTAGCTTCTGTTTCACAGGGCGACCGCTTCCTTCCGAACCTCGTTCAAGAACGGGGAATCCTCATTCTTCCATTCAGCTTCACGGATCCGGACCGGGGAAATGGAGACCTCGTACTTGAGGGAGATATTGGAGATGATCGATCCAGTTCGCTGGATTTCTTCCCAGTAGTCCTGAAAATCGCGAAGCACGATGAGAATGTCCAGGTCGGACTCCGAATCGGCCTCGCCACGAGAGCGCGAGCCGTAAAGGTACAAGCCACGGAGATTTGATCCGTAGACAGCCTGCAATCCTCGCTTGAGCTCTGTATTTATTGCCGCGATCGTCTGGGTCCACATGTGACCTCCATTCTCTCGTCCATTATGCCAACATGATCCTTTGCGACTTGAGGTCTGACCCCGATAAGTATTTGCTGGCCCCGTTATCTTGCATCTGGCTATACACTATAATCCTTTGGCTTTTGGCTTGGGCCTGACTCTGGTCCGAAAAGCCTGATTCGAGATCATTCACTAATTCTTTGATAAACCTTTGTCAGTAAATCCGAATCAATGCGAAGCCCAACCTCTATGATCTTATTGAGCTCGGGTTTGACCGCATTTATCAGGCCAAAGCGTTTTGCCATGATAAGCAAGCCCACAGATCCAATCAAACTAATGCCAAGAAGCTTCGCACACTTTCTGGCCTGCAGATCATCTAAAACAGCTTTAGCTTCCGTGCCTTTATGCATTGACAGGCTTAAAACCTCGCTCTCACCTTGACCAAGGTCCCAGGCTGCTACAAGAGGATGAATCTGAGGGCTTGACTCCAGAGATACCTTTGAACAGGACTTTAGTTCGGCAACATAAGGGTCAATGGACTTTTTCTTTTCAAACTCGGCTACCACACCATCAGGGATAACCCACAATGGAGACACTGGCCCGATTATCTGCAACAGACCAGCCTTACTAAGCAAAATGAGAGGAGAGGCATTTAATACAAAAATATTACTCATAGCCGGCTTCTTCTAAAACTTCATCAGCTGAATATTGAAATGGTGAGACATTGTACTTGGACAGCTCCATCAAAAAATCCTCGCGGCACATCCCAGCTATTTCGGATGCCTTTTCCTGTGATATATTGCCCATTTCATACCATTTTACTGCCGCTATGAGCCGTATATCTTTCTCAAACTCCTCGGGCGTCTTGCGCAGAGCCGAAAAAACGCCAACCGGCAAATCAAGGGTTACTGTTCTGGTTTCCATACGTGTTCCTCCTCCTTTGGGTCGTGATCCAAGGAGTGCTGTGAAAATGTTTTGGGTCTGGGGTATGTGCTACGCTACAGTATGCTTGGGGCTCTGACCAGCCTGATTCAGCAACACATTGAGCTATAAATCATAGGTTTTAACAGTGGAAGCGACCCCAAAATACTGCTTATCTTCTGATATCATATGCTAAAAGGCGCAATTTACAAGGTGCAAGGTGAATGCTCCAAAAAGCAAGCAGCACTGTTAGTTACTTCCCATGTTCACTTCCGCCTTCAGCTCTTCAATCTCAGCCTTGATTGCCTCATACTCCTCCTGCTTGCGGCGCAAGAACCGGGCCGTGACCCGGGCCTTTTCTTCTATTCCCTTGGGGAGTCAATTTGTACAGATAGGCGGACCTGTTCTTGGAGTTCTTGAAGTTTGCGGCCTTGATCAGGCCTTTGTCCATGAGCGCATTGATACAATAATTGGTCTTGCCCCCAAGTTAAATCCTGCCTTTGGCCGGGCCACTTCGTGGCATTTAACCGGGCAAGCAGAGAAATGCCGGCCCTTTGGGCCAGCTGGCGCTGGGTGATGCCGGGATTGTCCTGGATCTGCTTGAGCAGGCGGTAATGGATGGAATCGCATGTGTTCAAGGATGAACAACTAAAACGAGGTTCAGCGATATGTCAAGTATTATTTGAGCCAACGGCAGGGCAGATTTGTTCTAAGTAAATTTACGTACTTATTCTGGGATTTGAGTTTCT
>CAZUER010000174.1:0-6098 GCA_964619345.1 uncultured Desulfohalobiaceae bacterium
AATATATTGTCACGGACCGAATCCCCAAGCGCTTCAGGTATGATCCAATCACCGATGTCCAAGTCATATCCCCATGAACAAAGGCGTGGTCGGAGTGAGCAATCTAAACACCCAACTCCAGGCCAGCCTAAACCCCAATGGGCAGGAGCTTCTCCGGGGCGGCAAGACATTCAGGACCGGTGACAAGGTCATGCAGATCAAGAATAACTACGATAAGGAGGTCTTTAACGGAGACATTGGCCGCATCAGGGCCTTGGATCTGGAAATGCAGGAAATAAAAGTCCGCTTTGACGACCGGACCGTGGTCTATGAGTATGCAGATTTGGATGAACTGGTCCTGGCCTATGCAGTGAGCATCCACAAATCCCAGGGATCGGACTTTCCGGCCGTGGTCATCCCCTTGCTCACCCAGCATTACATCATGCTCCAGCGCAACCTGATCTATACCGGGATCACCAGAGGGAAAAGCCTGGTTGTGATCATCGGTACCAAGAAAGCCCTGGCCATAGCTATCAACAACGCCAAGACCCAACAGCGATATACCCGCCTGGATGAGCGGCTCCAAAATTGATGGCCTGAGAACCTGCACCTCAAAAGTTCAGCAAAGGGGCTGAAACAGGCCAAACTCTCAAACCGGAACAGCCATACCGGCACTTTTGGGGCCGCTGAAGACTGCCTTTGGCCCAGACCGTATTTGCCAGCAGGGCAGTGCATTGGCCTAGCTGAAGACCTCACCCGCCAGGGCAAGGCTTTTCTTCAAGCAACCCCCAAGATCCAGCCTTCCAGCTCAGCCATAAGCGTCTCGGCCTGGGTGAGCGGGGGATGGCTGTAATGTTTCAGCGCCCCTCTTTCATCCATCTCTTTGAGCCGCGTGACTATGGAGTATGCATCGTGTTCGTCCGGGGTCCTGTCTTCTGGAGGATATCTCCTTATATTCCAGAAAGTCAGGCCAACTCGCCAATGCATATCGCTGGAAGTAGGTGCAGGGAAAAGAAAAGCAATGATCGATCCCGGCTATAAAGCGGCGGCCTGAGGAGGTCAAATCAACTATCCACTGGGCCACCTCCTGTCGAGACCAATTCTTGGCTATGGATACAAGATCAGACTATCGCAACGAGGCAACGGCGTTCTGGGCGGCCGGGACGGCGGCTTGGGCGACGAGGAGCGTTCGGTAGACGTCGCGCTTGAGGATGAACTCCTGCTCCCGGGCCTGATTCTTCTCCCAGAACTGATGCTGCCCTTCCATGGCCCGACGCCACGCCTCGGTCGCTCCCACGAAGTCCTGCACCTGATTTTTCACCATAACATTGCCGTGAGGGATAAAGAGGACCTCATCTGTTTTTATTGGGAAATCGGCAGCAAGGTCAATCTGTTTTTCCCGGAAAGTGGAATTAAGCGAACTCTGTGCATTCAATACTTCAACCGTATCGTCAACTTCAGGGCATTTACGTCGTACGAAAATTTGGCATCAGGTAGATGCTTCAGGGTACTGCGATGCGCAGAGGTCTGGCCATGATCCGGCCATATACCTGGTATATTCAAAAATCAAGACCTGAACCCTATCTCTCCCTTGACAAATTCTTCTACGAGGACTATATTAATCTCACTGGCCAAATTGGTTGGCCTTTTTTTTATTTTATTTTTTCCGGAGAAGTGAAGGTTTATGAGCAAGAAGATGTATGTTGGGAATTTGGCATTTCAGTCCACAGAAGATGATATTCAAAAACTTTTCTCCCAGTATGGCGAAGTAAATTCTGTTAATCTTATAACAGATAGAGAGACTGGAAGATCACGTGGTTTTGCTTTTGTAGAAATGGAGGATGAGGCTGCGAACACCGCTATGAAGAACCTCGATGGGACGGATTTTGAGGGACGGAACATGAAGGTTAACGAAGCACGGCCTCGAACATAGATTCTCGTGAATCACATCCAATTGGATGTGAAATAAATCGTTTATAAAAACCGCCTCATAATGAGGCGGTTTTTTTTATGCCTTTTGGCTCTAGCTCTGCTTCAAGGCCTTTTTCGTCTCAAGAGGGCCCAAAGGACCGGATTCGACATGATCGAGCTCCATGGGGCACCGGCTATCTGCTGGCCCAATTCCTCTCCCCCGGACCAATACAAGAGATGATGCGTATGGAGGGAGCCTGGAGAACGGAATGCGATTTCCTCTGGAAACGATGTCAAAGGACAGCAAAGCCTGGCATCCAGTGCCGGGCTTTACAAGATCTATCAGCTTGGTTTAAAGCTTGCCTTATTCTTGAAAGGCTGGGTGAGGAGGTTGTAGGTTCCCAAATTTATTTAAAAACTCTTTGACAGGCGGGAGAATGACAGGCCTGGGCCAGTTCCGTCGACGCGCTATGATGGTCGGGCCCGAGGATGTGGTTCCTTCTCGAAAAAGACTTATCTTATCAAACCTTGCAGCATAATGTCATCATTATTTGTCTCCTTGGAATGCTGCCACAATGGACCCGGCTGCCCGCTCAAGTATTGACCTGGGGCAGGCAATATTAATCCGTTCAAATCCGGCCCCATTGCCCCCGAACCATTCACCGTGGTCCAGGCCCACTCCGGCTTTTTCCTCCAAAAGCCTGATCCGCTCTTCCTGGTCAGGCACCACAGCCTGGAAATCCACCCAGACCAGATACGTGCCCTGGAGCTCATACACAACCACACCGGGCAGCTCTTGTTCAAGATAGGATTTCAGGTACGTGTAATTACCATGCAGGTATTCGATCAGGTCATCCAGCCAGGGTTCGGCCTCATTGTATGCTGCTGCCGCTGCCACGGCCCCGAAAAGGGTTCCGCCGATGCCATTGGTGAACCCCAGATTCTCAATCTGGTTTGTAAATTCTTTTCGCAGAGTCGGATTGGGAATGACGATGCTTGATTGTTGAAGACCAGCCAGATTAAAAGTTTTGCTGGCTGCCAAGCAGGTGATGGAATTTTGGGCGAATTCTGCTGAAATTGATGCAAAACACACATGCTTAAATCCCGGCATGACCAGGTCGCAGTGAATTTCATCGGAGATTATGAGTACATTATTCTCTTGACAGACGTTACCGAAAATCTCCAGCTCCTCTTTCGTCCACACCCGGCCCACAGGGTTATGGGGACTGCACAGAATGGCCAGGTTGACTCTGGGATCCCGCACCTTTTCTTGTAAGTCCTCAAAATCCATTTGATATTGGCCGTTTTCAATTCGCAACGGGTTCTCTGCAATCCGGCGGCCGTTGTTCAGGATGGCCCGGGCAAACGGATAGTACACCGGCGGCTGGATCAACACCTTATCCCCGGGCTGTGAGAATCGCTGAATAATATAGTTGATGGCCGGCACCACACCAGGAGTGGTATTGATCCAGGTCTCATCGATTTCCCATTGATGACGTCTTCTATACCAGGAGATCAAAGCCGGGAAATATGAGGGATCAGTCAGGCTGTAGCCGTATATCTGGTGTTCCAGACGCTTTTCCATAGCCTGCTTAATCACCGCAGGGCATTTAAAATCCATATCCGCGACCCAAAGCGGAAGAAGCTTTTCTTTGCCTTCTCCAAAGACTTTGGACAGTACTTGAGGTTCCCATTTCATTGAAGCCGTACCGCTCCTGTCAATAACCTGGTCAAAATTCCACTCTTTGTTCATCCAATCATTCCTTGTGAACAATTTTTCTTAAAATTTCATTATACGTAGGTAAGCCTGTCGTCTTTGCGGCTATCTCAGTGAGAGGCACAATATCATTTCGATCTATAAACTGAAGTAAAAACTTCCGATTCAAGGCCATGAACTGCTTGAGTCCTACGGAAACTCGATGTAAATATGAATACACACCGATAGCACCAGTTGGTATCTCCCATGTCTCATCACCATATTCAGCCTTGAGAACCCTGAAATCTGCAAAAACTTCATCGATGCTTGATCCAAAGCGGGCATAGTACTTTGGCACTGTGCCATTCTGGAGTGATTCCCCTATCTGCCGCCCTACCGAGGCGGCTGCCATGGCCGCCCGGCCAATGGCTATCATGCGCACGTATGGCGCGCCAAGCGCCAATCCCTTATAGACCTGGTCTTCAGTGGCGAAGCCACCGGCCATGGCTATCTGAGGTAACGGTTTTTGTTTCTGCTCGAACGTATTCATAATATGGAACACAGCTGCCTCAAGTGATACTGTAGGCATACCCCATTCATTCATCATTTTGGATGGGCTATGCCCGGTACCACCGCCTGCTCCGTCCAAAGTGACAAGATCCACGCCAGCCTCAGAAGCGACTTCGAGTACCTGAGCGATATCTCGAGGGTCATAAGGCCCCACCTTGAAGCAAATACGCTCAGCTCCCAGATGACGCAGCTCAGCAACTCGCTGCACCAGAAATTCAGGACTCCACATTGGCAGCTTCCCGATTTTTTCGAACCTGGGGCCGACTCCCTTGGCGTAGTCCTCTGCAACTGCATCATCAGTTGGGTCTGGTAAGACAATATAGCCCATCTCCTTAAAACGGAGCGCGTCCTCAATCTTCGCTATCTGGCCCATACCCTGAATGCCTTTGGCAGCCTGCCCGAATTTTAGCTCTACGGATTTTACACCCAGCTTTTCAATGGCATATTCGAGAACACCGTGATATTCATCGTCAAAGTTTGCCTGAAGCACAATATCACCAAATTTACGGTGATATTGTCTATAAGTAGAGACCATTTCATCAAGGAGTGGCGCCCTGGATACTTTCTGCCCTTTCATTATAAGACCGTCATCTTTTGCAATAACATCTTCACCGATCACTACTGGCACCCCAAAAAGGGCAGCACCAGCAAAATACTCCTTCCATGCAAGCTTGGCCATTGCCGGAAGTATAAACGGCGCCTTGATTTCAACTCTATCTGAAATTCCAAAAGTTGTAGTGATATCGGCATTGGCAAATGTAGCCTTATAGGGGTCTTCCGGAAGACCCATGGCCCCAAATACCCGACCATTAATGTTGAAATGTGAAAAATCGAGGGGATAACGCTTCTCGGAGGCGAACTGGTTTTGGTCGGCAGCAAAGGGAAGAATGGCCTCAGGGCCGCGTATTGCAGAAAGTCCAATTTCGCACGGCCCGAGACATTCTGCAGTACAAACCGTACACATCCCAGAGACATCCGCCACATGGGTTGGACTCTTCAGATGGGTATTGGTCATTGGGCTGCCTAAGTTTGGACTAAATTGCATTTCTATTTCCTCCCTTTGTGAATGCATATCCGACTTTTATAATGTTACATTAGGAGTTGTAGTGTTCTTTGCAACTCATACCCATTTTCTCTTTTGAATTTTTACCTTTCAGCTTCATCCTTCCTTTCCCCTGGACTTTCTCCCTCAATCATCCGATCCAGGGGTGGGGTAAGTAATGTCTGGACAACAGATCTCCATCTTTCCATGACGGCCCAGTCCAGGACGTAGTGCACATAATATCCCCGTTTTTCAGGCCGGACCAGGTCGGCATCCCGAAGAATGCGCAAATGTTGGGACACAGCTGCAGCCGTCAACCCCAGCTCTTTGGCCAAAGCGTTGACGCACAGGGAAGAGACCTTCAGAAGTTCCAAAAGCTTAACCCTGCTAGGAACTGACAGGGCCTTGCATATTCTGGCGACTTTGTCTGGATCAGGCATAGGAGGTCCTCAATAATTTTATTTACCCATTGATTGTGCAATTAAGTATTTACTAAACTGCGACCTGTCTTTTGTCAAGACTCTGTATTGACTTAACTAACCATCCACAGCTTCCCATCTTTCTAACATTCCCGATCACACCATTTCTGTTTTGGAGTGTGAGGAATAAGGCCCAGCTTGGAGAACGGGCAGTTATAGAGGCTGTCTTGAAGTATGGAGATTTTGATGATTTCGTTTATCCAGAATCGAGCTGCTACTCCTGTTCATCAGTTACCATGTTGTTACAGGCTATCTTGTATCTACGCATCCGGTTCCAGATTGTGGTTCGGGAAACTCCAAGGAGCTTGGCCGCCTCGGATTTGTTGCCTCCGGTTCTTTTCAGGGCTTGAATAAGCTCCTGCTTTCTTTTTTCAGTGCGGGTTATGGATTGGGGCGGACCTGCAGAAGGCAATGGATGGCT
>CAZUER010000175.1:0-6054 GCA_964619345.1 uncultured Desulfohalobiaceae bacterium
TATAGGCCACAACCATTTTTAAGCGGGGCATAGGGTTCAGGTGCCCTTATTTTAGACACCTGTCAAGGAGTTGGCCAGATCCAGGTTTCAGCCCCGCCGCCGGCCGCAGACAGCTAGTTTTCAAAGTACATTCAGTTTCATAAGTGTCGACTATTAGGATGCATACATGAGCACCGATCGAAACATCTATTTACACACTGTACCCATTGAGCAGGCCATCGAGGAAATAAAGTCCCGCCTAGACCGCAATACCCTTTTGGGTACCGAGACTGTGCCCACTGACCAGGCCATGGAGCGGATTACAGCCCAGGCTGTATACGCCCGCTATTCCTCACCCACCTACCATTCCGCAGCCATGGACGGGATCGCGGTCAAGGCGGAGGACACCTTTACCGCCCGGGAGGGCAATCCGGTCAGCCTCAAGCTTGAAGAACATTACCGCCCGGTGAATACCGGGGAACCCATGCCCGCCTTTGCCGATGCAGTGATCATGATCGAACACGTGCACCAGGCCGATGAACAGACAGTGCATATCGAGGCCCCGGCCCATCCTTGGCAACATGTGCGGCGCATCGGGGAAGATATTGTGGCCACTGAGCTTATTTTGCCCCAAAATAAGCGCTTGACCCCTTACGACATCGGGGCTTTGCTCAGCGGCGGCATCTTCGAACTGGAAGTGCGTCAAAAACCAAAAGTACACATCATTCCCACCGGGGACGAGATCCTGGATTTCACCACCCATCCGGCTCCCAAACCCGGCCAGGTTATTGAAAGCAACTCCCAGGTCCTTGGTCTTCTGGCCAGGTCCTGGGGATGCGAAGTATCCCGGGTAGCTCCTGTCCCGGACGACGAACAGGCCTTGCACCAATCCGTCCAGGAGGCCCTGGATTCAGGAAAACAAATCATCGTCATCGGGGCCGGGTCCTCAGCCGGAAGCAAAGACTTTACCCGCAAGGTTATGGACTCCCTGGGGCAGGTAATCATTCACGGCATTGCAGCCATGCCGGGCAAACCCAGCCTTCTGGGAGTGAGCGGAAACACTTTGCTGGTCGGAGCTCCGGGGTATCCAGTCAGCAGCGTGGTCTGTTTTGAGCAACTGATCAAACCCCTTATCGCCTGGCTGAGCCATGTCCGGCCTGTTTCCCGGCCGACCATTCCTGTATCCTTGACCCGCAGCGTGCCCTCCAAGCTGGGCCAGGACGAATTCCTGCGCCTGAGCATCGGCCGGGTAGGCGAGCAGTGGGTTGGCACCCCTTTGCCCCGGGGAGCGGGACTGATCACTTCTTTGACCCAGGCCCAGGGTATGGCCAAGATCCCTCGCAACTCGGAAGGGCAGCAGGCGGACCAACCCTTGCTGGCCGAATGTCTGGTCTCCAAACAGGAGCTGGAACAGACTCTGGTCTGTGTGGGCAGCCATGACAACACCCTGGATCTTTTGGCCAATGAGCTGATGGACCAGGAAGAACCTATCACTTTGGCTTCCACCCATGTGGGCAGCCTGGGCGGGCTGCAAGCCCTGAAGCGGGGAACCGCCCATCTGGGCGGGGCCCATCTTTTCGATCCCCAGACCCAGGATTATAACTTCCCCTTTTTGCAGAAGTACATGCCAGGGGTTGAGGTCCAGGTGGTCAATCTGGCCATCCGCCATCAGGGTTTGATCGTACCCAAGGGAAACCCTAAAAAAATCAGTGGAATTCAGGACCTGGTTGATTCCGGCCTGGTCTTCATCAATCGGCAACGCGGGGCGGGCACCCGCATTCTATTCGACGACCACCTGCGGCAGGCCCAAGTTTCCCCGGATCGAATCACCGGGTATGAGCAGGAGGAATACACCCACATGGCCGTGGCCGTGAACGTCCTCTCCGGGACCGCGGACTGCGGTATGGGCATTTTTGCCGCGGCCAAGGCCCTGGACTTGGATTTTGTCCCCCTGGCCCGGGAGCGTTATGATCTGCTCATACCTGTTCCTTATCTGGAGGACGCCAAGGTGCAGATTGTGCTTGATCTGCTGAATACAGAACAGTTTCAGAACAAAATCCAAAGGCTGGGCGGATACGAAACCGGGTTGACCGGTCAGGTCATGCAGCCGGGGATGGGGCTGGGGGGATAGAAGAAATGTTGAATAAGAAGAGATGCTGGGATGCTGGGATATGACCTGGGTTTTCTGGGGAGGGTCAGTCCTTCGCTTGAATACCCCTTTACATTATTGCTCTGCAATCACTTGCAGTTTGAGAGTTATTACAAATCATGAAATCCCATCCTGCAAGTGAGTGCCGTACAGGTTTTATTTAAGTTATTATCCGTTTCATACGAATATTCGGTGGTTAAAACTTTAAAATGCACTGATCCCCGATATCCAGACCCATGTCCCGGGCGCAAGACCTCTGGTTGCAGGCCAGCTCCAGGTAGCCCTGGCTGCCGGCCAGGATGCCCACTTGGGCATCCGGGATCTGGGCATAGGTGGATACCGGATACACGGCCTGTAGTCTGGGGTGCAAGAGATCAATGGGTTTATCGGCCGGGAGGCGGCCGCCCCACAATTCAGCTTCCAGGTTCAGGACGCAATTGCCGAAATGATCCACATGCACCACCGCAGCCTGCACCCGATCTGCCTGCAGGCTGGGTGGAGTCCAAAACGAGACCCTGCTTTTTGCAGGCTCGATTTCTGTGCCCAATTGGTCCGGGCCGACCCCTTGAGCCAAGCCAGAGGCCAAGGGGGCAAAAACATCACGGCCGTGAAATGTTGAACTGATTTCCTTTTCCGGTGTGGAAGTATTTATGCTCCATACCCGGCAGTCAGGCCAACTGTTTAGGAGCAGACTGAGCAGGCCGTTATCTGGCGCCAGAACAGTCTTCTCCCCTCGCCGGAGAAGAAGGATGGACCGGCTGGTTCCTACCCCGGGATCGATCACGGCCAGACCTATTGACTCCGAAGGCAGATAAGGCCAGGAAGAGGCCAGAAAAAAGGCGGCCTGCAAAACGTTGTGCGGCCGCACTCCGTGGCTGAGATCCAGGATTTTGGCCTCCGGAACCTGGGACCACAGAATAGCCTTCATCTGCCCCACATAGGGGTCCTGCAGGCCGAAGTCAGTAAGGAGAAAAAATATGGGGTTATACATCTGATGGTTCAGGATGTCAGGTTCTCGGTTTACAGTTTGAAGAATACATCAACTTGCAGCCATTCACTTTTCAATGAAAATCTTTTTCGCCTTTCTCGTGGTCATAGCAGGGATGATGGCCCCAACCCAGGCCGGGATCAACGCCAGGCTGAGTCAATGGGTGCACAGCAATTTTCTGGCTGCGCTGGTTTCCTTTAGCGTCGGCACTCTGGCTCTCTTGACTTTTGCCTTGGTAGCCCGAATTCCCTGGCCTTCAGCAGCACAACTCAGCAACAGCCCATGGTGGATTTGGCTGGGAGGGTTCTGCGGAGCTTTTTTGGTCACTGTGACCATTGTGAGCGCCCCCAAGCTGGGGGCAACTACTATGTTTGCCTTTCTGTTGGGAGGCCAGATGCTGGCCTCCCTCATTTTGGATCATTTCGGCATATTCGGATATCCAGTCCAACCCATTTCCCTGTGGCGGGTCGTAGGCGTTCTGCTGCTCTGCGCCGGGGTGTTGTTGATCAAGAATAATTAGTGATTTGAGACAGCTCGCGTTTCGCAAATGATGAACCCGCCCCTATCCCCTCCCTCCCGCCTGGAAGACAGGCGGCAGGGAGGGGAACCAGAAACAAAGCGGATTTCCGGATGAACGTAAAACACTGCCCCTCCAATGAAATCCAGGTCACATTCCAGTATCCCAGCATTCCAGCATTTCTTTTTTCTCTAGTCATCCCAACAACATCCTCATCATCTGCCCTCTGGCTTTCGGCCATCACCAACGACTACCTGCCCCCGGCCAAGTCCTTCCAGGCATTGATCAGTCCGTTGGTGGAGCTGTCATGGGATGATACTGAGGATGATACTGATCCTTTGGCCTGCAGTTCCGGCAAAATGGCCTTGGCCAGCTGTTTGCCGAGTTCTACGCCCATCTGGTCAAAGGAATTGATATCCCAGATCGCCCCCTGGACGAAGATTTTGTGCTCATACAGGGCCATGAGGGCGCCCAGGGTGTAGGGAGTAAGCTCTTCGATCAAAAAAGAGCTTGAGGGCCTGTTTCCGGGAAAGATCTTATGGGGCACTAGGCGCTCCACTTCCTTGGCCTCAATTCCCTGTCCCTGCAGCTCCTGCCTGGCTTCCTCCTCAGTCTTGCCCCGCATCAGGGCTTCGGCCTGGGCCAGGTAATTGGCCAGGAGGATCTCATGGTGCTCACCTATGGGGTTCAGGCTGCGGGCAAAAGCGATGAAGTCCGCAGGAATGAGCCTGGTTCCCTGATGCAGGAGCTGGTAAAAGGCGTGCTGCCCGTTTGTACCCGGCTCTCCCCAGATAACCGGGCCGGTGGGATAGTCCACAACCTCTCCTTCCAGAGTGACCCGCTTGCCATTACTCTCCATTTCCCCTTGCTGCAAATAAGCCGGAAAATCCTCCAGATACTGATCGTATGGAAGCACGGCCTGGGTCTCGGCCTGCCAAAATGAGGAATACCAGACAGCCAAAAGGCCCATTATGACCGGGATGTTCTCCTCCAAATCAGCAGTGCGGAAATGCTCATCGACCATATGCGCCCCGCGCAGAAAATCCTCAAAACCCTGCATTCCGATGGACAAGGCCAAAGGCAGGCCGATGGCCGACCACACAGAGTATCGTCCACCTACCCAGTCCCAGAAACGGAACATATTGGCCGGATCGATGCCGAATGCCCGCACCTCGGGCTCATTGGTGGACAAAGCCACAAAGTGCCGGGCCACGTCCGCCTTTTCCCCCAGCTGATCCATCAGCCACTGCCGGGCGGAACGGGCGTTGGTCATGGTCTCCTGGGTGGTGAATGTCTTGGAGGCGATGATGAACAAGGTGGTTTCCGCATGCAAAGATTTCAAGCACTGGTGAAGATGGGTGGGGTCGATATTGGAAACGAAATGACAGGACAGACCGGGATGTCCATAGGCATCCAGGGCCTTGGTGGCCATGCGCGGCCCCAGATCCGATCCTCCGATGCCGATATTGACCACATCGGTGATCTTTTTTCCTGTGCTGCCGGTCCACTGCCCTTCCCGGACCCGGGCGGTGAAATCCCGCATCTGATCCAGAACGGCGTTCACCTCGGGCATGACATCCTGCCCCTGAACCTGAATGGGCCGGTTGGACCGGTTGCGCAGGGCAATATGCAGGACACTTCGGTCCTCGGTCCGGTTGATACGTTCCCCGGAAAACATGGCCTGCATCTTGGCCGGGAGCTCCATGTCCCGGGCCAGGGAGAACAAATGCTCCATGCACCTGCTGTCGATGCGCTGCTTGGAATAATCATAAAGGACGGGTCCCAGGCGGAGGGAAAAGCGTTCAAAACGGCGCGGATCATCCCGGAACATATCCCGCAGGTGGATGCGCTCCATTTCCTGTTGGGACTCGGCCAGAGATCTCCAGGTCTGGGTGGATGTGGGTTTGGGCATAGAGTATCTCCTTTCAGATTTGTCTCCGGTCAGATTTGTCTCCGGCAAATCTGACCGGAGACAAATCTGAATATATTTTTGCGCATTGACCCAAAAAAGAAAATTTGCCGGAATGATCGGGGTAATCATTCTCTGTGTACGTGTGACCCGTAAGCAAGAGAATGACTGAACACGCGGTGTGTTATTTCATATGCTTTTTGTAGAATGACTGGCGTAAAGCTTACAAACGGAGTGGACCCTGGGAACGAAGAAGCCCTGACTCCTCTTTCCTATCTCAATACGAGCCTTCCTTTGAAGGCAAGGGTGGCTCCTGCAGCTCCTCCAGTAGGACGGTCCCGGCACTCACTTCCTCCAATTGGGAAGTTCCTGCCAAGAACAGGCGTCCATGCTAAAAGTGAGTACCGGGACCTGCCTTCTTTGCCAGTTTCATATTCCCTGCTTCAGCTTCCAGCCGTGCAGCAAGCCGAAGGCACCGGCCAGCATCATGCCCCCGCCCGGGGCCGGAAATG
>CAZUER010000176.1:0-6036 GCA_964619345.1 uncultured Desulfohalobiaceae bacterium
CCCTGGCCCCTCCCTCCCGCCTGAAAGACAGGCGGGAGGGAGGGGAATCAGAGGAGCAAAGATTTCATGCCGAAACCGGACAATGACTCGGCACTTGGATGACCGGGCGACAAAACAAGGGCCTGCATCATGATGCAGGCCCTTGTTTTTGCTGGCAGCATATATTTTCTTTAAAATCTGACTCAGGCAATGGCATGAATGAGAGATCGGGAGAGCTCAATTTCCTTTCCAGGGAATAGGTCCGCTTCATCCCACAGACTTACTTCGTCCATTCCTTCCAGACCTTACCCACCAGCTCCGGTCCGGGCCTTAAGGTCTGCTTTCCGGGCTCCCACTCGGCCGGACAGGCCTCAGTACCGCCGGACTGGCGTACGTGCTGGAAGGCTTGAATCTGGCGCAGGGTCTCGTTGATATTCCGGCCCACAGGCGGGGCCAGGACCTCCATGGCCTGAATCACTCCGTCCGGGTCAATGAGAAACCTGCCCCGGATGTCCACGCCGGCATCTGCATCGTATACACCGTAGACTTTGCCCAGGTTCCCCCCGCCGTCGGAAACCATAGGAAAGGGAATACCCCCGTCGACCATATGGGCCAACTCATTTTCATCCCACATTTTATGCACAAAAGCGCTGTCCACACTCACAGACATAACCTCTACACCCAGCTTTTGCAGCTCCTCGTATTTACCAGCGACCGCTGATATCTCGGTCGGTCAGACAAAGGTGAAGTCCCCGGGATAAAAACAGAGCATCACCCACTTGCCCAGGTAATCGGAAAGCTTCACATTGATAAATTTCCCTTGCTGATAGGCTGGGGCTTCAAAATCCGGGGCTTTGGCGCCTACTTTGGCCTGGACCATTGGCTCCTCCTTGAAAGTTTGTTCAGGTTGCCGCTCTTCTTGGGTAGCAGCTTCACCAACCACCCGACCGGAAGGCTTGGCACATCCGACTCCGTCTCCACTCATTTGGACCTCCTTTTCAATTGGTGACCTTTGTGCCTTTGTGGTTCAATCTCCTCTATTGGGTTGCGGGCAAAGTCCGCTGTGGTTCCTTTTTTTTCCTTCCCTCTCTTTGTCCCTCAGTCGCTCAATCCCTCAGTCCCACAATTACTCAGTCTCTCAGTCCCTCAGTCGCTCAGTCCCTCTTCCTCTCACCCTCTGCCTCTTCCCCCGCCTCCTTGTCCCCGGCCACCCTGGCCAGGACCCCTGCCCTTAGATCCTCCTCCCATGCCTTGTCCCCCTTGACCAGGTCCTCTACCTCTGGCTCCTCCGCCCATGCCTCGACCGCCTTGATCCGGGCCGCGGCCACGGCCTCCGCCTCCACGGCCCATTCCCTGGCCAGCCCCGGGCTGCCCGCCTCCCGAAGAGGTAATGGGCTGGAGTTCATTGCGCTCCCAGGCCTGGATTGCCTCTTGCACCGTTTGGGCAGAAGTGGCAAAGAGTTGAACTTGGGTGTGACTCAGAGCTTCCAGGGCCTTGGGCCCAATCTGACCGGAGATGATCACATCTGCTCCGGCTTTAGTAACCAATTGCGCGGTTTGAATGCCCGCTCCCTGGGGCAGATTCTGGTTCTGGGAGTTATCTAGATATGTGCTGGTCTGGCTGTCCGAATCATAGACAACAAAACCAGGGCAGCGTCCAAAGCTGGGATCAACCGGATCTTGCATGGCTTGTCCTTTGGAACTCACAGCGATCTTCATGGGAAACCTCCCTGAGATTAAATGATTATGCAAGCATATTGTTACATTTTTTAATATAAACACTATGCGACTCGATGAAAAGATCTGGGAGATTATGAATTAAAAATCAAGCATCAAAGATTCACGCATATATATCTACCAATTTGGAAGGTTTTTTTGCAATTTTTCCTTGATTGGACACGCAGCGAAAGGGGAGGGCATAAATGCTCACTCATGTAGTTATCCCTTTAAGCCTCAAAGAATCGGAACAAAAAATAATCTCTATGGGTCATCTGTTGAGATATTTTGGAACCAAACACGTTTCTCTGGTTCACGTCCGAACCAGCACAAAAAAGAACAAAAAAGAGGAACGCCTGACGGACGCTATTCGAGCTTATGCTTTGAAACTCAGGGAATTGGGCTTTGAGGTGGACATGTACTTTAAACAGGGCCATGTTGCCTCGGAGATCTTGACCATAGCCGCAGAGTTGGAAGCTGACTTTATAAGCATTCTCTGGGAGGGAAAATGGGTCCTGCAAAAGGCCCTGCTCGGAAATGTAGAGGCGGATATCGTGCGCATGGCCGAGCGCCCTGTCTTTGTATACAAGCACTCTATTTTTCTGGCCAAAGAGCAAAAGATGAGCCAGGCCATGTACGCCACGAACTTTCAGATTACCGACAGCCATGTCATGCCATATCTGACCAATCCTGACTTTGCCACTCAGAACCTGTTTATTCTGCATGTCGGTGAACGGGCACCGGATCCAAATGCTGAGGCCGAACGGCGTAAACAAGTCCAGGAGAACCTCAAACGACTCAAGGCTGAATGCGAACATGCCTTTTATGAGATTAAAACCCGGGATGTGGTTGGTCATCCCGGGTCCAAGATCGTCCACATGGCCCGGTGGCATGGGGTGGATTTGTTGATTATCGGTAAATGCGACACCCAGAGCACCTTTGAGCAGATCATGGGGTCCACAGCCCAACTTATCGCCGAGAAGGCGAAGTGTTCAATCTTTATCGTTCCAGGAGCGCAGAGGCGATGATAATAAAAATCTTCTCTTTGGGGCACTGGAAAAAACAGACCGTATTCGGTATCTCCCTGGCCATTGTCTTGAGCTTGGTCGGCCTGGGAGTCATAAATCCCTCCTTGCTCGACAAGTATTCCAGCCTGGTTCATGAGTACATTATTGAGAGCTTTGGCTGGGCCTATCTCATCGCCGCATTGGTCTTTCTAATCTTTAATATCTGGCTGGCCTTGAGCAGGTATGGCAATCTTCGTCTGGGCAAAGACAATGAAAAGCCGCAGTACTCCTATTTTGGCTGGTTCAGCATGCTCTTTGCGGCCGGGATGGGCATCGGGATGATTTTCTGGGGGGTGGCTGAACCTATGAGTCACTATCTCAACCCCCCGGAGTACCTGGCCGGACAATCGGATGCAGCGGCCAAGTTTGCCATGAAGTACAGTTTCTTCCACTGGGGCGTGCATCCTTGGGCTGTATATATCACCATGAGCCTGGCCATCGCCTATTTCTCCTTTCGCCGGGGGATGCCTCCATTGATATCCAGTTGTTTCTATCCCCTGATGGGGGAAAAAATTTATGGGGTGTTCGGATACTGTATCGATGTCCTGGCTGTTTTTGCTACGGTCTTTGGGATCGTGACCTCCTTGGGACTAGGAGCCATGCAGATAACCACCGGCCTGGGAGAGGTCTTTCATTTTGCTCCCTCCTTCCAGGCCCAAGTCGCAGTTATCGCCGTGGTCACGGTCCTGTTCATGATCTCCAGCATGACCGGCCTGGACAAAGGCATACAGATATTAAGCAAAACCAATATATTACTGGCCATCATCCTCCTGGGGTTCATGCTTGTGGTCGGTCCCACCGCGTATATCTTCAATGTGTTCACCAACACAATAGCCGACTATTTGTCTGGCCTGTTCAATATGAGCCTGTCCACCAACCCTTTTCAGGGATACACCTGGACCCAGTCCTGGACCATATTCTATTGGGCCTGGTGGATTGCCTGGTGTCCTTTTGTTGGGCTCTTTGTGGCCAGCATCTCCCGGGGCAGGACCATACGCGAGTTCATCCTGGGTGCTCTGATTGTTCCCACGCTGCTCACCTTTTTATGGTTCAGCGTGTTCGGCGGATCGGCTTTTTTTCTGGAGCTGCAGGAAGGGGCGGGTATAGCAGAAGCTGTGGCCGAAGACGTATCTGTAGGCATGTTCCGGCTTTTCGCTCATTATCCGCTCAGCGGGGTGTTGACCATGCTCACTGTGCTCCTATTGGGCGTCTTTTTCGTCACCTCTGCCGATTCAGCCACCTTTGTCCTGTCCATGATGACCTCTCAAGGCAACCTGTATCCTACCGCAGCCAAAAAGATTATCTGGGGGCTGACGGTGTCTGCCACGGCGATTATTTTACTGTTTTCCGGCGGATTGGAAGCCTTACAGAAAATGGCCATCGCCGCCGCCCTACCCTTTACCGTGATCATGCTCTTTTTGTGCCGCAGCCTAATCAAAGGGCTGCGTTATGAGTTTAAATCCAATCTGTCCGCCCGGCCAGTCCAGGAAAGTGTTGCCTGGACTCATGAATCTTCTGAACATCCACCTCGGAATGGAGGATAGTCTCTTCATCCCCGCCACTGGCCAGTATTGTCCCCCAGGCATCGACGATCATACTGTGCCCCACCAGGGTGGCCCCTCGATTGGGTCCAACAGCGTTGGCAGAAACCAGAGCGCACTGGTTCTCCACCGCTCGGGTTCGGTTGAAGATAAGCCAGTGCTCCAGGCGGGGATAGGGCCAGGCGGAGCAGATCAAAAAGACTTCCGCACCCTTATCGATCATTTTCCGAAACAGCTCCGGAAAGCGAAGGTCAAAGCAGGTCGCCAGACCAAAGGCGGCCAGAGGGGTCTCAACCACACTGATCTCCGCGCCGGGAGTGAGGAGCTGCCTTTCCTGGGACTGAAAGGCAAAGAGATGTATCTTGCGGTAGGATCCAAGGATTTCACCAGCTGGTGACAGCAGATAGCTGGCATTGAAGTACGAGCCTCCCTCCTGGAGGACAAAGCTCCCGGTATGTACATAAGCATCCAGCTCCCGGGCCATGTCCTTCATGGCCGAAAGCGTCGGCCCGTTCTCGGACTCGGCTTGGCTATAGTAACTGTCAAAACTCATAAACCCGATATTCCACAATTCCGGTAATACGATGAGGTCCGCGCCCCGGCACTGGCGCATAAAGTGCACAGCCCGGTCAATGGCCCGGCTTTTGTCGTCTTCAACCACACCCAATTGAATCGAGGCTATCCTCATCCTTAGTGTCTCCTTGTCATTTATCCTCAGAAAAGGGCTTTCCCTCAAGTGTTCAGGGATCCCATCGGTATGCTTCACACATTTGTATGCTTACCTGACATGTGTACACAACAATGGCCCAGCCCGCAAGTCTGGCTGAGAAAAGGCGTCACAGCTATGGAGGAGAGTTCTTATTTGCGACACTCGGGTTTAGACACGACACTAGCTTCGAAGGAAATCAAGCGATTCAAACGGCCTCCTTGTCAAAATGGAGAGATAAATGCAAAATCCGTGGCACGAAATGATGTTTATTATACACAAGAGCGGAGGATATTATGGCCGAGCAATTTCAATTTCCTGAAGATTTCATGCGATGTGCTGAGTTCCACGGGCATATCTGCCCCGGCTTGTCCATTGGGTACCGGGCGGCCAAGGCCGGTTTGGAAATGCTGCAATCCCAGCGTTCTGAAGACGAGGAGCTGGTGGCTATTGTGGAAACAGATGCGTGTGGTGTGGATGCAGTGCAAGTGCTGACCGGATGCACCTTTGGCAAAGGAAACTTTCTATATAAAGATGTGGGCAAACAGGCCTTCACTTTCATCGATCGCAACAGCGGGCAAGGGGTGCGCCTGTGCATGCTCCCGGAGGGCTTCACCCCGGAAGGCAGGCACCAGGAGCTCTTAAGCCGGGTCATGCAAGGCCTGGCCACAGAAGAAGAGAAGCAGGAGTTTGACACCCTGCATCAGGAAGCCAGCCGGCGGGTTCTGGACATGCCTTTGCATTCGTTGTTTTCTGTCCACACCGGGGAATTTTCCGTTCCGGACAAAGCTCGTATCGCTTCTTCCCAATGCTGTGATCAATGCGGGGAGCCAACCATGCAGTCCAAACTGGTCGAAAAACAGGGCCGGGACCTGTGTCGGGACTGCGGCTGACAAGTTACAGGGCTTTTTGGTTCTGCTTTCCATTTTCAACAATTTCAGTTGATTTGCTCTGTATCTGGATAACAGCAAGTTGTGTTCAGTGTTCGGTGTTCAGTGTTCAGCATAAGAACTTGAGATACCTTGAT
>CAZUER010000177.1:0-5906 GCA_964619345.1 uncultured Desulfohalobiaceae bacterium
CCGCCTGAGCATGGCCCTCAAGGTGGCGCTGCTGTATTTGTCCAGAATCCCTTCAACCGCCTTCTGACATTCTTCCATGGATGAGAATTTTGAAGGCTGATGGAAGCAGGCCTCTTTGTCAAAGCTCAGGCCGTTGAGGACGGGCATGTAGCCCTCTTTGGGAGGGACTGATCCAATGGGCTGGCCTACGGTGAGGGTTGTCCGTTCTTCGGGCATATGTCCTCGTGAATTGGAATGGTGGAAAAGTATCCAGCAATACAATCTCTCAGGTAGCTTCCGCCTGAAGAAAACATGGATAAAATCTCATTTCAGCTTCCACGCAATCCGCCACTTGTCTGCAAGTATGATGGACCGAGCGGGCGTACCCCTGGGGATTATTCAAGCAATACTCAGGCACAAATCGGCCACAACCACTGACAGGTACCTTCATTCCCTCAGAGGAGCCAAAGCGAATCTGAACGGTGTGTTTGGCGGGGAAAAGAAAGGGAAAGTACTGGAAATTAAAAAAGCCTCCGATGGGCGGTCAGAGGCTTTGTGAAAGGTTATTTTGCACATGATTTTGCACATGCAAACAACCTAACCGTCGATTTGTTGGCGTCCCCAAGGGGATTCGAACCCCTGTCGCCGGCGTGAAAGGCCGGTGTCCTGGACCGGGCTAGACGATGGGGACGCCCTGAATTGGCTGGGGGTAAAGGATTCGAACCTTTGTTACCGGGGCCAGAACCCGGCGTCTTGCCTCTAGACCAACCCCCAAACGCGAAAGAAGTGTTTAAAGAATTTGCGGTCAAATGTCAAGTTCAAAAAAATAAGAATTTCTGGCAGACAATAAGGTGGAGGACCTTAACCAGCGGCCAGCCTGCGGGTGCGCCGCTTGAGCTGCTTGATCTGTTTACGCAGCTTGTCCTTTTCCTGTTGGCTCAGGCCCTGGGCCTCTTGCTTCTGGGCCCGCAAATCCCTGATCCTCCGTTTCAAAGACCAGATCTCCTCTTTGTAGGCTGTGGCTTTAGACTCTTCGGTAATCCCCAGGACGTCCTTAATGGCGCTGACCAGCTCGTCCTTATCCATTCCAGACGCACCAGTAATCTGCGGAATCTTTTCTATGGCTAACTCGCGCAGCTCCTTGGCGGTCATTTTTTCCAAGGGCTTGGAAAGCTGCAGGGATTCAAGGGTCAATTCTTGGCTCATATCTGTAGATCCTCCTGGCACGTAAGTTGAAAGTGTGAAAGTACAATAGTACGCACGTTATTAACCTCTTATGAACGACTCTTCCCGGCAGAATCGGCCAAGGCCCGAACATAGGCCTCATAACAGGAACGTATGGCCGAGCCTTCCGGCAGATAGGGTCCAAGCTCACCCACATTTTGGGGAATCTTCGGTTCGGGAAGAACCCATGAATGCTCCAGATGAACCCCATCCAGACAAGTCCTCCCCTTTATCAGCTCTACTGTCACCTTGTCAAAAGGTTGATGCCCCAAAAAATGCTCAATACGGTCCAAAATGTCCTGAGCATAGAATCTGAGCTCCTGCATGGCCACACTGTCTGTAACCCCGACCACCAGATGCTCTTTTCGCCGCCCCAGAGGTTTGGCCATCCCGCTCAGGTTGGGACCGACAATTTCCGGCCAGCTCCGCCATAAGCGGGCGATATCCATCTGTTCCTGCATGTCCCTGGATCGGACATACGTGTGCAGGGCTTGGGATATTTTTTTCATTTGATTTTTCTTGCCCAGAAGGAAAGATGATGATAGCCAGTAAGGCCATGTCCGATATCGCACCCTTTATCCAACAGCTGGCCATCCTGGCCGTTCCCGTGCTTATGGCTATCACCTTTCATGAGGTGGCCCACGGCTATGTGGCCTATCTCCTTGGTGACCCTACGGCCAAATCCGCCGGCCGCCTGACGTTGAATCCTATAAAACACCTTGACCCCATTGGAACCATAGCCCTGTTTTTGGTCAAGGTGGGCTGGGCCAAACCGGTACCTATTAATCCTCGCTATTTTCACAATCCGCGTCAAGGCCTTATCCTGGTTTCCCTGGCCGGGCCGTTGACCAATTTCATCCTGGCCATTGTCTTTGCCCTGATTTTTCATGGCTTGGTGGCTTTTTACGGCTATATGCCTCAGGGAATGGGGGCCATTAAACCTTTGGCGTATATGTGCCAGGCCGGAGTACTGGTCAACCTGGGGTTGGGACTGTTCAATCTACTCCCCATCCCCCCATTGGACGGCAGCAATATCCTGGCCGGCCTGCTGCCCCCCCATCTGGCCCAGGCCTACATGCAAAACAGCAAATATGGATTCATCATCCTTATCGTCCTCTTTCTAACCGGGGCTGTGCATAAAGTTATCGTGCCCGTTCTGTATACCATGGCCTCCTGGCTTTTACCGATGTGAGGGGCAATACCTTGACACCTCTCAAGTGTCGAAAACAAAGAACCCTCCCCTAACCCCCCCTCCCTCCCGCCTGGAAGACAGGCGGCAGGGAGGGGGATCAGAAGAGGAAAGCTTTCGCATCCAAAACCAGACAGTGCACATATGACCGAGCACTAGGGAAAGCTATTCGATTATTCCGGAAAATTTTTTTAGCCCGCTTTGAGGCCAAAAAAATTTCCGCAGGCAAAGCCGACAAGGAGAAGAGAGAGACCATGACCACGGTTCACCGTATCGTATCCGGCATGCGCCCTACCGGGCCATTGCATCTAGGGCATTATTTCGGGGTCCTGCAAAACTGGATTCAGTTGCAGCAGGAGCACAAATGCTATTTCTTTATCGCCGATTGGCACGCGTTGACCAGCGAATACGCCTCTCCGCAGAAGATCGCCTCCTTTGTCCCCGAACTGCTCATCGACTGGATCGCATCCGGTTTAGATCCACAAAAATCGGTCATTTTCCGCCAATCCGAGGTCTTGGAGCATGCCGAGCTGAACCTTTTGCTTGGTATGATCACCCCCCTTGGCTGGCTGGAACGCAACCCGACCTACAAGGAGATCAAACAGGAGCTGGTGGCCAAGGACTTAAACACCTACGGTTTTCTAGGCTACCCGGTCCTGATGAGCGCCGACATCTTAATGTACAAGGCCAGCATGGTCCCGGTGGGGCAGGACCAACTTCCTCATCTGGAGCTATGCCGGGAGATCGCCCGCCGTTTCAACTACTTTTACGGCCAGTTCTTCCCGGAACCTCAGGCCCAGCTCACGGAGTCGGCCAAGCTGCCGGGGCTGGACGGACGGAAAATGAGCAAGAGCTACGACAATGCCATCTCCTTGGGGGAGGATTTTGCGGAAGTTCGGACCAAGATCATGTCCATGCTCACGGACACGGACAGAATGCGGTTGAAGGATCCCGGAGACCCGGCCAACTGCAATCTCTTTCCCTACTTGCGGCTTTTGAGTCCAGGACAGGAATATCCAGAAATCCATGAGGGATGTACCCAAGCATCCCGGGGATGCATGGAGTGTAAGAAGCTGTTGGCCGGGATGATGGAGGAATTTTTAACCCCCATTCAGGCCAAGAGAAACGAGCTGAAAGCCGATCCTGATATGGTCCGCTCTATTCTGGATCAGGGCACAGCCAGGGCGAAAGAAGAGGCCTCACAGACTATGCAGGAGATTCGGGAGAAGCTGGGATTTGGGAGATAATTATCAAAACAGGTTTTTAACGTCCACAGATCACACCGATTGACACTGATTCACCTTCCGCGGGATAGGTTCTTATTCCTAGCCCGCGGAAATAGAATCCCTTCTATCTGTGTGCATCTGTGTGATCTGTGGATAAGAATTTCAGGTCAGAGTGGTCAGCGTTCAACCATCTGATTCTGCTCATCTACAATGACCACTCGTGGCTCGAAGCCGGCTATCTCTTCTGTCGTCAGCCAGATATAGGAAGCGATGATCACCCTGTCTCCCACCTGACCTTTCAAGGCTGCGGCCCCGTTGAGCCCGATCTGGCCTTCATTGCCCTTTATGGCGTACGTGGTCAAACGGTCGCCATTGCTTATATTGTATACATCCACCTGTTCGTTGGGCAAAATGCCAGCTGCCTCCAACAACTTGGGGCAGATGGCTATACTGCCCACGTAGTCCACATCGGCAAAGGTTATCTGTGCCCTATGAATCTTGGCCTGTAAAAAACACCGCATTGCCATTTTCTCATCCTTGCACAAGCATATTGTCGATCAGTCTGGCCGACCCCACATGCACGGCCACTGCCACCAATACCTGATCCTGCACATCTTCCCTGGGGATCAGTTCCCAGGGGTGCACGAACTCTACATAGTCTATCCGCCCGGAAGGAACGTTCCGGGTGTAGTATTGTGTCAGATAATCCTTGAGCCGGGAGGTTTGTCGCTCCCCGCCATTGACCATCTTTTGCACTTCCTGCAGGCCGGCGTAAATATGGGCCGCCTGGCGTCGCTCATTTTCAGAAAGATACGCATTGCGCGAACTCATGGCCAGGCCGTCCTCTTCCCGCACCGTGGGCCGGCCCACAATCTCCACCGGCAGATTGAGATCCCGGGCCATGCGGGTGACCACCACCATCTGCTGCCAGTCTTTTTGTCCGAACACCGCCTTGTGGGGCAGAGCCAAATTCAGCAACTTGCAGACCACGGTGCACACCCCCCGAAAAAAATGGGGCCGGCTTTGGCCGCATAGATACGCGCTCAAACCGGGAACATCAACCCATGTATCATGATCTGGCTTGTAGACCTGGTCCGCCTCAGGAGAAAACAGGACATCCACCCCGACCTCCCGGGCCAGATCCTTGTCCCGATCCAAATCCCGGGGGTAGCGGTCCAAATCTTCGGCCGGGCCGAACTGTGCGGGATTGACGAACAGGCTGACCAGTAACGTGTCTGCATTCTCCCGGGCCCAACGCATGAGACTGACGTGTCCTTCATGGAAATAGCCCATGGTGGGCACCAGGGCCGTGACCTGTCCGGAGCAACGCAAACTCAGGCACTGATTCTGGAACTCCCGCACTGAACTGACCACCTGCATATTCACTCCCGGTTCAGCTTTGCCTCCGGCAAATCTGAAATATTTTTTGCGACACGTGAGATGTGCCGGCACCAGGCTGATCTCTGTCATCTTCAGCCATCAGTCCTCAGTCTTCAGTCCTCGGTCTTCGGTCCTCGGTCTTCGGTCTTCTCATACACCACCCGGGACAGGGTCAATCCCCTGGCCGGGGCTGTGGCCGGCCCCAATCGGCGATCCCGGCTCTGTAACAGGTCCTGTAACTGAACCAGGTCCATTTTGCCCTTGCCCACATCCACCAGGGCGGAAATCATATTGCGGACCATTTGTTTTAAAAATCCGTTGGCTGTGAAGCGGCATTCGATTATTTCCCCCTGGAGCCGGATATTGACCTCCCGCAGGAAGCGTTTGGTATGGGCTACCGGGGTGCCGGTATTTTGAAAAGCGGCAAAATCATGCTCACCCTGAAGGACATGGGCTACTTCCCGCATGGCCTGTTCACTGACACCGGGCGTCCACCAGACAAAGGGTCTGTTTTGGGGCAGGACGTAGTCCGGATGGGTCCACAGGGTATACAAGTACTCCTTTTCCAGGGCCGAGTACTGAGCGTGGAAGTCTGCAGGCACATACTCCGCTTCCCTTACAGCCACATCCTCTGGGAGCATGCGGTTCAAAGCACGGACCCAGGGTACATGGCGGCGTCTCTCCGGAACATCGGCATGGGCCACCTGGCCCAGGGCATGCGCCCCGGCATCGGTTCGCCCGGAGCCATGGACCTGAATAGGCTGGGAACAGATGGTAGTCAGGATCTGCTGCAGACAGTCCTGCACGGTTCTGGCCCCGGGCTGAACTTGCCAACCCTGAAAATGAGTGCCAGTATAGGCCACAACCATTTTTAAGCGGGGCATAGGGTTCAGGTGCCCTTATTTTAG
>CAZUER010000178.1:0-5788 GCA_964619345.1 uncultured Desulfohalobiaceae bacterium
ATCAATCGTGTGGCAGCTTTCTCTTTTTTCTGCACCTTGCTCATTGCCTGTCTTGTCTTTTCTTCACCTCTTCAGGCTGAAGAACACGAACTTGTCAACATCAATACCGCACCTGTGGAGGTCCTGGTGGAACTGGACGGCATAGGAGAAACCCTGGCCCAGAGGATTGTGGAATATCGGCAACAGAGCCCATTTGAATCCGTGGAAGAGGTTATGGAAGTCAAAGGCATCGGCCAGGGGACTTTTGAAAAAATCAAAGACCATATCACCGTGGAATAAAGAAACGGGCGGCCGTTGACCACGGCCGCCCGTTTCTTTAAATTTACGGAATGACCACGCTATTATCCACCAAGGAAGTCGCCTCCCTGCTTGGTATTCATGAAAAAAACGTCTACAAACTGATCACCGACAAAGGCCTGCCGGCCACCAAGGTCACCGGCAAGTGGCTCTTTCCCAAGCATCTGGTCCAGCAATGGGTGGACAACAATACCATCAACTATCCCCGCCAGGAGGGCTTTGTTTTCGGTTCTCCAGCCCTGTTTGTCGTCGCCGGCAGCAACGACATCCTCCTGGACCGGAGCTTGAGCCTGTTCATGCGCCAATTCCCTGAATACACTGCAGTGTTCGGCAACCTGGGAAGTATGGGGGGCTTAAAGACCTTGCGCCAGGGACTGTGCCATATGGCCACCAGCCACATGGCTGAGGAAGACTCCCGGGATTTCAACTTCGGGCCGGCCGCAGCCGTTTTGGAACACATGCCGGCTGTGGTCAACTTCTGCAAGCGGGAACAAGGCCTGATCGTATCTCGCGGAAATCCTCATCACATCCGTTCTGTTGCGGATCTGGCCTCCAAAGGCCTGCGCCTGGTCAATCGTTCCATGGGTACCGGCACCAGACATTGGCTGGACCAGGCCATAGCCAAAGACGGCCTATCCCCTGCCGATATCATCGGCTACGACTGTGAGGTTTCCCGCCATCTGGATGTGGGATTGGAAGTCTTATCCGGACGGGCCGACTGCGGACCTGGGATTCATACTGTGGCCGGCCTGCTGGGACTTGACTTCATTCCCTTCCACTGGGAGCGTTTCGACCTGCTGATTACCAAGGAACGCTTTTTCGATGCCAATATCCAGGATTTCCTGCACACCCTGTCCAGTTCCGAATTCACCAACCTGACTGCCGATCTGGCCGGCTACGACCTTTCCTTGTCCGGCAAGATCGTCCATCCGGCCTCCTGAGGCCGGCCATAAGACCCTTCCTGCTCATTATGTCCTGCCTTTAGCACTACAGCGACAGATTGTGATCCCAAAGTTTTGCCCCCCGGACCGCCAGGTGCCACCCTGGCCATTCTGGGATCGCCAGGCGCCTGCCTGGCTCTTTCAAGATTTGCTCATGCCCGAACTGTCGCTGTAATGTTTTAACTTTCCATCAAATTCCAGACCTGTATTCCTTTGTATAGCCCTTTGGCAATCAAGTGAGAGCCATGCGGGTATGAGCCTGACTTTTCCATCTGTTCTTTAGGGTAATATTTAGATATTTTATTCTTACTTGTCTGCAAAATTCCTTGAATTGACAAATAAAGAGAATTATCCCATGTTCTGAGTATGCAATTTGAAGGACATTATGTAACTGAAAGGAGGTTGCTGGCATGAAAAGACGTTCAATGGTCGTGGGTATTATGCTTTCTTCACTGCTCTTATTTTCTGCCTGGGCTTGGGCCGGCCAATCCTTGATGATGGCCACCACCACCAGTACAGACAACACCGGTTTGCTTGATGAGCTGGCACCCATGTTTGAAGATGATACCGGGATTGAGCTCAAATGGACCGCGGTGGGAACCGGCAAGGCCTTGGAGCTGGGCCGCAACTGCGATGTCGATGTTCTCCTGGTCCATGCACCCCCGGCTGAAAAGGCTTATGTGCAAAATGGCTATGGAGTGGACAGACAGGAGGTCATGTACAACGACTTTGTCATCATCGGCCCCCAAGATGATCCGGCCGGGATCAAAGGAATGAGTGTGGATGAAGCCTTGAATACTCTGGCCCAAAAGAAAACCGGATTTGCCAGTCGAGGGGACGATTCCGGCACAAACAAGAAGGAACGTAATCTGTGGACTGCGGCCGAATTGGATATTCCGGAAGGCCGAGACTGGTACATGGAAACCGGGCAAGGCATGTTGGCCACCATCCGCATTGCCGCTGAACGGGATCTGTATACCATGACCGACCGGGGCACGTATATTAAATATGCCCATTCCCAGGACGGCAACCCACCTCTGGATATCCAGGTTGAAGGTGATACAGCATTGTTTAATCAGTACAGCGTACTGGCCGTGAACCCGGAGAACTGTCCGGATGTCAAATATGACTTGGCTACCCGGTTTGCCGAGTGGATAACCTCCCCCAACGTGCAGAAGGCCATTGGGAACTACAACCTGCTGGGGAAAAAGCTCTTCAATCCCAACGCCAAGTAGAAAACAAATACATTTTTTGCCCTCTGGCCCAAAAGGTTTTTTGGATTTGCCGGAGGCAAAGCTGAAACATGGATTATTTATGGCAAGGCCTGATCAGGGCCTTTGAACTTCTCATATCAGGCGACGCCCAGACTTTCTCCGCTATCTGGGTCACCCTCCGGGTATCCACCCTGTCCATTGCCGGCAGTCTGTTCCTGGGCATTCCCCTCGGTTTTTTTCTTGGCTACCGTACTTTTCCAGGCAAAAGGGGTGTCCGGCTCATTGTGGACACCCTACTCTCCTTTCCCACAGTGGTTATCGGTCTTTTGGTCTACGCCATGGTTTCCAGACAAGGCCCTTTGGGGGATTTCGGCCTCTTGTTCACCCTCCCCGGCATCGCCATTGGCCAAATCATCCTTGGGCTGCCCATCATCATAGCTTTGACCGCCACTGCTGTGGAGCATATTGATGAACGTCTTCGGCATACATTACTCACCCTTGGGGCATACCGGAGACAAGTTATGCTCTCCACCCTCTGGGAGGCCCGCTTTGCCATTTTGGCTGCCGCTGTTACCGCCTATGGACGTATCGTCTCTGAAGTGGGCATTTCCATGATGGTGGGAGGGAACATCAAATGGCATACCAGGACCATCACCACGGCCATTGCTCTGGAAACAAACAAGGGACAATTCGGCATGGGCATTGCCCTGGGATTGGTCCTCTTAAGCATTGCCTTTGCCGTCAATCTCCTGCTCCACTTTTTACGGCAGAAAACGGAATAAGGCTTTGTGGTATGACCTATATCTATACTCTGGAAAATGTGAGCGTGAGCTATGCCAGACAGAATGTTTTGGAAGTCCCTGAACTCAGGATTCCGGAAAACACCATTCTGGGCATTTCCGGCCATAACGGCAGCGGCAAGAGCACCCTGCTCCGCCTTTTGGCTTTCCTGGAGGACCCGACCCGGGGATGGGTCTACCTTCGAGGGGAAAAAGGAAGCACTCAAAAGGAATGGTTGCGCCGCAGGGTCAGTTTACTGACTCAAAACCCTTACCTGCTCAAACGTTCGGTTTACGGCAATGTGGCCTATGGACTCAAGGTCAGGAAAGTAAAGCAAGCAGAGGAAAAGGTGGCTACAGCCCTGAATATGGTCGGTCTGCCTCCGGAACATTTTGCCCGCCGCAAGTGGCATCAGCTTTCCGGCGGGGAAAGACAGCGGGTGGCCCTGGCTTCCAGGCTCGTTTTAAAGCCCGACGTGCTCCTGTTGGATGAACCGACCTCCAATCTGGATCAGGAAAGTACCAATCTGACTCGCCGGGCCATGCTCCAGGCCAGAGAGAAATGGGGCACCAACCTCATCGTGGTCAGCCACGATCTGGACTGGCTGGCCCAAGTCAGCCACCGGGTCCTGTCCATGCACAAAGGGCGGATACAAAGATGCGAGGGCAAAAAGCCCTTTTGCACTGGATAGAGGTCAGAGATCAGACGTCAGAGGTCAGCAAAAACAAAGAGTTATAATCCAAGCTTTTGCTGTAGATGAACGTAAAGCGACATTTTGCAGTGACGTCTCACACTACAGCGACAGATTGTGATCCCAAAGCTTTGTCCCCTGGACCGCCAGGTGCCACCCTGGCCATTCTGGGATCGCCAGGCGCCTGCCTAGCTCTTTCAAGGTTTGTTCATGCCAGAACTGTCGCTGTAGTGTTAGGCCTTTGGATATTCATTCGCTCCTATCTTCCGTCTTCTGTGCCCCTTTCCAGACTTCTATCATCTATCTCCTGGAAAAGCTCGCAGCCAGTCTCTTAATCGTGCTGTTCATGGCCTTGAGCTGAGCGAGGTCCTGCTTAAAGAACAGCCTATAGGTAAACAGATGTACCAGAACATAAACTATTATCATCAGCACCAACAAGGCTCCCAACCCCCAAAGGACATTATCTTGAACCATTGGGAATATGAGTCTGGCCCCGACCAGGCCTACAAGAATGATCAAGACAAAATCCAAAAGAGCCAGAATGAAGTTCTTATTCGGCTTCGGAAGGGTGTCGTTTAATTCGATCGACTCTTTATCCCGGTCATATATATAATATGGTTGTTTTTTCTCTGGCTGATCCCTGTCCACAGCATAGACCACATCAACGACATGGCCTTCCTCAACTTCCACCTGCCAGGGAATGTCAAATTCTTGTTGATCATCCCCGCTTGCCACCCGGATTTTACGATCCTGCCCCTCGCTTTGCAGGTATGTAATCCGCCCCTGCATGGCATGCAAAGTATACGTTTTTTTCTGAATGGTGAACTGACCATGTTTCGATTGCTGGGGCATATCACCTCCATTCAGGGCTGATCAGTAAAAGTTCCGAGTACGTCATGCCAACGATTCCATGACCAGGCTGCAAGCATGAACTTTTTGCCCGGCAAAAAAGCGATACCTTCAAGACAAAAGACCTTCAAAACCTAATTTAACTCAAGACATAGAGATGTTCCTTCTCCGCTCTGCTTACTGCTTGCAGGCTGATTCGGCGGTCGAAGGTAACCAATCTTCCCTGATTCTGAACAGCTAAAGCTAAAAGATACATGTCAGTCACATGTCTTGAGCTGAGCACATAGGACCAATCAAAGATAAGGGAGCCCAACAGGCTGATATCATCTGGCCAGAACTGATGCTCCGGCGCTACAACAGCTTGCTCCAATCGCTTAGCAACCAGACTGGCTGGCAATGGGGCTGGATATTTATGATTGGACATAATTCGGATGCATCCATTTTGGGTCATTGGGCAAGAGGCCCATCCGTATTGTGATGCCTCCTCCAACCAGTCCATGGCCGTTCGATGGGAGACATGCCCTGCATCCAGTATGGCAATAAGGACATTCACATCAAACAGAGCTCGCATTTACACCCCTTCCTCATCTCTTAACCGGTCGATATGCTCATTGGATACGACCTTATTTCGAGGAGGGAATGGTTGGAATCCAGCCACAATTTTCTGGTTCTCCAAGCTTGGTTGCCCCTCTCGCCTTGTGAGGGCCTCCCTGGCTAAACGGGAAAGAATCTTTCCAGCTGAGACCTGTTCTTTTTGAGCCAATTCTTTTACTGTGCTCAGGATATCGTCTTCAATATTCAATGTCGTACGCATACCACCAATCCTCCTTTCGAAGTAGGATGTGTGATGCTATCACATCAATGCATCATTGTCAAAGTTGCCCCCTCCCAACACACGGTAATTTTGTTCTCAGGTGTAAGGTTCCAGGAGTGTTCAGGTTTCAATGTTCAGTGTTCAGCGCCGCCGCTGGCCGCAGACGCCCAGTTTGATCGAGGATGAAACGTAGAATCCGATT
>CAZUER010000179.1:0-5768 GCA_964619345.1 uncultured Desulfohalobiaceae bacterium
TCTCTGAAGTCATGCGGGAAGTGGGGGGAACGGCCATGACCGGGTGGTCATCACGCCCTCCGGGACGAGCGTCCCCGGGAACATGACGGTGGCCGCCCGCCTGTACTGGGCTCTGCGATACTTCGGTCACGAGGACGTAGCGGTGCTCGATGGTGGCGTCGCGGCCTGGCGGGAAGCCGGTGGAGAGACAACCACTTAATTGATAAACAACAGTGGGATTTCGATTCTTCCCAGAGGGGGCGTTATGAAGAGAGCACTCATCGTCTATGACTCGCGGTCCGGAGGAACGGAGCAGATTGCTGAGCTTATCGGCGAAGGTTTGCGTATAGAGGGTGCGGAGGCCGTTGTTTCCAAGGCCCAGAAGTTCAAAACGGAATCCGACCTGCAGGGTTTTGACGCCTATATCGTCGGCTCTCCGAACTACCACGGCGAGATGCTGCAAAGCATGAAGACACTTTTGTTTGTGATGGAAAAGGCCGAGCTGCAAGGCAAGGTTGGCGGGGCTTTCGGGTCTTTCGGCTGGGACAGCGGAGTGGTGGAGCGTTTATACAATACCTTGCTCCATGTTTTCTCCCTGGATATGGTCAGCGGCCCGCTGATGCTCAAGTCCGCCTCTGTCAGCGGCGGCATTAAGGTAGCCCAGGATTACGGACGGTCGGTAGCCCAAAAGCTCAAGGGTTGATCAGCTCTCTTTTTTGGAAGACCATTTTGGCCTGGAACCGAGAAAAAATATACTCTTTATCTTGATATATAAGGAGACAATGGACTTTTTATCATCACGGGATCACAGAACTTCATGCTTCTGGAAAACCTGTCCGAAAGTCTAGCCGGGCGGGCTTCGGTGGTGCCGTTTCTGGGCCTCTCCGGCCGCGAATGGGGTCAGTCCCAAGAAATCAGTGGTTAAGTGTGCTCCAGGCCTCAAATGTCATATATCTCCTCGAGCCATATTATCGGTCCAAAGGGAAACGAATCTCCAAGAGTCCGAAGCTTTACTTTACAGGTACCGGGCTGGTGGCTTACCTCCTTAATGTGAGATTCACATCATTTTTGACGGGTCCAGGAGTAGCGAACATGCAGGTTCCTTGGCTGTGAATGCTACCGGTGTAGGGTTGCCCAATTTGAAACTTCCTTACATAATCGCCTCCTTTACGTGCTCATCATCAATTTTAAGCTGAAGGCCTGGACACCGCCTTGCTGGAAAGACACTCTGAACTTTGGAAAGTGGGGGCTGAATGCTTACCCCATGACAGATGGGGTTCTCCGGCATGTTGAGGTCCTCGTTCATCGTCAAGAGCAGTCCCACGGCACGTAAATAAGAAAAAAATTATTATTGATACTATCTTTTCTTAAAGGTGAGAATGTGGTGATCTTTTTTTATAAAAATAAAAGCATCGCCGGCATTTTCCAGAGGGAGGTGGTAAAAAATATTTGTAGGCGACTTGCGAACGATGTACCTTGAGCGAGAGTGCGAAATCATGGAGATCTCAGACATTACAACGCAGAAATGAATTCTTTAATGATACGGTCGCCCTAAGCTGGAGGTTTTATGTATGGCTGGTCTGGAACTTTGCTCTATGTGGATATGACCGGGCAAACTTTTGAGAAAAGGGCTTTAGATCCTGATATGGCCAGCAATTACCTTGGGGGGCGTGGCCTGAATGCCAAAACCCTTTTTGATAATGTTGGGCCTGGTGTTGATCCTCTGGGGCCGGAAAACTTTCTCTGCCTGGCACCAGGAGCTTTGACAGGCACAGGTCTAGGGCTTTCCAGCCGCCTTCACGTCAGCTGCCTTTCTCCATATAGCGGAATTCTGGGGGACGGCAATGCCGGCGGAGGTATGGCACATGCTATGAAAAAAGCCGGATATGATCAATTTGTTATTGTCGGCGCTGCACCCAAACCTGTTTATTTGCTTATTGAGGATGAGCATGTCTTCTTAAATAGCGCAAGTGATTTGTGGGGGCTCACAACCTGGGCCACCATTGACATCCTTGCCGAACGGCACGGTAAAGAGATCAGCGTAGCCTGCATTGGACAAGGCGGTGAAAATCTTGTGAGACAGGCCTCGACCATTGTCGACAAATACGCTTCGGCATCGCGGGGCAGTGGCGCTGTATGGGGATCCAAAAAACTCAAGGCTGTTGTTGTCAGAGGTACCAAAAATGTTGAATTATACAACCGTCAAGGTCTTATGGCCCTGATCAAGGAAGACAACTCGTATCTGAATCAGGACAGGGTCCAACAAGAGGTGGCTTCTGTCTTTGGGTCCCATTACGGGGTTACCCATTGGGGCCCTGGTGTTCGGAACTCTGCGGCAATGCTTTCTGCTGAGGAAATTCCGCAGAAACTGCGCCCAAAGGCATGGAAAGCATATGAAATTGCTCGTACAGGCTGCAAGACCTGCCATATCAAATGTAAGAATGTATACAAAATTCCAGAAGGAAAACAGAAAGGAGAGGTCGGTAAAGGGCTCGAGTATGAAGCTATTTACTGTCTAGGTACAAACTGTGGAGTTTTTGATCCCATTGCCATCATGGAGATGGGGAATCTTTGCGACATCTATGGTGTGGATGTCATTGCTATGGGAAATACTATCGCTTTTGCCAAAGATTTGTACAACAAAGGTATTATTGATGAAAGGGTTACTGGTGGTCTTGATCTGTCCTGGCATAACACTGAAGATCAATTGGAATTGATTCATAAAACGGTGATGCGTGAAGGCTTCGGTAACCTCATTGCCGAAGGAATGTACACTCTGGCCAAAATCATCGGTCATAGGGCTATGGACTATTGTTATCACGTAAAGGGACTGGGACGCGGCATCTATCCTGACGGACTTTTTTCCCTGGCCCATGCTATTTCCACTCGCGGTGCTGATCACTTGCGCGGTCGGAGTTGGGCTGCAGGAGACAACTCTGACGAGGACGTGCTTAAGAAATTGATGGCCCAAAAAATTATCAGCAACGATCCGGTGCAATCTATTATCCATGGTGAGCGGGTCGCCACCTTGGCCGATTGCATCGGCCGATGCAAAGGGGCTGTGAATACATGGACATGTGCCCTTCCACTGGTTTGGAAAACCTCGTTGTTCGAGGGGTTGGCTGAGATGTTAAGCAATGCGACAGGCATACACTACACGGCAAAGACGCTCACTGATGTCTCCCAACGGGTGGGAGTCGTTGAGCGTTCCTTTAATGCACGTCAGGGAATTACAATGGACGACGATATGCTGCCACAGCATGCAGAGGCCAAAAAAACACCAGCAGGGGCAGTGGAAAGAGAGGCCCACATGACTTTGGTCAGAGCCTGGTATGCACAAAATGGTTATGAACCGGAAACCGGTTATCCAGCCAAGGAAACGTGCAGGCGATTGAATATTGAACAGGTAAGAGAAAGACTCGTGCGGGAAAGTCCATATACGAGATGGAATGGCCCACTGCTTAGGGATTTGAATGGATATCCCAGAGGGGGGAAACGTTTCCCCCAAATATCCGCTCGTTGGTCTTGAATGGGTTGAGCAATGGTTACCCTTTTCCATGATAAAAATATATTCATACTGTATGAGTAATCGAAGCTGATTTTGAGAGCTTTGATTTTCAGGAGATGGACATGGATGCCTTGCTCTTGGTCGGGGCCTTGGTCCATGTGCCTCATGAGCGTTTTCAGCTCATATTTTCACGCATACTGAATGCTTTGAAACCCCAAGGTCATGTGCTCCTCGTATGAAACAAGATTTTCCTGGAGGAGGGCCTGCCCTTCGGAGAAGGGCGGCCTACTAAGCAATCCAGCCCGTAGTCTTTTGGGTAGGGCGGCCCGGCACTCATTTGGGAACGGGCTTTTGTACATTGCAGTAACCTTCAAACTGCAAGTGAGTGCCGGGCCTGCCATTTTCGTGACCAGTTTCAACCCGGATCAAACTGGCGACCGCCGCCAGAGGCGGCGCTGACTATGAAGCAGGGGCAGGACACGCAGACCAGGCTTGAAGGATACGTATTTAACCTGTGGTCAAAATCCGACCTTATGCCCGTTTTTGAAGATTGCAGCTTGATATGTGTTGAGTACTTTGAAAAGCAATCCAAGATCCGGGCCAAGGATATCTGGATGAGCTTTGTCCTCCAAAATCAAACGTAAGTATGTATAAAGACCAGCCTGACGACTTGAGAGCACCCATATCCATTTCCTAAGCTCTTTCAATATGAATTCTCAAACAAGCGCATAGAATATACCTCTGTCGAAAAAAATACAAACCAATCTGGCATGAAAGGCATTCTTTTGCCACTGATGAAGAAATGGTCGGACAAAATCCTTGAGTCCGGCAATGAAGCGGCCTACCCCAAGCCAAACAAAGCAGCCAAGCTTAAGACGCGAAGAACGTTGTCCGCTTTTCGGATTTCCTGCTCGTCGCTCAACCGAATTTTGCGCTTCTGACTTGACTTTTATGCCTGGCAGATCAAAAATTAGTTGTGTATTGGAGTTTTGAAATCGGGCAAAAAGTAAAGAATTTTTACCCGCATTCGTCATTCCTTGTCTGTTACCTTTTTATGTATATGGCATTTCCAGTTTTGAGTGGATATTCACGATGTGATTCTGGGTTCGGCCTATGCGCGGTTCTCCACAAAGCAGCAAAGTTGCGGTCTGTAACCTGATCGGGTTGATTGCCGCCGGCATTTCCGTCTCTTGGTGGATTCTGTATTTTACCGACTTTTTTCCTGTAGTTGGCGGCCTTCTCGGCCTCGGCGGCCTTTTCACCTGGATCGCATTCGTCAGTAATATTCTCACCGATGAACGAAAAGCGGAAATGCAGCAATCTTTTGACCGCTTTGTGCTGCAACGCCGGGGCTTGCTCATCCTAAGACGGTTTCGAAAAGATTCTGCTGTCCTTTATTTTCTATCTGGTCGAGGCGAAGTGCAGCCCCGACCGATTTGATTCGGTATGGATTCCGGCCTTGCCGCCGCTTCAATCCATGCACTTGATGGCACGAGGAATGGTCAAAGAAATAAAGGCCGTTTACAGTGACGATTTTCCAGTGGTTTTCCGTCCCGGATACGGCTTGCGTTATCTTCGCAGCATTGCTGCGGCGGCCCAACAGACCGAGCAGCAGAACTTGCCGACCCACTTCGCCAAAGCTGTGGCGGATCGGTTCAGAGCTGCCGGAACACGTCAAAAGGCGCTCCAACGATACGCGATGGCCTGGACGATCGACACAACAAACATGGAGGCGGCCTACGGTATAGTAAATGTCCTTTTCGAAAGGAGTAAGCAGGATGCAGAAGGATCTGACGAATTGTTGAATCGTTTCATAGACGAGCTTTTCGAACTCAAAGGGATGGCCTACAAGGCCCCGGTCGGAGATGACTGGGATATCTTGCGGATGCATCTTGTACTGGGCTCCATCTACTCCCGGAAAGAAATATGGGGGCATCCCTATGACCCAAGGAGCGCCATCTTTCAGCTGGAGCGAGCCGTGCAGACCCATTCCCGGCTCATCAAATCCGGAAGGTCTGAGGCAGCCGGTCCCATTGCCGGGGTCAAATATGCCCTGACAAAGGCCTACGATAAGAGCGGCAATCCCCGGAAAGCCGGCAGAATGTTCCTCCATGCTGCGGAATCCGCCATTATGGAAAAGGACAAAAGCTATGCCCGGCAAATAATCGACACTGTCGAGACTCAGCAAGACCGTTTTCACCTGAGCACAAGGGACCAAAAAAAATTGGCTCTTCGACGCTGCCTGTGGAATTTTGGAGTTTGGGTTAGCCGAGCATATTTC
>CAZUER010000180.1:0-5726 GCA_964619345.1 uncultured Desulfohalobiaceae bacterium
AACTGGCCGTCTGCGGTCAGAGGCGGCGCTGAAACCTGACACCTGAACACTTTGATTCTCGTTTCATACGAGCTTTGCCTCCGGACTGCAAAGTACAATTGTCCGGCCTACAAGTGAGTGCCGGGCCGCCCTACCCAAAAGACCACGAGCTGGGTTGCAACTACGTAGGCCGCCCTTCTTCGAAGGGCAGGCCTTCTTCAAGGTAAAGCTCGTTCATACGAGTATTAACTCTTCTTCTCAAACCCCGGCAGATCCCTGACCCCCACCCTTTCCAGGGTCTCAGTTGTGGGCCGTCCCTGCTCGTCCCAGCCCCGCACGGAATAGTAGTCCTTTAACATAAAATCCATTTCTTTTGCGGTGAAATGGTGTCCTTTTTGCGGACCGCTGGGCAGGGGATCCTGCATAAAGCGTTTGGGCAAGGTATCCTCAGCCGGGTCCAGCCCTTCCCGCAGGTTGAATTGCCGGGTCAGATTCCAGATCCGCTCTCCAAGGCGGTCAAAGAAATCGGCCGAAAAGCTCTGCCCAGTGGCAGCGCTGAGCAGGGCGGCGTAAGTCTCCGGCTGGACGCCAAAGCCCCCGAAGTCGCATTTGACCAGGGCATCGGTTCCGGCCAGATAGTTCTGCATGCTGATAAGCATCCCTGCCTTGCCTTCCAGAGCCAAAGCCTCCACAGGCTTTCCTTCCCATTCTCCGCCGGTCACCTCCAGGGGAGCAGGCAGGCCGCGCTGATGACACCCCCCCCGGTCGGCGGTCATAAAGGCCAATCCGGTCCCGGCTGCCCCCCGCGGACCCCAGGCTGGAGATTCCAGTCCCTTGACGTGCTGGGCGAAGGCAGTGGCATCTCCGCCCAGGGCGGCAGCAGCCCGCTTGACCCCCTGGGACAGGAGCTTACCCAGGTCGTTGTCCACAAAGGCGATGGATCGGATCAGATATTCGGCTGCCTGAACATTGCCGAATTCCAGGGTGATTCCGTCCGGGGAGTCGATGAGCCCCTTTTCTCCGGCCTCCATGGCGAAACCGATCACGCCGCCGGTGGACATGCTGTCCAGCCCGAAGCGGTCACAGAGCTTGACCAGATGGGCCACGGAGCGGACATCGGAGATGCCCAGGTTGGAGCCCATCAGGGCCGCGGATTCATACTCCACTATATCGGTGATGAATCCAGCGTATTTTCCGGTCCGCACCGCTCCCATCTTGCTGCACCGGATTGGGCAGCCCAGGCAGGCGGCGCTGTTCAGCCACAAATGTTTGGCCTGGCCGACGTCGCTTAAGCTGGAGGCCTGCTCATAGGTCCCGTCCTGAAAGTTGCGAGTGGGCAGCAGACCTGTTTCGTTGGCAAAATCCACGGCCGGGGCCGTCCCTCCGTCTTTCATGGCCTTGACGTCTTCCGAGGCCTCCAGGTCGGCGTTGGCCTGGATCACTGCGGTCCGGAAGGCATCCGGGTCGTGAATGGTGACGGTCTTTGAGCCGCGCACTGCTATGGCCTTGAGCTGCTTGGAACCCATGACCGCTCCGGCTCCTCCCCGTCCGGCCTGCCGGTTGTATTCGCAGCTGATCAAAGAGTACAGGACCCTGTTTTCTCCAGCCGGGCCGATACTTAATATTTTCACAGTCTCGTCCCGAAGTTCAGCCTTGATAGCAGCATTGACCTCCAGGGCATCCTGTCCCCAGAGATGGGCGGCCGGTCTGATTTCTACCTGCTCGTCGTCTATCCATAGATAAACAGGCTCTGTGGCCTGACCCAGGACGATCAGTCCGTCATATCCGGCGTACTTTATCTCCGGAGAGAAATAGCCCCCGAAGTAGGAGTCCAGAAAGGTCCCGGTCAGGGGGGACTTGGTCACTACGCAGCCGCGCATGGACGGAGCACTGGTCCCGGTCAAGGGTCCGGTCATGACCATGAGCGGGTTCTCCGTCCCAAAGGGGTCCACCCCGGCCGGAGCAAGGTCACTTAACAGCTTGGCTCCAAAGCCCTTGCCTCCGAGAAGACTGGTTTTCATCCATTCCGGGACCTCTTGGGTCCATGAGGATTTGGAGGACAAATCGACGAACAAAAATTTTCCCATATAGGCTTTAGGCATAGTCACCTCCCTGCACGATGAGCTCCAGGGCTCCGGTGGGGCAGGACCTGACACACAAAGGATCACCGTTGCATAAGTCGCATTTGACAGACTTGCCGGTCCGGGCGTCGTGAACAATGACCCCCCGGGGGCAATAGGTAGCACACAGGCCGCATCCGATGCAGGTATCCGGGTCAATGACCCGGGCCCCGGTTTCCTCATCCAGGCTGATGGCCTGGACCGGGCAGACGTTTTGGCAGAACGGATTCTGACACTGTTCGCAAAGAACGGGTTCATGTACCAGATTTTCCCGTTTGTGATCGATGCGCAGAGCGGCCAGCCTGGGGTTGAATCCCCCGCAGATCCGCTCCGAACAGACAAGTTGGCAGATTTCACATCCGGTACACAGGTCGAAATGCGCTATCAGGCGCAACCCTTGAGATGTTTGTAATGTTTGGGTCATAAATATCCTTGAAAAAAGTTTTGACTGCACAGTCAGCCGAAGACTTTGGCTGGAAAGAACAACGAACCATACCATAAAAAGAGATTTCGTCAATACATATTTGAAAAATCTTAGTTGTTTAAACAACTGATATGCAATATGGCTAATTTATGAGTGGTGTAAGGTGGGAATATGAGACGAAGAGAAATACTTGCGTGATAACCTTATCTTGATTTCTCTATTCACAGTCGCAGTCTTTCGATATTGTTTAGGATCCCTTGGGTCAAACGTTTGGCGTACTCCATATCCTGGTCCGAGAAGTCCTGAAACAGCTTGGCCGTGAAATCTTCCACTAGTCGGGTCAGAGGTTCTTGCAGCTCTCTTCCTTTATCAGTCAGATAGAGATTGGTGCGCCGTTTATCTTCCGGGTTCGGCCGGCTTTCCACCAATCCCTTCTTGGCCAGCAGGTTGACGATCCGGGATATGGTGTATTTGTCCCGTCCGGTCTTGTCCGTGATCTCGGCCAAATACAGGCCTTCTTTCTCCCACAGGCAACACAGGACCGACCACTGTTCTGGGGTGACACCCATATCGGCCTGATGCAGGGCCCGGTATAGGGCGGTCTTCATGTGCATGGACGTGCGCACGATCAGATAGTATGTGGACTCGTGCAGAGGGTATGCAGAATGCTTGGAGTTCATCTTTGTCTCCGGCAATTCGGCGATATTTTTGGGCCAAAGCCCAAAAATATCGCCGAATTGATCGAGTATGAAACTGTTTCAAAAAGCCTCGGTAATCACTGGCTGTTTGATCATCTGTACTTGCAGAAAGTTATTGCTCAAAGTGAGTATCAGGCCGCCATGAAAGAGCCCGGTTCACAAATAGGTCGCCCTTGTCTCCAAGGGCAGACCCTCTTCGAAGTTAATTCTCATTGCTCTTCCAAGCTTCAAAATGGAGGTTGAATGGGTCGTCCGGGATCTCCTGAACGGTGATTTCTGCAAAACCGGCCTCTTGGAGCATGGCTTCCGCCTTTTGCCGGCCCCACATCATACCCAGTCCGGCTCCGTTGTGTACCAGGCCTACCGGCATGCAGTGCATAAGGCTGACAGTATACAAAAAAGGTCCCATAGGATGGTCCGCATTGTCGGCCAAGCTGCTGCTGGCGGCAATATCCACCATGGACAGCAGGCCACCGGGCTTGAGCATGAATCGGATGCCCCGCAGGGCCTGCAGGGGATGGGTTTGGTCATGGATGGCGTCAAAAGCGGTTACATAGTCGAAGAGATCCTGCCATCCGGAAGCTTCCTCCACGGCAGCTGCATCCTGCTGCACAAAGCGCACGTTTTCCAGACCCAGTTTTTGGGCTTCAGCCTGGGCCGAGGCTGTGACCTGGGCATCGAGATCCAAGCCCATAAAGCGGCTGGCCGGGAAGGCCTGGGCCATAAGCAGGACGGCCGTTCCACGTCCGCAGCCGACGTCGCAAACCTGGATTCCGGAACGCAGGCTATCGAAGATCTTTCCCTTGGCTACCGAGGGTACAAAGGAATCCACCAGGGTCTGCCTGTGCTTGGCATCAGCCAGTTGGGCCATGAACTCCTGAAAGTGGGGATAATTCTGGTAGTCCACCCCCTGCCCGGTCAGAAACCCCTGGATTACTCCGTCATAGGCGGACTGGGTCAGCAAGGGAACTTCCTGAGTGTAGACCCCCATATTGGCCTGGCCGGACCTGGTGGTGATCAGGTCAGCATGTTCCGGAGGCAAAAAAAACAGGTCTTGGCCGTTTTCGGCTTGATAGAGCTCAACAATTTTTCCGCAAACCATAACCCCCAGCCATTCCCGGATATAGCGCTCGGAGAGACCGGCCTGATCGGCAATATGATCTATTGTGGATGGTCGGCCGATGCGGTCCAGGACATCGAAAAGCCCGGTCCTGTATCCCAGCCCCATGGCCAGGTTCAAAGCTCCGTAATTGAGAATATCCGACATCTTGCGGGCAAAGGCCTGGCCTTTGTCATCCGGGGAAGCGGTCATAAGCCCTCCTGTCTAAAATTTTTCTGTCCAGGCGCCTGGACAGAAAAATTTTAGAACATAAAAAGTCACTTCTGCAAATTGACCGGGTGGTGCGGCCATGCTATTGTCGTCTAAAATTCGACGGAACTGCAAAAAATCGCTTTACGTTCATTTGCGATAAAATTTGAAGCCATAATCTTTTGTTTTTACTGACCTCTGATCTCTGATCTCTGACTTCTGACTTCTGACTTCTGGCGAGTGAAAATACAGATTTTGCACTCGCATCCCATTACGGTCTTTTCTCACTTGTGGAGGTGCCTTATGCACAACCTCCTGTGGCTGCAGGCAGCCAGCTGCGGCGGCGACACCATCTCCTTTCTCAATTCGGAACAACCCTCCGCCCTCTCTTCTTTCAAGATGTTGAATATCAATGTGTTATGGCATCCCTTTCTCAGCCGGGAGCAGGGGGATGAGGCCATGCACACCTTCCAGGATGTGCTGGAGGGAAGGACCAAAGTCGATCTCCTGGTGGTCGAAGGCGCGGTCCCCAACGGTCCGGACAACACGGGCCGGTTTTTTCTCTTCCACGGCCGGCCCTTTCGGGACTGGCTTCTGGATTTCTCCCAAGTGGCGGAGACGGTTATGGCCGTGGGCACCTGCGCTGCTTTCGGCGGGGTGGTTACAGCCCATGAAAATATCAACGAAATGACCGGGCTGCAGTTTCTGCACACAGAGCCCGGGGGGCTGCTAGGTTCCGAGTACAGGTCCAGATCCGGCTTTCCGGTGGTCAACGTCCCGGGCTGTCCTTCCCACCCGGACTGGATTGTGGAAACCATGACCGCCCTGCTCAAGGGATGGATCGGCATGGACGATTTGGATGGATACCACCGCCCCAAGGTTTTTTTCGGAAAGCTGGCTCATCATGGTTGCCCCAAGAACGAGTTCTACGAGTTCAAAGCCTCAGCGGTCAAATATTCCCAGCAGGGCTGCCTTTTCGAATTTTTGGGCTGCAAGGGCACGCTGTGCGAATCGGACTGCAACGAGCGCTTGTGGCTGGGGCGGACCGGGAGCTGCACCAGAGGTGGTTTTCCCTGCATCGCCTGCACCTCTCCTCAATTTCCGGATCAGCAACGTCCCTATTTCACCACCCGCAAGATACCAAATGGCGCTCGCGGCGGATCGCGGTTCCGCGTTCGAAGCGGACGCGACCGATG
>CAZUER010000181.1:0-5521 GCA_964619345.1 uncultured Desulfohalobiaceae bacterium
GCTGCCTTTTGTACGAAATGCGAAAGTTAATCCTTGTTTCATACGAGCGCAGCCACTGGCTGCGGCCGCCAGTTTGATCCGGGATGAAACTGGTTACGAAGAGGGCTGGCCCTCGGAGAGGACCGCCCAGAAGAACACGAGCTGGGTGCAACCGCTAGGCCGCCCTTCTCCGAGGGGCTGGCCCTCTACAAAGTTATCATTCCCCGAAAGAGAGTCGGGCCAGATTAGCTGAGCGATGAATGTCCTGGCTGCCTTCCACAAGGGCCTGGAGGCAGATTTGAAGCTCCTCAGAATAAGGCCCCGATGTGTTGATCACGGCGAAAATATTTCGGCGCATAGCTTCCTTAAGTTCCGGATGAAAACACCGGGGGGACAAGACAAGGATCTTGCAGTCCGGATTGAGTTGAGACAGACGCCGGAACAAGCTCGCATCAGCGTCAACAGCATCAATGTCCAGAATCAAGGATAGAGGACCACCAGCATGCTCCATTAGCTGTTGACATGCCTGTACTGAATCGACCGACTGCCTTTGCCCGCCAATGTGTTCCAGGATTTTATCAACAACAGCTCTGGCCGGCAGGCTCAGTCCCAGATCGATCAGCCTGTGCTGAGTTTTCTGGTTGTCCATAAACAGCTTCATGGGGTTAAAAAAGACAACACTGGGGTATAGGAAAAAATAGCAAGATTTATTCCAGAAGAAGGTGACTGGAGTCACAGGAGGAAAGGTTACCTGGTGGGGGTGAGTTCACAAACTGTTTCTGCACTCGCCACAGGTCAGCCCAGCCGCTGACCACAGGCGTCCGGTATGATTCAGTTTGAAAGTGGCGAGTGGACATTTGTAAGGGCAAATAATCACTCGCTCTCTAGTTCCTGGGAGGACACAAGGTCCGACCCTAAACTGCTCCACCAAAAGGCTCAGGTATTTGGGTGTCCACATCCAAAACACAAAAACATACTTTGCAGGTATGTTTTCAAGATTTCAAATAGATACGACTATGTATCGATTGTAGACACAAAGGCTGGGGTGTCCAAGGCCAAGGATTGAAAAAGTGGTGAACCTCACTCGTTTTGATGTTGGAGATTGTACCGCTTGAGCTTGCTGTACAATGTGCTGCGTCCGATCCCCAGCCTTTCAGCCGCAAGCTTTTTGTTCCACCCGCATTCATCCAGGGTTTGGACCAGAAGATCTCGCTCATGGGACCACATATCTTTTTCCGGCCTGGTCTGGGGGCTGGGCTCCAGGAGTTTGTCCGGCAAATCCCCGGGCAGGATGCGGTCTCCCCGGGCCATGATCACCGCCTGCTCCATTACATTTTCCAGTTCCCGCACATTGCCCGGCCAGGGATAGCGCAGGATCAGGCGTATGGCCTGAGGGCTGATGTCGTGCATCTGTTTGCCCAGCCTGACTGAAAACAGGGTCAAAAAGTGCCGGGCCAAAAGGGCCACATCGTTGCCCCGGGAGCGAAGGGGCGGCAGATGAATGGGAATCACCTCCAGCCGGTAGTAGAGGTCTTCCCGAAACCGCCCGGCCCTTACTTCTTCCAGCAGGTCTTTGTTGGTGGCCGCAATGATGCGCATGTCCACCTCGATGGTCTGCCTGCCGCCGAGTCTTTCAAACCTCTGAGTCTGCAAAACGCGCAACAGCTTGACTTGCAGCTCGAGAGGAATTTCTCCGATCTCGTCCAGAAAAACGGTTCCGCCGTCAGCCTGTTCGAAACGGCCGGCTTTTGCGTTTGTTGCTCCGGTAAAGGCACCCTTGGTGTGGCCGAAAAGCTCGCTCTCGATTAGGGTGGAGGGGAAAGCGGAACAGTCGATGACCACAAAGGGTTTGTCCTTTCTGGGGCTTTTGTCGTGAATGGCTCTGGCCACCAACTCCTTGCCCGTTCCACTCTCGCCGGTAATCAGGACAGTGGCCCCAGTGGGGGCCACTTCGTCGATCAGGTTGAAGACCTTTTGCATGGCCGGATCTTTGCCCACTATATTTCCAAATACTGGATGCCCTTCCAGGAGAGATTGCAAACCCTGCATTTCTTCTTCCTGCCGCGCAGCCCGAAAAATGCTTTCTGCTGTGTGGGCAATGATCAAAGTCACCAGGTCGGTTTCTTTGAAGTCGCACTCACACCCTCCGGGGCAGGCGATGACCAGGGCTCCAAAGATGTTTTCATGGCTGTTAAAGGGAATAATTGCCTGGACTGGGGATTCGGAAACGGACTGATCTATCAAAGTCGGTGCGAACCGATGCGATGTGCAGACCAAGTGCGAGGGCAGACCCTGCAGAGCAGTTTCCAATGCTTCCAGGTCCTGCTGGTCGTGATTGATTTGGCCGCCCTGTTCTGAGAGTTTCACCAATCGGCTTTTGTCCGGATTGCACAACAGGAGGACCATTTCAGGGCAGGTCAGGATTTCCTTGAGCTGGCCTAAAAGGTACGTGCCAATTGCATCCAGTCGGGTTTGGGCGGATACGGTGCGGATCACCTCATAGGCTGTGGACAGCTGGCTGTGCATCTGTTCCAGGTTTTCAGCCTGTTTCTGCAGGCTTGTTGTGTACTGGCCCAGACGAGCAGCCATATTATTAAATGATTTGGCCAAGGAGGCGAATTCATCCTTGCCCTGGGTTTGGACCCGGATGTCAAACCGGCCTCTGTCCATGGCTTGAGTGGCCTGGACCAGTGATTCAAGGGGCTTGGTGATGCGGCGCATGAAAAAAAGTCCGCCTATAACTGCCGGAATGAGAATGGCCAGAGTGACCAGAGCGATCTCCAGCCAGAGTTCCTGCATGCGGGTGACCAGTGCTCCCCTGTCGAATCCCATACGTAAGATCCCGGCTTTGCCATCAAATATCGGCCAGGCAATATCCAGGTAATCTTTATCTGCATTTTGAGGCAGTATGCGTTTTAACTCGGGATTGTTGCGGTCAGAGGGACTGTTTGCAGTGATCAGGCCTTGAGGGACGCCTTGTTCAAAGGTATGGGCCAGGATTTGTCCCTGGCGGATAACAAAGGCGTAATCTGCATGGGAATGACTCTGCACATGATTGGTAAGTGCTTTGTGCAGGCCGATAAGGTCGTTTATCAAAATGAGATCGGATATCTGCAAGGATAAGGAATGAGCTTGGTTTTCCGCCTGGGCCTGAAGGTTTGCTCCCAGGGCTTCGGCGTATCGCTGCGAAGCCAGGACAGCCACCAAAAGACACGTGCCAACAACCAGAGAAGCTACAGCCAAAAGCAAGGTTCCTTTCAAGGAGGAGGGCATCATGCGCATGGATCGGTTCAGTCCTGCAGTTCAGCGTGAATTGACCGAATGGGATCGTACCAGGAATCGTCCGCGGGTATGAATGTATCAATATCCAATTCAGACAGGATTGATGTTCCCGGTTCTGATGAATGCATGTTCAGGAAGAGGTCCTGTATTTTGTGGCGCAGGTCATCGCGCATATTTGAGGAAACCACAATCGGCGGAATACCGAATGGCTGCGACTTGCGGATGATCCGGGTCTGCTGAACAATCTCGGATCCAGCTTGGAGCATGAAATCCCAGATAAGGCTGTCCACCGCCGCCCCGTCCACCATTCCCTTGGCTACGGCCAGGATGGAGTTGTCGTGGCTGTAGGTGTAAATGGTTTGGGCAAAGAAATCTTCCGGCCTGGTTCCTATCTGGTGCAGCCAGTAAACGGGAACAATGCGGCCTGAATTGGAGTGCGGATCAGTAAAGGCAAAGTCCTCGCCTTCCAGGTCTTGGAGAGTCTGGAAGGGAGAATCCGCATTGACAATCAGATAGGAATGGTAGAAGTGGCTCCCATTGACCTGGGGGGCGACCAAAAGATCGAAGCCGCTGTTATCTTGACCCAAGGCATAAGGCCCGGAGCAGATAAAGGCCATGTCCAGGCGGCCCTTGCGGAACAACTCGTTGATTTCGGCATAGGTCTTGCGTTGGACAAATGCCAACTCCCGGCCCAGACGCCGGCTGACAAAGGCGAAGAGTTCCCTGTACTGTATATAGGTCTCCCGCGGGGAAACCATTGCCCCCACGGCTATGCGCAGCTGCTCCCGGTTTTCCTGACCAGCATGCTGTCCGGTCTCGGGCAGAACCTGATCAAAATCTACAACAACAGTATCAATTTTCTGGGAGTCATTCTGGTTTGTGCATCCCGTGCACAGGAAAAGGCTGCTGAGAAGAATGAGCCAAAGCAAAGGGGTCAGAAGAGGGATGTTGAGCATTCGAACGGTTTTGGGCATAAAAGAAATCTACCACTGCTTGCCGTCTCTATGCAATCCTGGGGGTTAGATCCGGTGAGGGCTTTTGGGTTTTGCTTATCATCGAATTGACCTACCTGTGATCGTGTCGCGATCCTTGTTCGACAGTGAGACTCAGCTTCCACTTGACCTGATATCAGAAATTGCTATCATGTTCATATGAATAAAAAACAACGGCAGACACTGGAACGGATACTCGAGAGACCAGAGCGTTCTGATATTTTATGGTTGGACATTGAAAGCTTGTTCATTGCCCTTGGAGCTGAGATATCCGAAGGAAGGGGATCGCGAGTAAGGGTTCATCTGTCAGATGTAAAAGCTGTTTTTCACAGACCTCATCCTTCAAGATTGACAAATAAATCAAGTATTCGATCAGTGCGTCGTTTCCTAATAGAATCGGGGGTAATATAATGGAATATAAGGGTTATTACGCACAAGTCGTATTTGACGAGGACGCCGAAGTTTTTCATGGTGAAGTCATCAACCTTCGTGATGTTATCACTTTTGAAGGCGAAACCGTTGGTGAGTTGCGACAAGCTTTTCAAGATTCAGTCGATGATTATCTCGAATTCTGTGCAGAGCGGGGTGAAAATCCAGAAAAGCCATATTCGGGGAAACTTATGGTGCGGGTTGACCCCGAACTTCACAAACGCGTTGCCATAGAAGCACGGAAAAGAGGGGTGAGCATAAACTTATTGGTCGGCGAGGTGCTGTCCAAGGCAATTAATGGAAATCCCCAAACGCAGGCATGATATGATATCCGATTTCGTCGTCCACCACTGCCAGGTACTCGTTTTTCGTTCATTCGGTTCGATTTCGAAAACCGGAATCGAATTAACCTACCTGTCTGGAAGCTCCGTGCCGCGGTTCATGATCTCGATATAGCCCGCATAGCTGAACAGGCGGTTGCGTTATCCGACTGCTCATGCTCAAAATCCAAAATCTTGGTCTCCGTAAGTTCTTTACGCCTGAGCCCACGATTTACATCCCCTCCTGCAATCGCTTCAAGCAGGAGAAAGGAGACTATCCCCCTCTGGTTCCCCTCCCTGCTGCGGCTTTGCGCAGCAGGGAGGGGATAGGGGAGGGTGCTGTGATTTCAGGTCCCTATTTTTCCATGTGTAACACTCCACGGAGACACGTGTGCTATGCTCAGCTCGAGGGGGAGTGGGGGGTGTTTCTTATTGGTCTGGTTTACAGTGTCCAAGGCCCCAAAGGGGGATACGTCCTGGCCAGACTGCCGGAGGAGATCACCTTTGCCGAGATTGTCG
>CAZUER010000182.1:0-5466 GCA_964619345.1 uncultured Desulfohalobiaceae bacterium
TTATGCAGGGAATAAAAAAAGCTACTCAATCCCAAGGCCTGACCCTTATTGAAGTCATCGTGGTCCTGGGGATATTGGCCATTTTGGCTGGAATGAGCGCATTCAACCTCGGAAATTTTATTCCGGATTATCAACTGCGTCAGGCTGCTCAAGATTTGTATTCAAATATGCATTTTGCCAAGATGGAGGCGATTAAAAGGAATCAATTGTGTAGAGTTGTTTTTGATGTCAGTGACTCCAGATATGCAATCAGTCTGGATAAAGGAACAGATGGGGTGTTATCTACAATAGATGACAACACGAACCTTAAGATTGTTCAGCTCAGCAAATATGGGCGTATCACTTATGGTAATGGAGATGCGTCTTTCGACGCAACTCAAGATCAAGATCCATTTGCTCAAAATTTTGATTTTGTATCATATTCTAACAATTCTGTAACATTTAATGAAAGTGGACAAAGCAATCTTGGGGGATATGTATATTTAGCTAATAAAAAAGGAAGTGCATATGCAATAGGTTCATTGTACTCAGGGGTTATTATCTTAAAGGAATGGGATGATGGTACATGGGAAGAGTAGAAGGTAATAAAAATTATTGGTTGGAAGTGGGTATGAATCAAGGATTCACATTAGTTGAGCTAATGATAGCTCTTGCTATATCCGCTTTGGTTTTGACAGCCATATATAACATATTTATATCGAATAATAGAATATATTTAAAGCAAAACGAGATGACCAAAATTGAGCAAAATCTTCGAGCGGCCATGAGCATGATGACAAAAGATATCAGGATGGCTGGTTATAACAGCACGAATAGTTCTCAATCTGGAGTTTATCATATATCTAACAGCACGAATATAGTTTTCAATTATGATAACTCAACTCATAGTTATTTTTTTGATTCAGATGATAAGACAATAAAAAATGAGCATAATCAAAAGATTTCAATGAACATCGGTGCTTTGAATTTTAATTATCACAATAGTACAGATTCTGACTGTAACGAGATAGATCAAGTTGATATTTATATGGAGTCATATTCAGATAAAAATCAACTTGACATTCCAACTTTGGACATGAACAAAACTGTCATAATTCGTAATGCATGTTTGGATTGATGATGGCACGTACAAATAAAGATTCGGCTTCTGGCTTCACATTAGTGGAAGTACTGGTTTCAATAGTCATCCTGGTCGTGGGAATATTTGCGGTCATGTCAATGCTATCCTCTGCAGTCAAAGGAAATGCCGAGGCTAGAAAGATGACCCGGGCGTTGAATATAGCAGAATCTAAGATGGATGAGTTTTTGTATAACGGAAATTGTTCAGGCCAAAATCAATTCGAGGGAATTTTTGAGTGGTCGCGAACATCCAATTCGTCTTTATCTCCCAATGGAACGAGGCATTGTAAGATTGCCGTTACCTGGTCAAGTTATGGTGAGGAAAAAAATGTGTCATTGGAGACTTTGAGGAACGAGTAAGATTTTGAGCCCTTTTAACGTATTTACAGCACAAGCTACTTACAACTTAAAAATATGGGGCGTATTATATGCACCAAGACAGCTTGATAAATGAGAGAGGATCAACCCTTGTAGTCACGGTTCTTGTCTTAGTCATCCTCTCCATCCTGGGTGCCGCTGCTCTGACTTTGACCAACACAGAATTTTTGATTGCTCGAAATATCAAATTGAAAACAAAGTCTTTTTATCTGGCTGAGGCTGGAATAGAAAAGGCCTGTAGCGTCATAAGAGACGTGAATGGAACCTTAGATGATGGATCATATGTAGCTTATATCTCAGAGCCATATAAAGTTCAAAACGCCACAAATTCCAGTTCGCTCTGGGATGTATATGCATTCACCGTCAATTCGACTGGTTATTCCCAAAGCTCTGAAAGCAATATTCAAATAAAGGCCTCTATGTATAGGTTGCCGATTAATGCAGATGCAGCAATGGGTATATATACACAAGGAGCAAATGCTACAGCAGAAACTACCACTCAGGGAAATCCACTCATTGATGGAGATGATTACGGATTACCAGATAACTTTTATTGTTCCGGAAGCGATTGTGATGTGAGCTTACCCCTCGTCAACGGTACTGGGACCGATGGGCTATATATGGACCAAGGGAGTGTTGAAGTCAAAGGTTCAGCTGAAATAACACCAGGTACTCAGTTTGGAAATGGTACATATAGTAATGAGTACTGGAAGAATATGGCGGATGAACTGATCCCGGTTGCTGATAATGTGATTGATGGTACATTATCTGAAGATGTTACACTAGGAACAAGAGATGCACCTCAAGTATCTGTTCTTGGAGATAATACAAAACTGTCAGGAACTGTAAATGGAGCAGGGATTCTCATAGTTCAAGGTAATGCTCAATGTACCGGAAATTTTCATTTTGAAGGTCAGGTCATTATATTGGGAAATGAAGATGAAAATATTAAGTTGTTTACAGCTGGAACTCCATATATTTATGGCAGTGTTGCGGTAGCTGGAAGCCCTAATGCAATCGTGGACGTAAAAGGAAATGCTCAAATTAAGTATAGCAAGTTAGCGCTTAAGAATGCGGGAAAAGCATATAAGTTAATTGAACGAAAATATTGGAGAGAATTATAGTACAATGAGAATTATTTTATGATGTGAGATTACTAAATTTGTAAAGTGTGACTTTCCCTGGTTGGATTCGCCTAGTAAGTAAATGGCTTTGCAAGCATGCCAATTGAGCAAAATATTCCCAATGAGCAAGGCTCAATCCTTGTCGTCACAGTCCTCATTTTGGTCCTTCTATCCATTATGGGCACGGCGTCACTGAGTCTAACCAATATTGAGCTATTGGTTGCTCGAAACGAAAGATTAAATAGCAAAGCATTTTTCCTTGCAGAAGGTGCTGTGAATCAAGCTGTATACAAAATTCAAAAACTTGGGATAAATCAGCAGTGGATTAAGGAAAATTATCAAGTAAATGATACAGTATTGTCCAATGATTCTTTTTGGTCCAGTTTGGCAGAGGTTCAAAATGCAAGTCTTTCTGGGGCCAGATATTTTGCTAGCCGGAACACAACTGACGGACAAATTGAATGTTATGGACGTGGAGCTGTTCACGATGCAGAAAAGGTAATTATAGTAGGAATGTCAACAGAAATGTACACTGGATATGCATTGCTTTCTAATGGAGGACTTGAACTTAAAGATAATACAATTACGAAAGGAGACATCTTTTCAAATGGAGATATGGAGCTGAAAGAAGGTGCAACAGTTGACGGTGATTTAGAGTCGAATGGCACTATAACAACAAATTCAAGTTATAATGGCACAGTAGAATATAGTCCTCAAAAAACAATTTCAGATCTAGACTGGAATTATATGAATTCTACCGCACATAACCATATAACAGGTACAAAGACTTTTTATGGTACTGAAAGTGAAAGTGGTATCTATTTTGTTGATGGAGATGTAAATTTTGTTGAAAATGCAATGTTTTCAAATAATATATCTATAATCGCAACCGGTACTATTATAACAAATTCGGGGCTGGACATGCAGTGTGTAGATGGATATCCAGCTTTGGCAAGCATGTCTGATATTGAAGTCAATGGGGGAGATAGCGAGTCTTCCACAAATATAAAAGGGCTAATACATGCTAGAAATAAAATTGAGGTAAAAGGTGAATCAGACATTAATATTTATGGATCTATCGTAACAAATGCGACAGAAGGCAGTGCACTTGAGTTAAAGGATGATACTGGTATATTAACTGTTGAATATGATGATCAATATCTTCGAAATAATAAATATCACCAAGATAGTTGGAGAGAGCTTTAGTGAGTGATTTAAGGGATCATGTTCGACATTTATGTATATTAAGAATAGAAACAAGAAAGCCTTTTGTATGAAATATGTCTTTAAACGCTTCGCGTGGGAACTCCCTGGGACGCTCCGGCGTCCGTAAAAAGACCGCAGAGCGGTACAGAGGGGTTCCCATGCAGAGCGTGGGGGCGATAAGGATATTTCTGACATTGAAGAGATATTGGCAATAATCATTAAATGGGTTCAGGAACATCCTGACAATGTGGATTATGAGATATGAATGAGCTTGACTGAATTCCGTTTTGCATCCTTAATTATTGAAATCTTTGTCATGATATTTTCTTGCACATCCGTGGTAACCGGCATTTGGATCAGGCCTATATGCAGTGTTTCGGACATAGCGATTTTCTCTTGTGTATCCAAGAATGAGATTTCGTATTTCGCCTAGATTTTGGCAAATCTGATTTTTTTGGCCCAAAGACACTCAAGAGCCAATATCCGTACCAGTCAAGCCCAGCGGATTGCAGAATACGCTTGAACAGGGCGGGAAGACGGTAATAACTGGGTCAGAAATACAGGCGGCAGCTCCGTAGTAGTTGAACCCGCGGTAATCGAGGCCGGCATTTTTTCCTAAAAGAACAAATGTGCCCTGGGGTAGAGGCAGTGCTTTGCGCGCCAAGCGTGTAAAGCCTTCCCTCTTGGTTTTTGCCCTCAGGGTTGGGGGTAGGCATGCAAACGATTCTGCACTGCCTGACCCAGCCAGTTGATGACCCGACCCAGGTGGCGGACATTGGCCATTCCTTCCTCATCCTGGAGGACGTCCTGTTTATCAAAACCAATGCCGATATTCCAGTAGGTGGATCCTGGGACGATCATCTGCGACATGAGATACATGTGATTGATGGTATCAAAGACATGAGTGGCCCCGCCCCTGCGGACAGCGGCAACTGCCGCCCCGATCTTGCCCTGAAACAAAACACCGTTGGCCTGGGAAACCAGGCCGGAGCGGTCAATGACCGCCTTGAGTTCTGCACTGACATCGGTGAAATAGGTGGGAGAACCCAGGATGAGGGCATCGGCCTGGACCATTTTATCCATTATATCGTTGAACATATCCGTGGTCACAGCACACCTCTTGTCCTTGTTTTCAAAACACTGATAGCAGGCGATACATCCCCGGATGTCTTTACCTCCAATCTGGATCAGCTCAGTGGCCCAACCGGCCTGATCCAGAGGGGAGAGCACATTTTGCAGCAGAACTGAGGTGTTTCCATCCTTGCGCGGGCTACCGTTTATGGCCAAAGCGTACATAGGGACCTCCTTTCACAATGTTCACATTCTGATCAAAACATTCTGTGATGACCATTCTTCCCAAGATATCCAATCTTCCTGCCCATAGCCATTTCTGAACAGGTGTAAAGTCTCTATTCATGCTTTGTTTGCTCAAAGACCTTCTTGAATGAGCATGTGCCACGCTCTTTCCGGTTCCCCTCCTTGCCGCCAGTCTTCTCTTCGTTCCCAGGGGCCTCCCTGGGAACGTTTTTTCTTATGGCTCCGGCCATTCTCTTCTCTGGTCTAGGGTTCAAGCCAGGCCATAAAATAAGCCAAAATAGACTTGCTCGCGATTTGAGCGTTCCTCCACGACGCATCAACG
>CAZUER010000183.1:0-5463 GCA_964619345.1 uncultured Desulfohalobiaceae bacterium
CACGCGGCTCCTGGAGGCACTTAAGTTGGGGATTGATGTGTCGCTGTAGTGATAATAACCACCGCGAAAAATGTCTAATGAACAGTTATTAATTTATATAACTTTATTACATTGAACACTTCGACCCAACATCACATATTATGCTCTGGACAATAATTATCACCCTGATTGTATGTTCTTTTTTGTCCTTTCTGCTTTGGAAAAGGATATTGGCCACGGAAAAAAGGGCTGGGCCTCAAACAACATTTTCAAATACCACAGAGGCCCAGGTTCAAGATGGCAACCTGACTCTCGTTTCTTCTGTTCAGCCGGAACAGGAGGAGAATGAAGCACAGGAAGCAAGGCTGGCCAATGATCTGGATTTGATGCTTGAGGCATTAGAGCATGAAAAAAATCTCATTGGACGCCACCTCCTGTATCGGGACATCATAGCCGAATGTTTTCCCAAACGGAACCAAGATCCGCGCCTGCGGGAGATATTTTTGAATACAGCCCAGGCTCATATCCAAGAAATGCCTCAAATCATGCCTGATCTCGAGGACCGATTTGGCACCAAACCATATTTTTTTACTTTTAGTTATTATGCCATAGCCCTGACCGAGAACATGGAGTTTGATAAAGCCATGGAAATTTGCCGCCTGGCTATGGCGTATGGAGCCAAGGATGGTCTCGGCGTTGGCTACGAACAGCGCATAGACCGTATTGCCAAGCAAAAGGATAGGATGCAATCCAGCCAGGCCGCATAAAGTCACCCGGTAAGCATTCAGCCCCTGAAAGGATACGCTTATCACACACCAAACACCATGGGATTATAGTGTAAGGAAGTTTGCACTATGACGACCCGCCCAAGAATTTTCTGATAACCGATCCTCTGGTTCCCCTCCCTCCTGCGGCTTTGCGCAGCTTTCCAGGGAGGGGATAGGGGAGGGTGCTGTGATTCCAAATCCTTTTATCTTATTCGGCCATGTCTTTGGCCATTTCCCGCATTTCAGTCAATGTCTGCCGCATTTTACTCCATCCGTACCACAGGGCATAATCGGGATTGGCATGAAAAACCCCTTGGAAGGAGCGCATTCGGTATTCCTGAAACATCAAAAACAGTTTTTGTTCGATAGTGCTGGGTGCGTCGTGAAAAGCCAGGATATCCGGAAAGGCTTGCGCGTAACCTGATGGCTGCTCCAGAACTCCCTGAGCATAGAGATCGGCTACCAGCTCAATGCCCTGGGCCATGAGCAAATCCGTTTGCCGAATCATTTGATCGCCTTTGCTCAGTTCTGCCTGGGCAAAATTTTGGGAATGACAGTCACCGCAAACCTTCAGCATCTCTTGTCGCTCCCGATCCCAGTCTTCTTCGGTTTGCCTCAGAAAATCCAGATCGGCGAACACCTCGAACCTGTCGGTTTGCTCCCCCTGCTGATTTAATATTCCAAGGGCCTGAAAAATAGTCGTTCTGGCCTGGGCCCACTCTGTATCGTCTTCAGGCAGAGGCAGCCTGAGTCCCAAGAATCCCCATGCTGTTCTGACCTCATGATCTCCATCAGCCATATGGCAGCTTTGGCAGGTGGGGGCGGCGGCATTATCATCCAGCACACCCAGCTGCTTGAGTTCATTTCTGGTTCCGTGCTTGGAACCTTCATACATCTCCCATTGTGGATGATCGAAACCGGTGTGGCAGGTACGACAGGCCTGAGGCTGCCGGGCTTCCTGCACCGAAAACGTGTGCCGGGTATGGCAGGTATCGCAGGAGGCCAAGCCGAATCCACCGCCTTCCTTCTTCAAATCTGCTATTTCTTCCTGGGTCTTAAACCCAATCTTGTGACATCCGCCACAGCCCTTCATCCCACTGGTCAAGGCCATTGGCTGCCAATGCATGGTGGGCATAGCCTGCATAGCCGCCCAGGCCTTGGAGTGTTTCCCTCGCTTAAATTGCTGCCACTGCTTTTCATGGCAGGTCTGACAGGTCCGAGGGGTGACCGCTTCCACCTTGTGCACATCGTCTGGACCCATATGACTGTCCCCGTGGCAGACCGAACAGGACACATCGTTGATTTCCCGACTGTGTTCACTCAGCTCCCAATCCCGGACAATACTGGGGGTTACGGCCTTATGACATTCAATACATACCTTCCGGGACGCCACCTTTTCCTGTGTGGGATAACCAGCCTGCTGCCAAGCCCGCAGGCCGCCTTTTAAGGCGTATACATTGACAAATCCCTGATCGATCAATTTCCGCCCGGCCCGGGCGCTTGAACTTTCGTTGGGTCAAGCGCAATAGGTTACAATTGTGGAGTTTTTACTATACTCATCAGACCATTCTGAAACCTGAAAAGAGCTATGATGGACAGCACCGGGAATTTTTTCCGAGCTGGCCTTCCACTGGGTGAGGGGCCGGGTATCCAAGATAGCCAGATCATTTTTGTCCATAATGTCTTTGAGCTGCTGAATGGAAATACGGGGTACTCCATCTTCTTCCATAGGCTGAAGTTCGTTTTTTTGAGTAGCCACACAGGCAGCCAGCCAAATAACCAACCCGGCAAGTACAAAGTGATACATTCTCATGCGCATACTTTCTCCTTTTACCAATTCGGGGTACAGGTACAGGTTTTTCGGGGCCAATCCGCCTACTAATGGGAGCTACGCCCGCAACCCAAGTCAAAATGCTCAGAGTCATGAAGTATTCAGACAGCATTTCATGAGGAGCCGCGTCATAAGCGCGGCTCGCGTGAGTATAACCGCGACCACTATGGCGTGCCAAAGAGCTTATCTTGACAGAGCAGGATTCTTAGAGTCAAATTTCGATATTTTCCGGGTTGATGTTTTTCTCAATACCAAAAACAACGGGGGATGATGATGTTGAAAAAGTACCTGATCCTTTTCATTGCTGTGTTTGTTATCCTTTTCGCTGTTCAGCCGGCGGCGGCCAAGACGGTGATTAAGCTGGCCAATGCCGGTCCGGATGAACCGGACAACAGAACGGTCAAAGCCGTGGCCATATTTAAACATATGATAGAAGAAAAGACCAATGGAGAAATCGAGGTCCGGGCCTACCATGCTTCCAAACTTGGTGACGAACGGGAGGCCCTGGAAGGGATCCGCATGGGCACCATCCAGATGGGCACCTTAACTTCCGGCCCAGTCCCCGGGTTTTTCAAGCCGGTCATGCTCTTTGACATCCCGTATCTTTTCAGCAGTGCTCCGGCTGCCTGGGAATTTTTCCAGGGAGAAACCGCTCGGGAATTTAAAGAAGAATTTCGGAACAAAACCGGAGTGCGCATCCTGGATATCACCGAAAACGGCTACCGGCACTTCACCAATAATGTCCGGGCCATCAAAACACCGGCCGATATGGACGGACTCAAGGTTCGAACCATGCAGAACCCGGCCCATATGGCCATGACCAAGGCCTTGGGAGCCGACCCCACTCCCATCCCCTTCAGTGAACTGTATATGGCCTTGCAACAAGGGGTTGTGGACGCTATGGAATGTCCGGTAGTCCTTATCCATGACATGAAGTTTTATGAAGTTCAGGATTATATGGTCCTGGACGGTCATTTGTACAATCCCTTGTTCATTTTCATCAATGACCGCTTTTTTAGCAACCTTTCAGCTCAGCAACAAGAGATAATCCAGGATGCGGCCCGGGTTTTGGCAGCCACTCACAACGGTTTCAGTCAGGAGGCCAATATCCAGGGTATTGCCAAGCTGAAGAAAAAGGGCATGCAAGTGTACAACCCCTCGGCTGCCGAGTTAGAAAAGTTCAGGGACCTGGCCCAGCCGGCCGGACTGGAATTCATTTCCCAGGAGATCGGGGATGAATGGGTGAACAAGGCCTTGCAGGGAGCGGAAAAAGCCGAAAAGAAAGTCGGCGACCGGGCCGGGGAGATCGTTGAGGAGCATATCGATCTGGCCAATGAAAAGTACCAGAATATCAAGGATTGAGGTTTCAGGGTTCAGCGCCGCCTCTGGAGGCGGCCGCCAGTTTGATCCGGGATGAAACCTGGTTACGAAGAAGGCAGGCCCTCGGAGAGGGCCGCCCTACACCAAAGACCACGGGCCGGGTTGCAACTGCGTAGGCCGCCCTTCTCCGAAGGGCAGGCCTTCTTCGGGGTAAAAGCGAGTTTCATACGAGCTTTGCCTCCGGCAAAGCTGAACCCTAAAACCTATGAGTCTTGTTGAATCGGAATACTTTCAAAATTTTACCTTGCGCTTTGTCACTTCACATATGCACGTTCTCTCCTATTGGATAAACAGGACCGCCAACGCCCAGGTGCGGATCTGTTCCGCTCTGCTCTGTGTGTTAGGGGCTTTGATGAGCCTGATCATCTTCCTGCAGGTCTTTTTCCGCTTCGTCGTTTACGTCCCCTTTCCCTGGAGCGAGGAGTGCGCCAGGTACATGATGGTTTGGATGGCCATGCTGGGCAGCGTAGTTGCTTTGCGCTGGGGGCGGCATATTGGAGTCCGCGTCCTGGTGGAAAAGATTCCAGGCCAGGGGTATGACCGATTCATCGTACCCTTGGTCCAGGTGGGTATGATCGTTTTCCTGGTCATATTAGTCAGTCAGGGACTCAACCTGACGGCCTTGAATATGTATCAACGCTCCCCGGCCATGGAAATTCCCATGTTCATTCCTTATCTTTCCCTTCCCGTCGGGGCCTTGATGATGATTGTGGATATCATTGCCGATATGTTCCAGGACAGGTTTCCCACTTCGGCCGGGTCAAACGCAAATATTGCCACCCCTGCTTTAGGCGCGGATGATGCAAATAAGCCCCAAGAATAAATTATGACCATTCTTTTGGCCTCTGTCTTTCTCCTGACTCTCATCCTGGGCTTTCCCATCGCTTTCTGCCTGGGTATTACCTCCCTGGCCGCTCTGATGTGGATGGGTGACGTACCATTGGTTATCCTGGCCCAGCGAATGTTTACCGGCATCGATTCCTTTCCCCTCATGGCCGTTCCCTTTTTCGTCTTGGCCGGTGAACTCATGAACCGGGGCGGAACCACCAAGCGGCTTATTGACTTCGCCAATGTCCTGGTTGGACGTATTCCCGGTGGACTGGCCCACACCAATATCACCGCCTCCATGTTCTTTGGAGGGATCAGCGGTTCGGCCGTGGCCGATGCCGCGGCTATGGGTACCATCCTGGTGCCGGGCATGGTCCGCAAAGGATTTCCTCCGGGGTTCAGCGCGGCTGTGACCGCAGCTTCTTCCACCATGGGCCCTATCATTCCTCCCTCCATCCTCATGGTCCTGATGGGTGTAACCACCGGCTTGTCCATTGGTGGACTTTTCGCTGCCGGCATCGTTCCCGGGCTTCTTCTGGGTCTGTCCATGATGGCCTTAAGCCTGTTCATGGCTATACGGTACAAGTTTCCCCGGGAAGTCTTTCCCTTCACCGGACGCATGTTTTGGAGCTCAATGGCCGCAGCCCTGCCCGCTCTTCTAGCTCCGCTGATCATCCT
>CAZUER010000184.1:0-5298 GCA_964619345.1 uncultured Desulfohalobiaceae bacterium
AGTACCAGCTCTCTGGGGCTGAAGGGCTTGACCACATAATCGTCCGCCCCGGTCTCCAGGCCCAGGATGCGGTCGTTTTCCTCTCCCTTGGCCGTGAGCATGACCACTGGAATATGGGCTGTTTCCGTCCTGGCTTTGAGTTCTTTGCACACCGTGATACCGTCCATGCCTGGAAGCATGAGATCCAGGAGGATGATATCCGGCCGTTCTGTGCGGGCCATCTTCAATCCTTCTTCTCCCTGCCTGGACTGGAGGGCCCGATAGCCTTGATTCTGGATGGTGAAGCTCAACAGATTGAGAATATCCTGATCATCTTCCACAATGAGCACACACGGCGTTTCGGCCATTCATCACCACCTGCGTTCGTAGCGTTTGCGCAAAAACACGGCTGTGGCATTCAAGAGGATGAGAACGGCCAACAGGACCAAAATGGCTGCAGCTGTCCGCTCGGCATAGGGACGCAAGGCCGCAGAGGACCAGGCATATATTTGGGCCGGCAATACCGTGGCTGAATCAGTAAATCCAGTCGGAGCATCCGGTATAAAGGCCATCATGCCCACAATGAGCAGCGGAGCGGTCTCACCCATGGCTTGGGCCAGAGCGATAATGGACCCGGTCAAAATCCCGGGCAAGGAAAAGGGCAGAACATGGTGGATGGTGGTCTGCCAGCGGGAGGCCCCCACCCCAAAGGCTGCTTCCCGTATGGAATCCGGCACCGCCCGGATGGCTGCCCGGGAACTGATGATGATCACCGGCAGGCTCATCAAAGCTAAGGTCAACCCACCTGCCAGGGCTGAAGACCTGGGAACCCCAAAGGTGTTGATAAAGATGGCCAGACCCAGAAGGCCGTATAAAATGGAAGGAATAGCCGCCAAGTTATTGATGTTTACCTCTATGATTTGGGTAAACCAGTTGTCTGGGGCGTATTCCTCCAGATAAATGGCGGTGAGCACCCCAACGGGAAAGCTGAACAACATGGTCAGAAAAAGAACGTACACAGTGCCCAGGGCAGCCGATTTGATTCCGGCCACTTCCGGGAGCTTGGAATCCCCATTGGTGAAAAAATAGGTGTTAAAAGCCAGCTGGACCTGTCCCTGCTCTTGCAAGTGATCCACCACCTTCTTTTGCTTGGGTTTTAATCCGTTTGGCTTCCCTTTCAAGTATTGGTCAACATCTGCATTGGCCACCACCCACTGGGTGCGGGTGGTATTCATAAGCTCTGGATGGGTGCTTATCTGACGGGGAATTTCACGATAAAAGGCCCGACTGACCAGGGAACGGACATCATCGTTCACCGCCCGCATGGGCACTTCCTGACTTTGTTCATTGTAGCTGACCTGGACTTGGATCTGGGCTTGACGAAAAGCCGAGTACCCCTTGGTGATAATATCGGCCAGGAAAACAAATAAAAATGAACACCCCAGAATAAGAGCCGTCAGGCAATACAGCTTAAAACGCTTCTCAGCCCTGTATCGCTTTTGAGTTCGTTTGTCTGTTCGGTTGCCGTGCTGATCCATGGTGTATGTACCTATTGCGTCCAGCCTAGAGTTCGTATTGTTGCTTAAAACGCCTGATGACCACGGTGGAAATCACGTTTAAGGTCAGGGTGACCACAAACAGGGCCAGGCCCAGCCCAAAGGCGGACAGGGTTTCGGCACTGTCAAAGGCCAGGTCCCCGGTCAGAGCATCCACAATGCGCACAGTTACCGTGGTCATACCTTCCAGGGGGTTCCAGGTCAGGTTGGGGCGCAAACCGGCGGCCATGACCACAATCATGGTCTCCCCCAGGGCCCGGGAGACCCCCAACAGAAAAGCGGAGACAATACCGGGCAGGGCTGCGGGCAACAAAACGCGCTTTATGGTTTCAGCCTGAGTCGTACCCAGGGCATACGAACCCTCCCGCATGCTTTGGGGAATGGAATTAATGATATCGTCGGATAAGGAGGAAATAAAAGGGATGATCATTATGCCCATGACCAGTCCCGGAGTCAGGGCATTGGTATAGTCGGCCTCTAATCCAAGACTTTCGGCTGCATTCACTACCAGAGGGCTGACAGTGATGGCTGCAAAGAAGCCATAGACAACAGTGGGAATTCCGGCCAGGATTTCCAGTACCGGCTTGGCCATGCCCCGCACCCGTTGCGATGCGTATTCAGACATATAGATGGCGGACATGAGCCCGATGGGCACAGCCACACACATGGCAATAAAGGTAATCATGAACGTGCCGGCAAAGATAGGCAGGGCCCCGAATTGGGGTTCGGACATGGCCTCTTCACCCCGTCCGGCTCCGGAAAGAAAGGCAGCTTCCGGAGACCAGGTCGTCCCGGTCACAAATTCCCAGATGCCGACCATTTCAAAAAACTTAATCGCTTCAAAAAGGATGGAAAAGACAATGCCCAGGGTGGTCAGGATGGATACCCCTGAGGCCAAAAACAACATCCATTTGATAACTGTTTCCACCTGGTGCCTGGCAGCCAGACTGGGCCGAATAGTCCGCAGTCCGATGGTCAGTCCCCCGGCCGCACATATCAGGCCTGCAGCCAGGAGCATGGGCCAGGGAATAGTGTACAGACCGATTATGTGCAAAAAGGCGAAAAAGACTGACGCACCCAGGGCTGGGAGAACCAGCCAGATACAGGCATACCACCCGTAAAATCCGGGCTGGGAATGCAACCGGACCCCACTGCTGGACTCATGGACCATGGCCTTCCGCCTGCCCAGGCGGTAGGCTATAATGGCCAAAGGCAGCAAACCGCCTAAAAGATACAGAATCAAGTTGCCGCTCACCCAATATCTCCTGATTTAGAACCCAAATATCGTTCCAGATCTTTAAGGGATGTGTGCTTCTGAGAAAAATCATGGCCCGCAAAAGAATGTTGTGTGGATTTGCGGGCCATGGTCGAATGAAGGTTTGGGATCACAGATCCCGAGTGACGAGGAGTGGAAGCTACTTCAGATCTTCCTTGCTCAGCATGGTGCGCGCCTCCCAGGCTGCCCGAGTGGCTTCCCGATCTTCTTGGGGCAGAGGGATCAAGCCTTCTTCCAATAAGTAGCCCATGTCACCGATCATCTTTTCAGCTAAAAACAGGTCCACATATTCCTCCAAGCCAGGGATAACATCCAGGTGGGCCAGCTTGACATAGAAAAACAAACTGCGGGCCACTGGATACTCTCCAGAGGAGATGGTATCCGCTTCCGGGTCCACTCCGTCGATGCTCACAGCCTGAATTTTATCCCGGTTGTTATCCAAAAAGCTGTAGCCGAATATCCCCAGGGCCTTGGTGTCCTTGGTCAGGCGCTGAACAATGAGATTGTCGTTCTCACCAGCCGGGACATAGACTCCGTCATCCCGGATTTTGCTGTATTCTCCACCGTATTCCGGCATATTCTCGCTGGCGGCTTCCATGACCAGCTCTTCGAAGGCATCTCTGGTTCCTGAGGTGGTCGGGGGGCCATAAATGGTGATTTCCCGGTGCGGCAGGCTGGAATTGATTTCATCCCAGTAGGTATAGGGATTCTCCACCAACTGTCCATCCTGGGGGACTTCAGCGGCCACAGCCAGAAGGACCTCTTCCCTGGTCAGGTTCAGCTCCGGGTTGTCCACATTCTCGCACAAGGAAATTCCGTCGTATCCGATCAAGACCTCATGAATATCTTCCACCCCGTTTTCCTGGCAGCGTTCAAATTCACTGACTTTCATCCGTCTGGATGCATTGCTGATATCCGGGGTTCTCTCCCCAACACCTTCGGAAAACAGTTTCAATCCTCCGCCGGAGCCTGTGGACTCGATGACCGGGGTGGGATACTTGGTTGTCACTCCGAACTCCTCAACAACGTAACTGGCAAAGGGATACACGGTGCTGGATCCCACAATCCTGATCTGGTCCCTGGCCTGGGCCGGACCGGCAACCAGGATGAGCGCTGCCGCAAAAAAAGCAAGCAAAGAAAAAAAGCGTTTCATGTCTGTAACCTCCTGTTGTGATGCACGTAGAAAACCCATCTCAAAAACAACAGGCTCCACTCTACCCAAGCCGTGTTCCAAGAATGTCACATAAATTTTACGATTCTGTCACAAAAAAATATTTTTATATCTGATTGATATTAAAATATTTTATATAAATTGTTACCAGATTGTAACAGAATGGATATGAGAACGGATACAAAGCATGCATGCCCGGATCTTTCGTTGGTTCGGCAGTTAAAAGCCGGCATCCAAGCCAGGATTGATGAGACACGGGGGCAAGGTGGATGTGAGGGGAGCTGATTCCTGGGGAGGGAATAGGTGGACCTGGCCATGTTGAATGCGGAGTCGATCTTCAGCCAGCCACTGCACGGCTTGTGGATAGATGCGGTGTTCAAGGGTCAGGATGCGCTGCGCAGCCGTATCCTGGTCTTCACCGGCATATACAGGTACCGCAGCCTGAATGATCAACGGGCCGTGATCCAGCTCTTCATCAACAAAGTGCACAGTGGCTCCGCTGAGGCGCACTCCGTAATCCGCCGCCTGCTTTTGAGCCTGCAAACCCGGGAAGCTGGGCAGCAGGGAGGGGTGGATATTCAAGATTCGTTGCGGAAAGGCATGGACGAATGCAGGGCTTATCAGGCGCATATACCCGGCCAGGCATACGGCCCGGACACAGAAATCCTGCAGGATGCCAATTATTGCCCGATCGTGAGCCTGTCTGGAGGCGTACTCGGTTTGAGGAACAACCCTGATGGGGATGCCATGCTTTTGGGCCCGCTCCAGGCCCTTGACTTTGGGCACGTTGGAGACCACCACCTGAATGCGGGCCTCCAAAACCCCCTGCTCAATGCGATCGATCAGGGCCTGCAGGTTGGATCCGCCCCCGGAAATAAGGACTGCTATGGGAAGTGACATATGGAAGTGTTCAGTGTTCGGAGTTCAGCTTTGCCTCCGGCAAATCTGAAATATTTTTGGGGCCAAAGCGCCCAAAAAAATGAATTTGCCGGAAAGAAGCAGAGCAGCTTAACCAGCATCCTCAATTAAAGCCTGAGCCAAAGCCGGGATGGTATATTTCTGGGGCTGGACATGGGCGGAAAACCCATACCCCTGTAACGTCTTGGCCGTAATGGGTCCGATGCAGGCCAGTTTGACCTGATCTTGAATAAAGGAACGGACTCGATCGACAGGGATGAGGCGGAAAAAGTTGTCCACGGTGGAGGAACTGGTAAAGGTCACATAATGGATACGTCCATCCTGCATGGCCTGCAGGATGTCCTCCCCGCTCTGCTCGGCCAGGTCGGTTCGATAGACCGGAACCACGTCCACTTCGG
>CAZUER010000185.1:0-5249 GCA_964619345.1 uncultured Desulfohalobiaceae bacterium
ATAAGCCGCATAAGAAGCTGCGTGGGTGGCAGCTGGGAATGGATATAGCCGTAGATATTTATAAGTCAACTGCAGATTTTCCTGCTGAAGAAAAGTATGGGCTGATATCTCAAATGCGCAGGAGCGCTGTGAGTGTGCCCAGCAATATTGCCGAGGGTTCAGCTCGTAACTCAAAGAAAGAGCTCGTTAACTTTTTATACGTATCATCAGGATCATTAAGCGAGCTTGATACCCAGTTGGAACTGGCCAAAAGATTGGGCTATCTCTCATCAGAGCAATGGAGTTCTCTGGATGCAAAATTAGTAGAAGAAGACAAGATCCTGTGTGGCCTGATCAAATATCAAAAGGAGTCTCTCTAATGCCTTCCAACTCCTCTTCTCCTCACTCCTCACTTTCTTCTTCTGCCTCCTCACTCCAATCTCCTCACTCCTCACTATCCTGGCTCATCACCGGCGGGTGCGGCTTTATTGGTACTGCCCTGATTCGTCGTTTACGCAAAGAGCGGCCCCAGGATCATATTAGGGTATTAGATAACCTGCTTGTTGGTACCCGGGAAGACTTAGACCTCGTGTGCGACTTCCAGGAAATACCTCTCAACTCCTCTTCCCTTTCTTTCTCCTCACTCCAATCTCCTCACTCCTCACTTGCTTCTCCTCACTCCACTCCTGTACAACTCATGGTTGGCGACATCAAAGACCCCACGGCCTGCCGCCAGGCTGCACAAGACGTGGATGTCATTATCCATCTGGCAGCCAATACCGGGGTTGGGCCTTCTGTGGATGACCCGGTGGCTGATATGCAGGCCAATGTCATGGGCATTGTGCATATGCTGGAAGCAGCCAGGCAAAACACAGACCTGCGTTTTGTCTTTGCTTCCTCCGGGGCACCGGTAGGTGAAGTGGAGCCGCCCATCCACGAGGAGCTGGCTCCTCATCCGGTGTCACCCTACGGAGCGAGCAAGCTGGCTGGTGAAGGATACTGCTCTGCCTATTACCGCACCTTTGGGGTCAAGACTGTTGCCCTGCGCTTTGGCAATGTGTATGGGCCAGGGTCCACGCACAAATCCAGCGTGGTGGCCAAATTCATCCGTCAAGCCATGCAGGGCGAAACCTGCGAGATCTATGGTGACGGCAGTCAGACCCGTGATTTTATCTATATCGATGACCTGACTGAGGCCATCCTCAAAGCGGCCCTGTTTTCAGATGATGCCCACTCCTCGTCTGGTTCAGAGCTGTCTCCTACCGACAGCTTACAACATCCTTCTTCTCCCAACTCTCCCCTCCTCACTCCCAACTGCTCACTCTCTTCTCCCTCTCCCACTGCCTACTGCCTACTGCCTACTGCCTACTTCTCCGAGACTCCTCACTCCTCACCCTCTTCTTGCTCTGAGCTGCCTACTGCCTACTGCCTACAACCTACTTCTTCCTCCCCTTGGGGAGAGGTCTTTCAAATAGCCACCAGCCGGGAACATACCGTGAACGAGATCGCCGAAAAGCTGAAAAAAGAGTTGGCCGCCCAGGGAATGGATATGCATATTGTCCATGGCCAGCCCAGGCTTGGCGATGTAAAACGCAACTACTCGGATACGGGAAAGGCCAAAAGCAAGCTTGACTGGCAGGCCCAAGTGGATGTTGAGTCTGGAATTAAAAAAACTGTTGAATGGTTTATGCAAATGAACACAAAAGAAAGTAAGCAAAAACATCAAATTTAAAACCACCAACATTAGTTCTGATTGTGTCGAATTTCGGGTTTTGGATTTCAAGCTTAATTAACAGAATATTGGGTAGCATCTATGCCCCGTAACACCCGCTCTCTGCGCCGCTCCTCACGCACACCTGATCGCTCATCGCTTCTGCCCTATCTGCTTTTAGCCCTTCCCCTGGTCTTGCTTCCGATCCTGCTGGGCGGAGCCCGGATCTGGTTCCAGGCCTGGGTCATGGGCCTTTTTTGCCTGGGCTGCATTGTCTGGGTGTGGACCGGAAACAAGGGAGGTATGCGCCTGCCGGCGGGATGGGTTGGGGTCGCTCTGGGAGTGCTTGCCTGTGTGCCCATTATTCAGGTTGTGCCTCTGCCCATGAGCCTGCTGGAGGTGCACAGCCCGGAGCGGCAGGTCTGGCTGCAGCGGGTGGTGGATATTTTGGATGCCAGACCTTTCTGGATGTCGATCTCTTATGCCCCGGTGCAGACAGGGTTTGGGCTGGTCTGGTGGGTCTTTCTGGGTGTTGTGGTCTGGCTGGGAATGCGTACCTTGCCGGATGCAGGCAAGAGGAACTGGTTTTTTCTCATGCTGCTCATATTGGCTGTGGTGGAGGCCTCCTACGGCCTGCTTCAGGTCTTTGTACCCCAGGCCGAGGTCTTGTGGGCCGAGTACTCAGGGGCTGAAGGCTGCGCCCGGGGGACCTTTGTCAATCGCAACCACTATGCCTGTTTTCTGAACATGCTCTGGCCGGTACTTCTGGCCTGGGTAGTTAGTATGGATCAGATGATGCCCCGGCCCCATGGTATGACCAGGCGTGAGCATCAGGAGCAGGTCTGGCACAAGAAGTTTCTGTTCGGGTTTCTGGTCGGGCTGGTCATATTGGCCTTGTTCTTTTCCAGATCCAGAGGGGGAATCTTAGCTGCTTTGATTGGCCTGACCGTGTTCTTGCTGCTTAATCGTAGCAAGCGGGCGGAGATGGTGATCATGGTCTTTGCGGCCTGGGCGGTCATGTTCGCCTACGGATGGATCATCGGTTTTGAGGAGATCCTGGCCCGGTTTGACCGCATCGGCAGTGACACAGGCAGACTCCTGTTGTGGGAAGACGTCTGGCGGATGATTATGGACCATCCCTGGCTGGGGGTGGGGGTGAATGCTTTTGAGACCGTCGGCCGGATATACAATACCTCCCTGCCGGAATCCAAGTTCTACTACCACGCCCACAACGACTACTTACAGCTCATGGCCGAGGTGGGCCTGCCCCTGGCCCTGGCCCTGATCCTGTCCGCCTGGACCCTGTGGGTGGTCATGGCTAGGCGGGTGCGCCAAAAGGCCAGACAGGCCCAAGGCCCGGAGGCCCTGCTGGCCGCCGGGGCCCTGGCCGGCTGCGCCGCCTTCCTGGTCCACTCCGTGGTCGAGTTCAACTGGCAGATCCCAGCCAACCAGCTCTACTTCCTGCTCATGATCGATTTGGCCTGGGTCTGGTCTGCCGACAGTAGTCAGCCTCCGGCCCATAGGGGCCTACGCCCCGGAGGGACATCAGCGGTCAGAGATCAGCAAGACTGAAGACGACAACCATGAGTGGAACTCTTACACACTTTGCGCCTGCCCAGTGAAAACTTCTTTTATTTCACCGGGGTCAAACGCAAAATGTGTAAATTGAGCTCATACTACACACTTCGCGTCAAACGCGATATGTGTAATTCATCTTCGACGCCAGTTATGTGGAGCAGCATATGGACTTGCAGGATGTCATAGCTCAATGCGGGGTGCAGCGGGTTTTCCGGGCCAGGTACAAGGTCGACGAACCGGGCTTTGTGTCTCATATAACCCAGAGGGCGGAATTCAAAGGAAAGAGGGCTGAGGACAGCCTTTTACCCATTTCGCGTCAAACGCGATGTGTATAATTCCGATGAGGCGAATTGTGGATATGGAAAGAAGGAATTACGTGATTCGCGAGCAAAAAAAGTTCTTTCTACCAGTTTTTTAAATTCGAAGGGTACTAGTCGTCTCAGATTCGAAGATCTTCGAGGTCAAAGTCACTGGTACAGTCCCCAGCCGAAAAATGTTATGGAGCGCATTCAACCGTGTGATGGTGTCTCCTTGGCAAGCTTCTGAGCCACAATGGCATTCAACGAAATGCCTGCTTTGGCGGCCTCAATGGCCAGAGCCCGGTGCAGCCTCCGGTCAATGCGAATATTAAAACGCCCGGTGTACTCTTTTCGTGAAGGCGCAACAGGGATGGGTTCTTTGTTTTTTTGATAGCTTTCTTTGACCCCTTCCCATGCAACCTCCAGTTCACGCAAAGCCTGTTCCGGGGTTTCAGCAAAGGCAGAGATGTTTGGCATTTCAAGAAAATGGGCCAGATATTCGCCATCATCATCCAGAAAAACGCTCACGCTGAAACCATCAAATCGATCATGTTTCTCCATTGGTCTCCTCCACAAGAGCAACTAACAATTGTTCAACCTGGTAGCCCTTTGCTTTGCCATTTTTGCCTGGCTGAACAGGAAGCCGACGACGATTTGGGGAATACCATATCTGGTGGCTCCCCTTCTGATGATCAAATGTCCAACCGGCTTGACGTAAGAGCGTCTGAAACTCTTCAAAAGTAAGGTCTTTTGGATTGTTCCTGGCTCGGGCCAAGAGTTTCTCTCTTTTCGTCATTTTGTAACTATATGTGGTTACAAAGCCCTTGTCAAGATTTATTGACATAGCCCGGGAGCAGCCGGTGGTCTTTCCCTGTCATCCCCTGACCAGGCAGCGGATTCAAGGTTTTGGCTTGCAGAACCTGTTTTTTGATGTCCAGTCCACCAACGGTCCGGTGCATTCCCGGATATGTCTGCTGTGAACTACAACGACTTTTGTACCTGTGAAAGGATGCCGCCTGTGTGCTCACGGACAGCGGCGGACTGCAGGAGGAAACCACCGCCCTTCGGATCCCATGTATTACCCTGCGTCATTACTCGTTTCTCGTTTGACGCGATGTGTGTAATCCAGGGAAGAAAAAGCGGTAAGAGATGAGCTATGTCCCCCATCTTGTTCTGCCTCTTCTCCTGGCCATCCCGCTTGTTCTGCTCCCCATTCTCCTCGGCGGAGCCCGGATCTGGTCCCAGGCCTGAGTCATGGGCCTTTTTTGCCTAGGCTGCATAGTTTGGGTCTGGATTGGAAACAAGGAAGGGATGCGCCTGCCGGCGGGTTGGGTTGTGATGAGTGTGGTCGGGGCCAGGCCCATAGTGGCTCAAGAGCTCTGTGAGTACTACAACGGGAGCGAGGGACTGTACTGCTCCATCAAGCCGGGTATTACCGGGCTGTGGCAGGTGGAAGGCCGAAGCGATATTGAAGACTACGATGAACGGGTCAAAATGGACCGGGAGTACATCCTGCACCGGAATATGTGGCTGGATATCAAGATTGTCTTCAAGACGGTATGGAAGGTCTTGCAGCGGGAGGGGGCGTATTGAAGAAGAGGTGAGCTTGAGGAAGAGGTGAGAGATGAGCTTTCACAATAAAAAACGCGAGAAAAATTGACTCTTTTTTACGTTTACTGAAT
>CAZUER010000186.1:0-5225 GCA_964619345.1 uncultured Desulfohalobiaceae bacterium
GCTGATTTGCAACTTATGACCTGTTGCTTCCGCGTACCGCTGCAAGGTTTTCATGTAAGGATTGACAACCACAATGCATTTTAATAATTTATTTATTACCACTCAAGAGACATTACGGCTGACGAAAACAAAAAGCAGAACCAGCAGCAACCTGAGCCTTCCTTGACCTTTCATTTGTTCGGATAGAGGCCTATCAATATTTATATCTATGGATTCTCCGTTCTTCCTTTTGGCCCTCTCCCTCGGCTTATGCTTGGGAGCAGCCTTTGACGCTATCGTTCTCGGTGTCAGCCTGGGACTGTGCGCCGGCCTCCTCCTCTCGGCTTGAGATGACGGCGACTAAAATACAGCTTAAAGAAGTCTGGCCCGGCACTCACTTGCAGTTTGAACGTCACTGCAAGTGAGTGCCGGGCCAGACTTCTCCGAAATCCTGGCTGGTGCCTTGACACATCTCACATGTTGCAAAAAAGAACCCTCCCCTGACCCCTCCCTGCCGCCTGTCTTCCAGGCGGCAGGGAGGGGAATCAGAGGAAGAAAGGCTTCGTACCGATAACTGGACAATGCGCAAATGACGCGGCACGAGTGCCCAAGAAACCCTTCCTTACGGGTCCCTGGGAGCGAAGCTATCAGTGGCATCGTAATATCTGGGATTGAACCGCTCCGGCACTGCATGGAGTATATAGCTTCCCGATTCGCTATCCTTTCTGACCTGAACGCTTCCCGCCGTATAAACATATCCCAGGATACCGCCATTTCGGCCCTTATCTGGAGGCGTCAGGGCCCACAGCTTGATGTGCGGATCACGTAGCTCTCGCATTCTGTTCAGCAGATCTGCAAGCTGTTCCCGGTTCTCCACTTCCTGCCAACCCCTGGCCGGACCATTCACGGCCGGTCGGACATCCATTTCCCCCTGCTGCGGAATGAACAAGACAGCCGCGGGGTTGAATACGGGCCCGGAATAATAGGAGTCGTATTCCTGCATGTTGAAAACAATTGAATCCAAGCTGACATCTTGCCCAGTGCTGGAAGGCAGAACCTGAGAAGAAGTCCCCAGGCCGGCACAGGCTGAAAACAACCCGGCCAAAAACAAAAGAGCTATCATCTGTATCCATTGGTTGAAAGGTCGCATTTCGGCTCTCCTTATATATCGATGTTGTTTGTCAATGACCCTAGACTCATAATATAATTGCGGGGCCGGAAAGGTCAATTCTCGGCAACTTGGGGTTTTACCGGCAAACCGCTCTTCTCCAAAAAGGGGCCCGGCACTCACTTCCAAGATAAGCTATTATTCTTAGCATGCACATTCCAGCGTGAAGTGAGTGCCGGACCGGCCACATCCGAGAAGAGGCCTGGCCCTCGGAGAGGCCCGCCCTACCCAAAAGTCCGGGCTGGGCGGGCCCTGAAAATAAAATTTTTTGTACGGTAAAAAATTTTGTATTTTTGGCCAATTTTTGCTTGCATTTTTTTGAACTCTTGATTATAAAAATGTCTACCGACCAATGTTGACAGCTACACACTGTCGGACGTCAGGTGGCAAGAATGGATGAGGAAGGTTTAGAGGGAAGGAAACGCACAAGGAGGAAGGATTATGAAAAAGTTACTTGTTGGGGCAATTGCAGCTATGTTTTTGCTCTGCAGCGCGGCCCAAGTCATGGCTGTTGAGTTAAGCTCTTATGGCTTGATGCGCATCACCGGTCAATGGTTGGATGGTTCTGCCAACCCAGGGCCACTTCCAAAAGACACTTCAACGCCTGACGATTTCGCTATTTCCCAACGGGCACGTACTTGGTTTGACTTTGCGGTCAATGAAAACTTGAAGGCCACAGTGGGTCTGGAATGGGACAGTACCTGGGGCTCAAAAGAGGCGACCGGAGCTACAGATGGCCCTGACTTCAGAAACAGCGGTTTGGTCCTCGGTGGCGACCAGAACATGATTGAGACCAAGCATTTGTACTTGGATTTCAACTACCCTGGCACCGAAGTGTCTGTCCGGGCCGGTCAATGGTGGGTGGAGCTGCCCTCCAACTTCGGCTCCAGCATCCTGGGCGGCGATATGCCGGCCATTTCTCTGAATGCCCCCATTAATGACCGATTGGGCCTGACAGTGGGTTGGGCTCGGCCCTATGACCTTGGTTCCTTTGGCGATAATACTGGCGATGAGCACGATATTCTGTTTGCCTCCCTGCCTTTCAGCACCGACGGCATGAGCTTCACCCCCTTTGGTGCCTATGCCTTTTTAGGTGATGGGGCGACCACAACAACACAAGAAGAAGTTGTGGATACAATTGTTGGGCCAGCAGGCGATTATGTAAAGGTCTATGACAACGTAACAAGCACTACCGACAAATTCTCAGTTGGATATCGAGGCGCTACCAGTTTAGGATTTGCTGGCACTGGCACAGCCCCTTTTGGTGATGATGTCGATGCCTGGTGGGCCGGCGTAAGCGGCGATATCAGCCGGGCTGACCCTTTTGTCCTGAAATATGACTTCAACTACGGCCAAATGGAAGGTGACGATGCCGAAACTTCGGGCTGGTTTGCCGACCTGATCGCTGAATTCAAGATGGACAGAATGACCCCGCAGCTGTACGGATTCTACGGCTCCGGCGACGATGCTGATGACATTATCAAAGGTTATGATGAGGATGGAGAAGTAGTTTATGTTGATAACCCGGAAGGTGGCCGGATGCCGGTCTACTTTACAGAAAGCTTTGCTCCCACTGCTCTTGGCTATGCCGGATGCTGCGTGGGTGGTACTGTTGTCGACGGTCAGTTCGGCTACCACGGGGCCGGAATGTGGAGCGTTGGCTTTGCCCTGCGGGACATCAGCTTCTCGGACAAGATCAGTGCCATGGCCCAGATCGCCTACTACGAAGGGACCAATGACAAAGAAATGTCAGATATTTATGGAAATCCCTATAACAACCAGCTGACTAAGAAAGACAGCGCCGTTGAGTTAGATGCTGAACTGCAGTACTACCTTTATGAGAACCTGCGGGCAGTGGCCGAAGCCGGCTACATCGCTCTGGACATGGATGAAGATGTCTGGGGAACGGACTATGAGGACATCACCCGCGTGGCCCTCAGCCTGGACTACAGCTGGTAAGAAAGTTTAGACGCCACCTGACACGGTACAAAAGCCGGGGCATTCCACCCCGGCTTTTGTATTTTGAGACCCAATACCATACTCAAGGGCTTGGCTGGCAGCACCGGCCAATCATGTGGTTGGGGGGCGAACATATTCGAGCCTTCTAAAACTTATTGGTGTCACTCTGCCCATTTACAGATCTCTGTGGATAAGTGATGTTATCGATATTCGGATCTAAAATTTTTAACATTTCTTGCGTATTTTTAAGCATTATAAAAGAAAATACTGGTATGATCAGCTTTTCAGGATGTGTCGACTTCCCTGCATATCGAAAGAATCGTAAAATTGCAATTCGTTCTTCCCGAGTCGCTTTCAGTATGAAGTACTTGATAAACTTCAGTAATACTAAGCTCTTGTGCATGTTTAATGATTTTTTCAGAAATCGGATTTCAGATTTTACCTGAGAAGCTTCAAAATGATCAAAAAACGTTTTATACCGTTCAAAAAAGTTATCATTTTCGTAGAGTTTTTTTAGAAGCCACAGTGTCCCTTGTCGCAGTTGCTCAGTGGTCATATTTTGGGGAACAATTGTAAACATGCTAAAATTATTTCTTTTTTTAGTGATTTCATTAGGTTGTGTTTGCCAATCACGATAGCGGCCCTCTTGTATCATCCGTTCCCGTAAAGCTGATCCGTCTGGAGCCTGGAGTGGATACACTTGAATATTTGGAATGCCAGTATGTTTATGAAAGTCAAGATGTTGCTGGAAGATATTCAAATCATCATGGTCAAATCCAACGATTGTGGTACCCAAAACCATAATTCCATGTTCGTGGAATGCTTTTAGGTCTTCAATCATATCATTTTGAAGATTATGATATTTCCTTGCTTCTTTGAGGCTTTCAACGTTAGGGCTTTCAATTCCGACAACCACTCGAAGCAAACCTGATTCTGCCGCAAGTTTTAAAAAATTTTTATCTCTTGCAGTATCGATAGAAAGCTGGGTGCTAAAAGTGATTGGTTCTTTTTGAGCTCTATTCCATTTTTGAATAGCCTGTAATATTTTTGTTGCTTTTTCACGCCCGGCAGAAAAATTATCATCGGCTAAAAAGATAAAAGGAATTCCAAAACTCTTGAGCTGTTCAATTTCAGCCATCACAGTATCGATTGATTTGTAGCGCATTTTTCTGCCGACATAATTGATTACATCGCAGAATTCACAGTTATAGGGGCATCCACGACTCGTCTGGACTATACCCATGGTGTATTGATTCAGTATATGCTTTGGGATGTGTGAATAATCGGGTACAGGGCTGACGGCCAGATCGAATCGCTCCGTTTCGTGATACTCCTTTTTATGATGACCAGAAAGATAGTCTGCAAGAAATTGAGGCCAGATACGCTCGGCTTCGCCAATAATGAGGACATCTGCATAGGGTCGCCACCTTTCTGGACTTAAAGAAACCGACGATCCACCGCATACTACCAGACTGCCACGTTTTGAAAATTCTTTAGCGATTTCGATGGCCCTTCCAAACTGCGTCACAATTGCAGAGATACCAACTATATCGTATTTTTCGGCAAAATTAATTGACTCAAGCTTTTCATCAACTACATCCACCTCGAATTCGTCTGGTGTCAAGGCAGCGATGGTGGGTAGGGTTGCATTCAATATGCCCCCGGATTTTTTTGTCAAGAAACGAACAAATCGAACATCCCCATAACTAAGTGAAAAGTTTTCTGGATTGACAAGTAAAATCTTCTTTTTCATGACCAGACTCCGGCAGGATACGTTTTGAACTTTTCACTCAGTCTTACCGAGAGAAATCATAATTTGGCACACAAAAAAGGGCTCTTTCCACGATCAGCTTTGTCCCCTCAGCTTGGGAAGTTGTCCTCCACTTGTATTCATTGGACAACATCTTCGCTCATAGAGATATAAAAGCGCCTCGTGGAAAAAGCCCCTTGACATGTCAACATGTCGAATAAATTTACATATTACTCGCACCGCGTCATTTGTACACTGTCCAGTTATGGCTACGTAGCCTTTTTTCCTCAGATTCCCCTCCCGGCCGCCTGCCTTCCAGGCCGCAGGGAGGGATTTTGCCTCTGAATTCCCCTCCTTGCCGACTGTCTT
>CAZUER010000187.1:0-5223 GCA_964619345.1 uncultured Desulfohalobiaceae bacterium
CACCTGGATCAGACTCGCCGGGCAATCTAGTGCAAAGCCATTATGTCTGCTCTGGATTCCCGCCTGCGCGGGAATGACGGACAAAGCAGCTGGGCTGCGCTCCCGGCAAAGACCCGGAGAACCTTGGGGAGTCGGCCTATGAGCTCTGAATGGATGGTGAGTGAGTGCTCCCCATCCAAATAGCCAAGACCATCAGCTGCGGATTGCTGGCATGCACCCAGCACTTCATCCCTGTTCCCGGCGGCAAAGAGCAGGAGTGGGATTCGATGTGGGCATTCTTCAATATTTTTCACCCAACCGTTTCATTGAATAGAGACCTTCCACCCCGCCGACCGGAGTAAACCTCCGTTCGTCCTTTGACCCGAGCAGATATTTCACTTGGTCGAAAACCTCGCTCACAAAATCCCTGGATCCAATAATCCCGGCATCTGTGAAATAGCGGGTTCGGTACATGAACCGGTCCACACGCCGAACTTTGTACTTGCGCCTGCGCTCCTTGTCCACGATCTTTTGATCAATGGTCGCCCCCTTCCCGGCGTCCACTGCTCCGGTTTCATACACAAACTCTCTGTACTTGCGTACAATCTCCTTGGATTTGAACTCCTGCCACTCCTTCATCCCAAAGTCCGCACTCAAGAGCTCTCCCTTGTTTCTGCTCTGCACGTGGTAGCCCAGGGAGCACCACCGATAGTCCTCCGGACGTTTCACAATCCCGGCCCGGATAGGGTTTAAATCCACATAGGCCAACAAATTGACCAAGGTCCGGCCGTCCTGCACGATCAAGGACTTGAACCGACCGCCCCAGAAGTAGCCCTGCCGGTTGTATTTCTTGTTGTAATACCGGGTAAAACCCTGCTTGATGTCTTTGACAAAGCTGCCCAGACTGGTCAGGCGTTGGCGGTAATGATCCAGCATTTCCCCGGGGATGACCTGATCCTGACCATAATACTCCTTATAACGCTGAATCAGTTCCCGGTCTGAGACATCGGACTCCGGATAGACCCGGGCCACCAGATGAAAATGATTGTCCATCAGGGCAAACCCCAGCACATCCACCACATACAGACTGCTCAAGCGCCGGATGAGGTTTAGCAGATAATCCTTATCCCCGGCCTTGATCGGCAACCCAGGCAGGGCCGAGCGTGAGACCACATGATACACAGTGGGCTGATCATTCCGGACAAACCTGGCTATTCTGGACATATCCATCCTCCATAAACATATCTGGTTGGTGATACCAAATACATCTAGACGAGCAGAGGCAAGCTGTCAATTATAAGCCTGTCCCTTTGTGTACAATCCTTCCTGCGCTGCTGAGTAGCAGCGCAGCGTGCAAAAAGGGAAAAAGCTTTTTGCCCCCATTAGGAAGACCGGTGTGAGTGCACATGGCGTTTTGCATTCGCATCCTGCAATGGGGACCAGGCCCTTTAATCATCCTTCAGGCTTTCATCCCATGGGAGTTCATCAGGTGCAGCCCGACGCCATTCTTCGACAATTTTTTCCGCCTCTGCAAAGTCCTTCTCCTGAACACGAAGCACCCCCCAGCCGTACTGGGTTTGGAAAATACCGTCGTAAGCCGTGTCGTGGTAGGACTGTATTTCGGCATGGATGCCGTTTTCCTTGAGGATGGATTTGATCGCGTTCGCTTCTGGTTCGTTGGCCGGTTTCAGGAGTATTTGCATACGTTCCTCATGATTCAGGTGCATTTTTCTTCCTCTTTTTTCTGGGCGCCTTCAAATGGGTCAAAAAATGGGTCAAAATGCTCTATATGGCTGGATGAGGCATCAGGAAACAGGGTATGCGGGCAACCAAAAGGCATGAAAGCCCACACCCGGCATCAATCCGGATCGGCGGAGACTTCAATTCTGGTAACGAACTTGGTCCATCGATAGCCCATGTGCTCCCCGGCCACCAGCCGAAGCGGACGGCCATGCCTGACGGGCAGATCCTTCCCGTTCACAGCATAGGCCAGTAGGAGGCCCTGGCCTTCTAACTCGGCAAACCCAAAGCGCTCCCGCTGTTCACCGGTCCGGGTCCGTCCATAGATAACCACCTGCCCGGTTTTGGCCTTGGGTTCCGACCTCCTGATCAGCTCCCGGACCGCCACCCCTTTCCAGCGGCCATGATTGACGAATACCCCCGGGCAGATCAGAAGAACCTCCCGTTCCACGGCCGGAAGGCTCAGGATCTCGGCGTATGTGTAGGTCCTCGGCCGCTCCACCTCACCTCCGACCTCAAGCCTCCAGGAGCCCAGATCCACATCGATCTCGGTGTCCCCCATGGTCCCGAAGTCCTCCACAGGCATAACAGGGAAATCGGTGGTATCCAGGTTTTCAGGCTTCTCGTAGATCAGAGTGGCCGGATCGGTGTTTTTGTTCAGGATCCGTTTGCCGCTGGCGGCCAGGACCCTGGTCACCCGGCCCAGCCCAAGTCCGATGAACGATGCCGTAAAGACCGAGGTCCGGACAATAATGCCCAGGACGCTTCTTCTGGATGGCATGATAACACCTCCCGGAATCAGGGCTGGTTGAAGCCCCAGGCTCCCTCCGGGCCGCAGGACCGGAGGCGGAATTAATAAGGGGAGCGAAATATTCTTTACATTGAGTTCCCTGAGTAGTCGCGCTGTAAGCGCGGCTCGCGCAGGAAACGAGCATGAATTGAATTCACTTCTCGCGCTGCTGAGTGCAGCACGGACCAAGGAACAAAAGATATTCCCCCAAAAGGACTTCTCCGGGATCGGCTACCTTTTGTCTTGCAGCCATCTCCATGGAGGAATATCTTCCGGAATTTTGGCCCATATCCCTCGCTTGGAACGTTCGGCCTCAGCCTGAACGTCGTTGAGTTGTCCGCAGAGCACGGCTTTTTCGCAATACGCCTCCTGAACCCAAGCCCATCCCTGGCGCAGCAGCTTTTCATTGACGCTTTCAGATTGATCTTGAACATAAATCAGGGCTCTGTTGCCTCTGGAGCTCTGAGGCTTGACCTCAACAATGCGATCCATAAGCAGCTCAGCTGCGAATTCATATGCCTCCTGGGCAAACGGCTCACCCTTATCCGGAACCCTGAGGGCATACAAGTGCACAGTTTCCTTTTCTCCATCATGGTCTACAATTACGGTTCGAGCGTCAGGAACATCAACGACCCTTCCCTTCCAGGCCCAGGCCGATCCCGTCCACAGACCAAGGCAGACCACTGCTGCCAGAAGGCAGATCCAGGCCTGATACCTGCTTCTCAGATCGTGAATCCGGTGCGGGACAAATAATAACACGGTACACCTTATACTCAATACAGTTCAAGTTGCAAACCTCAACTACTCGCATTAGATCATCTTTTGACCACAGATAAAAGACCCGTCCATCAGGCCTGGTCTGCCTGCCCTGCCCCTGCTGCTTCACAGTCAGAAGCACATGTCCTTGGGGTCTTAATGCCCTGTATGCGTGAAAATATGAACTGAAGACGCTCATGAGGCACATGGACCAGAGCCCCGACCAAGAGCAGGACGTCCATATCCATTCCCTGAAAATCAAAGCTCTCAAAATCAGCTTGGATTACCTGCAATCCTGTATGCCGGTTGGCCAGCTCAGCCAGAGTCGGGGAACAATCCAGGCCAACACAGGAGAATCCCCTGTTTTCTATCCACAGCATATCCCGTCCTGCTCCGCAGCCAACATCCAAAATACGCGCACTTGGGGGCAAATATTTGATCAGAGGGAGCAAAAACGAAGAGGGATCTACCCCAAAGGTCTGGTCAAAATAGGCCTGGGCCTGGTTTTGGTAGAAGGTTTTGGAGGTCATCAATCAGGCTCTCAGAAACTGTTTAAGTTTCTTTTCGAATGAATTGCCCTGCAAGTGCGAGCACACAGTATAAACATTCAATCGGGGCGGAATAATCTGGGTACTGGTTAAAAACATTAACTGTTTGCTTCTGAGGAAAAATCTATGAAATGACCCTTTATGTTGATGTGTATAACCTTAAACGAGGTCGAAAACAAACCTCAAGGCATCGTCAAACTTCTCCATGATTTCGTTTTCCAGCTCACCTCGCACTGTGACCAATCGAGCGCGGTGATCAATGGGACGTGTCTGCAGACAATCCGCCACAGATTTCTTGCTCAGTCCGTTATTCGTGGATGGAGCAATGACTACATTCGTGATAATGCCAGCTTTTCTCTCACTCCATGCTGTTAATGGTACTACCTGAATAACTGGGACTCGCGCATTATACGTATTGTTTGTGACAATCACGCAGGGCCGAATCTTTCCCGTTTCGGATCCCTTGGCAGGATCAAGATTTACATCAATAACCATCCCCCGCATTAACGTGTTCATGTTGGCCACTCTGATAATGCTGCGTTCGTCCATTCTTTCGTTTCATCGTCCTCTTCATAGACTTCGGCATATAAAGCAGCTGACTCTCGCAAGCGCTGCTGGGCCAATTCTGAACACAAGCGATCAAGGGCAGTCCGTACCACGTCGCTTTTATCCTTAAATCCATAGCGCTTGAATTGTTGAATAAATTGCATATGCGATTCATGAAGGCTAAATTTGGCTTGAATCATAGGTACCTCTCAGAATGTCCTGTTTTTGACCCTATTTTAGGAACCTACTATATGGCCCAAATGATAAGACGTCAAGGAACCCAATTTTTCACCACCTCCTCATTTCGGAATCCTCCTGGCCTGAAAGAGAAAATCCCTTGCTCTGCATTCCCTCCAGAGAAAGGCCCAGCTCACGCAGTCCTGCACAAAACGCCTCCGCAGATGGCCCATATCCGGAAAAATCAAAGCACCCCAGTCCATTGGCTCATGAAACCGAAACTACAAAGGATACTTATTCAGGGCCAGGATCTGTGGGTCGGCAACCGAACTGGCATGAAAGAATTCTTCATACCTGTGCTGAGCCCAGCCCTGAACAACCCGCCCCATATCTTCACCTATTGAGCCGGTCATGACCAAATAATCGGCCAGGGCGTTCAAGGCGCTCAAGATTCCAAAAAAAGTCGACGTATGGAGGCCAATGACTGGGCTACTCAGCTTTTTCAAGGCCTTGTCCATTGTATTCCTGGTCAAGGGAAAGGCTTGAGTGGGGACCTTGCCCTCAGGAATTAGGGCCTCAAAAAAATCAGACAGCAAGAGACGAAAATGATCAGCCACTGCCCAGGGTACATTGCGCTCCCTGCCCAAAAAGCCCATGAAGTTGAGGAGCATTTCATTGTATCGTTCC
>CAZUER010000188.1:0-5131 GCA_964619345.1 uncultured Desulfohalobiaceae bacterium
AGAAACTCAAATCCCAGAATAAGTACGTAAATTTACTTAGAACAAATCTGCCCTGTAGCCGGCCGCCTTGTCAATTGTCGGCCCTGGGTGTATATGGAATATAGAGACCAGAGATCAGTACCGCCTCTGGCGGGCCTGTTATTCGTTATGAGTTATCTGTGAACTGTCATCGAAATAAGGGGTCGGTTATGGGTACATCGGTTCGCAAAGATCTCGGGCAATTGGGGGTGGGGGAGAAAATCCGCCACATGCGATCCAATAAAGGACTCAGCCTGCAGCAGCTGGCGGAGAAGACCGGACTGTCCAAGCCCTTGATCTCTCAGATTGAAAACGAACAAGTCTCTCCGCCCATTTCCACTTTGCTCAAAATCGCCAACAGCCTGGATACGGACATCAGTTTCTTCTTTCAGGACCAGGTCCGGGAAGTCAAAACCGCCGTGGTCCGCAGCAACGAGAGAGTCATCTCCCCCAGACGTCAGGTTCAGGGAAAAGCCAAGCTGGGCTATACCTATGAGGCCCTGGCTGCCAATAAGCCATTTAAGAGTATGGAACCCTTTCTGGTCACCTTTGAGGTCAAAGACCCTGAAGATGTGATCAAGTTCAGCCACGAAGGGGAAGAGTTTGCCTTTGTTCTGGAGGGACAGCTGGAATTTTCCACTGAAGAGGAAACCATTGTCTTACATCCCGGCGACAGCCTGTACTTTGATTCCGATCAGCTCCATGGCTTTCGGGCTGTCGGTGACAAGCCGGCCAAGGCCTTGATTACCGTCTCCCAATAAATATTTCAGCTCTGCGTCACCCAGAGCTGAAATATTTATTGTTTTGTGGCAAAATGTTTTTGGGCTCTTTGGCCCAAATAATATGTCAGATTTGCTGGAGGCAAAGCTGACGTCCAACGGGGCATGCCATGCTGGAAATTCGCATCCACGGCCGCGGGGGACAGGGGGCGGTCATCGCCTCCCAAATCCTCTCCTATGCCTTCTTTCTCACCGGCCGATACGCCCAGTCCTTTCCCACTTTTGGGGCCGAACGCCGCGGAGCTCCGGTAGCCGCCTTTGTTCGGGTCTCGGATCAACCCATAACCTTGCGCAGCCAGGTTGTCTCCCCCAACCATGTCCTGGTCTTGTCCGCCAAACTGGCCGAAACCGTGGACGTGACCTCAGGGATCGACCCCCAGGGTATTCTGCTGATCAACAGTGACAAGCCGCCCTCCCGGTATCCGAACTTGCAGGAGTCCTGCCGGGTGGTAACGGTCAATGTCAGCGCCATCGCCCTGGAGTTCGGTCTGGGATCCAGGACCATGCCCCTGGTCAACGCCCCTATTCTGGGTGCCTTTGCCAAGGTCAGCGGCCTCATTCACGTCGATAGTCTGCTTCAGGCCCTGCCCCATTTTATCCCCAGCAACCTGGAGGGCAACAAAAAGGCCTTGCAAAAAGCCTATGAGGTAGCCCCGAATTTGTGATCAGAGCATGATACGCTTATATATACAGATTTGCATTTGGAAAATATAGAATATTTCTTTTCATACCAGGGAGATAAAATTTTGCCTGAGCAAAATTTTAAGGAGGCGTAGATGGAAGCTGTCAACCAAGAAAGCGTGGTCGCTCCGGGAGATCTCCGGGAAGCACCCATTTCCCTGACCACCACAGACACCAACCTGACCGGGAGTTGGAAATTCTTCCGCCCGGTCCTGCAACAGCGCCTCTCGCCCTGCCGGCAGGGCTGCCCTCTACATAACGATATTCCCGGCCTGATGCAGGCTGTGGCCGATGAGGACTTGGACAAGGCCCTGGCTATCCTGCGCCTGTATAATCCTCTCCCTGCGGTCACCGGCCGGGTGTGCCCCAATTTTTGCCAGCAGGAATGCAGGCGGGGCGGGCATGATCAGGAAGTCCTGGTCGGCTGTGTGGAGCGTTTTGTCGGGGACTTTGGCCTGGACAAGCCATTTACCAAACCGGAGGCCCAACTGCCGGCAAAAGCGGCTGTTGTGGGCAGCGGGCCTGCTGGCTTAAGCGCCGCCTATTTCCTGGCTACAGCCGGAATCCAGGTCAGCATCTTTGAGCGGGACCCAGAACCCGGAGGACTCCTCCGCTATGGGATTCCCGCCTACCGTCTGCCCAAAAACATCCTGGCCCAAGAAATCCACAACCTGACCGCTTCCCTGGATATCCGTCTGTACCTGGAACACTCGGTCCCGGAAACCGATATCCCCTCTCTTCTCCAGGAATTCGATTATCTCTTCTGTGCTCCTGGACTGTGGTCTTCGATCCGGCCCCCCGATCTGCCGGAATCGAAGCTCATTGTTGATGGCCTGGATCTTCTGCGACGGGTCAACAGGGAAGAAAAAATCGAGGCCGAGAGCTTTGCCGTCATCGGAGGAGGCAATGCAGCCGTGGATGCGGCCAGATCCCTCATCCGGCTGGGGAAAAAAGTGGACATCATTTACCGGCGCACCTTTGCTGAAATGCCGGCCTATGCGGAGGAGAAGCACCAGGCCCTGGAAGAAGGGGTGAACTTGCATGAACGGCTTGTGGTCAGCCGGGCCGAAGAAGAAAGCGGCCGCCTGCGCATTGTCTGTGCAAAAGCCCAGGCCCAAGATGGACGTATTGTGGCCGGTGTGGAGGACAAAAGCCTGGATGTAGACCGTCTGGTGGTCGCTGCCGGCCAGGCGGCCCACATGCAGGTGCCTGATCATGAACGCGTCTTTTGCGGCGGAGACCTCTCTCTGGGACCGGCTACTGTGGTTCAGGCCATGGCCAGCGGCCGAAAGGCGGCTCAGGAGATCCTGCAATCCGTGGATCCGTCTATGGCCCAAGGACTGGGAGGTATCGTCGATGCACAGACGCCTGCGGTTTCCAACGCCACCCCCCGCCTTGATTACGTACCCAAAGAATCGCCTCTGGTTCCGGATCAAACAGACATAACTAGCCGTACATCAGGTTTCACCGAGATCCATTCCGGACTCAGCGATCAGGAGGCAAAGCAGGCTGCCTCCAGATGCCTGCAATGCGGCCGTTGCACTGGATGCGGGATCTGCTGGTTCTTCTGCCCGGATGTGGCCATCAGTCTGGATCCGGACCATGAGCCCCAGGTGCATATGGACCCGGAGCACTGCAAGGGATGCGGATTATGCTCCGCGGTCTGTCCGCGGGGAGTGATCGAGATGGAGGAGGATGTCTAATGCCAACACAAACCCTAGACCGATCCACCCGGGAAATGCTTTTGGGCAGCGATGCCGTGGCCCATGGGGTCAAACTGTGCCGGCCGGACGTGATTGCCGCGTATCCTATCACTCCCCAGACCCACATTGTGGAGACCCTGTCCACCATGGTCGATTCCGGAGAGCTGGACAGCCAGTACGTGAAAGTAGAATCCGAGATGTCGGCCATTGCCGCTTGCTACGGGGCTGCGGCTTCCGGTTGCCGGGCCTTTACCGCTACCAGCTCCCACGGCCTGGCCCTCATGCACGAGATGCTGCATTGGGTGGCCGGTTCCAGGTTTCCTATGGTCATGGTCAATGCCAACCGGGCCCTGGGCGCTCCCTGGAATATCTGGGCCGACCAGAGCGATTCCCTGTCCCAGCGGGACACCGGCTGGGTCCAGATATATTGCGAGACGGCCCAGGAAGCCCTGGACAACATCATCCTGGCCACCTGGCTGACGGAAAAAATCATGCTCCCGGTCATGGTCAATATCGACGGCTTCATCCTCTCCCACACCATGGAGCAGCTCAGTCTACCTGCCCAGGCCGATGTGGATGCCTTTCTTCCTGCCTACGATCCACCCTATTTTCTGGATCCGGACAATCCGCACAGCTTCGGGGCGGCAGCCACCCCGGACAACTTCTATCACTTGCGAAAATCCCTGGCCAAGACCATGCGCACCGTACCCAGGACCCTGACCCAGGGCAGTGAACTCCTGGCTCGGCATGTGGGCAGAAAGTATTCCCCCCTGGAGTGCGTGCAGACTGAAGATGCAGAGATCATCCTGGTAATCAGCGGAGCGCTCACCGGTACTGTGCGAGAAGCCCTGGCCTCCATGCGCCGGGAGGGGCACAAAATCGGCTTGATCAAGCTCAGCCTGATCCGCCCCTTCCCCCAGGCTGAGCTGGTGGAGGCCGTGGGCAGCTGCCCCAGGGTCATCGTCCTCAATCGGGCGGTTTCTTTCGGGGCCGGAGGGACCTTGACCCAGGAAGTACGTTCAACCCTTTACCACTTGCCTCACAAACCCCTGGTCGTGGACCTCATCCTCAGCCTGGGAGGCAAGGAGGTCTTTCCGGAAACCATCGAAGATATTGTGGACAAACAAGAAGACCTGTCCCCTGTGGACAGTAACTGGTTCTAGTCTGAACATAACCAGCAAGGATCTGCCATGCTCTGGAACGTGACCACAGCCGAATACATGAACCGGGGGCATATGGCCTGCCCGGGCTGCGGGGCCTCCCTGTCCATGCGTCATGCTTTGAAAGCCCTGGGCGAGTCAACCATTGTGGTCATCCCGGCCTGCTGCTGGTCCATCATCGCCGGGATCTTCCCCACTACCGCCCTGTCCGTGCCCCTGCTCCACGTGCCTTTTGCCACGGCCGCGGCCTGTGCTTCCGGGGTGCGCCGGGCCCAGATAGCCAAAAAACGGACCGAGAGCACGGTCATGGTCTGGGCCGGGGATGGGGGAACCTTTGATATCGGCTTGCAAGCCCTGTCCGGGGCCGCCGATCGACAGGAGGATTTCCTCTATGTCTGTTACGACAACGAGGCCTATATGAATACCGGGATTCAGCAGTCCTCAGCCACTCCTTGCGGGGCCTGGACCAGTACCTCTCCCGGGGGCAAGGAGTTCGAGTTCCAGAAAAAGGATATTCTCTCCATAGTCCTGGCCCACGCCCCGGCCTATGTGGCTACGGCCTGCGTGGCCTATCCGGAGGATTTCTACGCCAAGATGGACAAGGCCAAGCAGGCCAGGGGATTCCGTTTTGTGCATCTCTTATCCGTCTGCCCACCCGGTTGGAAGATCGACTCCCAGGACGCCCTCAAAGTCAGCCGCCTGGCCGTGGAATCGGATGTCTTTCCTCTCCTGGAGCTGGCTGAGGGCAAGAGTTTATGCCGCACCTATGAACCGGACGGCTCTGTGCAGC
>CAZUER010000189.1:0-5127 GCA_964619345.1 uncultured Desulfohalobiaceae bacterium
TTCGGACAGGACAAGGACGGCACCGCGCCCCCGGCCAACCTGCGTATGCTGAACTCAAAACAGGGGGAAGACGAGGAAATACAGGAGAAATGAAAATCCTGGCCAAAGATACTGACAGCCATCCAAGTGAATAAAGTCAGCTTTGTCGCTGGCCGCAGACGCCCAGTTTGATCGAGGGAGAAACTCACGGATAAATACTTAACCGCGGAACACACGGAAAAAAATATCTTAAAGAATCAATCACTGAAAGACATTTCAAAATCCCGGGGAGAGATGATAATTGTGTCTTGAAATTTTTTGAGGACCAGCAGGTCCTTGTCGCCGGTCACGATAAAGTCGCAGCCCGTCTCAACCGCACACGCGAGAATAAGATCGTCATCAGGATCGCGACAGACACCGGAAAGCAAATGAGATAGAATATGAACTTCATCAGCTGCTTCAGTGAGAATGGACACAAAAAAGGTGATATCATTGTCAGCCAGGGCAAATTTGTTTTTGAGATGTCTCTTTGTTTCATCGAGCACGGATTCGCAGAGAATGAATGAGATATGCTTGCGCCGTGCTCTTCTCAAAATACGGGAGCACATGCCTTCGATGAGAAAGGCGGACAAGAGCACATTTGTGTCCAGGATCACTCTCAAGAGATTTTTCTCAACATGTCATCTTCAGTGACGATGCCAGCTGCCTTGGCTTTGGAGTAGAAGAGCGTCTGTGCTTTGCGCAGTTTTATTTCCCATAAGTATAGCCCTAAGGAATCCCTGAGGATGTCGCTCTTATTCCGACCCATTTCTCCTGCAAAGTCGTTGAGTTCCTTTGCCAATTTTTCCGGCAGGCTCACAGAGAGAACGGTTCGCATGAAAATCACCTCCTTTTTCACTACAATACACTACATGGTGGAAATGTCAACCGTCAGCGTCGCCTCTGGCAGCGGCCCCAAGTTTGATCAAGGATGAAACGTGTTGTGGGGGTACCGGAATTCCCAAAAGGATGTATGTATGAACAAACGCTTCCACTTCAACCGGCTGGAACTGGCCGGATCCCTGGGTGACTTGGGAACGCTTTTGCCCATAGCCATAGCCATGGTTCTGGTCAACGGTCTTGACCCCTTGGGCCTTTTTTTCAGTATTGGGATCTTTTACATTGTATCCGGGATATATTTCGGGATCACAGTCCCGGTCCAGCCCATGAAGGTCATCGGGGCCTATGCCATCGCCACTTCTTTAAGCGCTGATCAGATTCTGGCCTCCTCCCTGCTCATGGGTGTTTTCCTTTTGGTCATCGGAGCCACTGGGGCCATTGATCTCATCCGTAAGGTGACCCCCAAATCGGTCATTCGCGGGGTGCAGCTGTCCACCGGGGCCCTGCTCATGTCCGGAGGGATCAAGTTCATTATCGGGGCCTCCCAGTTTCAAACCCTGCAAAATGCTGTGGAACCTTATCTGACCCTGCAATCCATCGGTCCCCTGCCCATCAGCCTCATCATTGGGGGAGTAGCCGGAATAGCCACCCTGCTTTTATTGGATAACAAAAGGTATCCGGCCGGTTTGATGGTCATTATAGGCGGTCTTTTGGCCGGCCTTATTCTGGGAGCCAGATTGGATGTGGACAGCGGCAGCTGGGGAGTTCATATCCCGGGAATTTTGCCCCTGGGTTTTCCGGGAAGTGTGGATTTCACATTTGCCCTGTTTGCCCTGGTCCTGCCTCAGCTGCCCATGACTCTGGGCAATGCAGTTTTGGCCTATACCGACCTGTCCAAGCAGTATTTCGGGGAGCGATCGGAAAAAGTGACCAACCGCAAGGCTTGCATCAGTATGGCCCTGGCCAATTTTTTCAGCTTTTCTCTGGGGGGGATGCCTCTGTGCCATGGGGCCGGCGGTCTGGCGGCCCATTACCGGTTCGGGGCTCGAACCGCCGGATCCAACATAATGATCGGACTCATCTTTACCCTTCTGGCTTTGATTCTGGGTAGCAACGTTATCAGTGTGTTCCATCTCCTGCCCATGGCCATCCTGGGCGTCCTTCTCGTATTCGCCGGCTCCCAGCTGACCCTGACAATCATGGATCTGGATACCCGCAAGGACTTTTTCGTGGCCACCCTCATCCTGGGCATCACCCTGGCCTCCAATCTGGCCGCTGGATTCATCACCGGCATGCTCGTGGCCCAGATACTCAAATGGGAGAAACTGTCGGTTTAGGGCGCCTCAGTTGAATGTTTGCGTCGACTCTGAGGGCATATGAACAGTTATGTAAACATATGTTCAATAGAATCACCAAGAATACATGCTGCGTCCGCAAAAAACAGATGAAGATTATCTACCAAGCCCCTTGAATTCAAAGAAAATATATTCAGACATGATCTGGTCCTGTTCTTGCTAGCTTCCAGGTCAAGCATTCAGCAGACACACTCAGGAGGTACCGGGAATGACTCAGCCAAAAAAGATTATTATCCCATTGGTCATCAGCTGCATCGTCTTTACTTGCCTGATGGCCATCGGATCGGAAGGCCCGGAGCAGGAAATGGTGGCTCAACAATGCATTCGCTGCCACGGCGATTACAGCCAGGAGCAGGACATCGTGGCCGGAACCTTCATCAAGAGGTCTCAAAAGGCCAAAACCATTCAGGTCAAGGTCGGCTCGGACAACTTCATGGTCAAATACGATGTGGACACAACTTTAAACATCGCTGATGAATTGTCGCCCAAGATCCCCATAAAGATCAAACTTCGACCGGGCAAACAAGATTTGTGGGCTGATGCGCTTTGGACCATGCCTCCCATCAAGATTCCGGAGGACAAGTTGGCCTCCACCCAGGAAATCGAAGAACTGATTGCCGGAGAAGGTCAACAGACTTACATGCTGGTTGATTCCAGACCGGCCATGCGTTTTCATGAAGGGCACATCCCAACCGCCAAGTCCATTCCCTTTACCGTCATGCATACCAGAAAGTCCCAATTCCCTGAAGATAAAGACACCCTGCTCATTTTCTACTGCGGCGGACAACACTGTACTTTAAGCCCCATGGCCTCCCAGATGGCTGAGCAGTGGGGGTATTCCCGGGTCAAGGTCTACCATGACGGGGCGCCGGTCTGGAAGAAAAGCGGGAACATTCTGCTGACCACCAGGACCTTTTTACAGAAAAGGAAAGGCAACTATGTGCTTATCGATACCCGGGGATTTGAAAAAGCCACTCTGGGCCACATCCCGGACGCGGTATCCCTGCCTTTGCAGGAAATTGCCGCCCACAAAGACCGGTTCCCCTTGGATCGCCAGGCCCCGATCATCCTCTATTCTCAAAACACAGATCGCAGCCGGCTTCAGTCTTCGGTTCAGACTATCCGCTCTTGGGGCTATAAGAATGTTTCAGTCCTGGACCAGGGCTTTCAGGGATGGGTGGCCGCTGGTGAAGAGGTGGAAAAGGGCCAGCCGGAAAAAGACATTGTCTACCAACCCAAACCTTTACCCGGCGAGATCTCCAACCAGGAGTTCGCCATGATTATCGAGAACCGGCCAGAGGATAAGGTCATCCTCGATGTTCGAACTCCAAGCGAGGTAGCGGCCGGAAGCCTGCCCAGTGCAGAGCAGATTCCCTTGGATGAGCTGCAGCTGCGGATGAACGAATTGCCCCGGGACAAGGAGATCATAGCCCACTGTTCAACCGGCATGCGGGCGGAAATGGCCTATAATATGCTCAAGAAGGAAGGGTATAAGGCCAGATTTTTAAACAACACCATCGATATTGTGGGCAAGAAGGTTTATCTGGGCACAACAGTGGAGCTGTCCGCAGATACCGCAGATATCGATGCCTTGGCTGAAACCGATATCGAGGTTTCCACCCCGGATTCCGCCCTGTGCGCCAGATTGATCCGCCACGGCCAGACGGCCTTTGAACGCAGAAAGTACCAGGAAGCCAAGAGGCTGTTCTGGAAGGCTATCCTGGCAGATCCTACTTCCCAGTTGGCCTGGCGCTCCTATGATATGTCCGTTGTCTATGCCTTGGCCGAAAGGGCAGAGAATGACCCGGGATGCATCGGTGCCCCGGATGTTCCGGTCACTGAACCGGGAACACAGAGCACGGGACTGTTTTCCAAAGAAGACGAAGGTTGCTGAGGATTTGGGCCAAAGTCTTTGAGACAAGAACTATTGACTATCGAGAGCACATGACCCTCAAAGGGGAGAAATGGGATGAGCAAGGACTCCAATATCTTCTTGAATGTTGTCGCCCAGGGCTGGAACCGGGTCTTTATCCAGCCCTGGTCCATGCTGACCGGCGGTGTATTGGTCGGGATCCTCTCGGTCATTACTTTTGCCTGGTCCAGGCCCTGGGGCGTGGTGGGCGGTTTGCGCAATTGGGCTGATTGGTTTTTTTACAGCCTGGGGATTTACGGAGAACGTCCCTATTCGGCACTGGTGTCCACCAATTCCATCCTTACCTTGGGCCTGATGCTCGGTGCCCTGGCCGCCGCCCTGATGTCCAAACAGTTTGCCATTCGCATCCCACCCTTGCTGGAAGGGATCAAGGGGGTGGTCGGAGGCATTTTTCTGGGCACCGGCGCTGCCCTGGCCGGAGGCTGCAATGTGGGAGGTTTCTTTACCTCCATCAGCGCCCTGTCTTTGAGCGGATTTGTGATGATGATCGGCCTTATACTCGGTGCAGTGGTCGGTTTGAAATATCTGTATTGGGAAATGGAAAATGTCACTTTCGGAGGTCCGAGAAGCAAGATCACGGATGCCAGGAAATCCGGGCTGGACTGGAAGAAAATCCAGCCCTGGATTGGGGCGGCAATTATCATCCTGGCCTTTGTGGCTTCTGAGGTTTATAGCTTTTACGGATATGTCTTTGTGGGCGGGCTTTTGCTCTGCGGTTTTGGTTTCGGCTTCATTCTCCATCGTTCCAGACTCTGTTTTGCCCGCTGCTTCCGGGAGCCATTCATGACTGGCGACGGAGAGGTGACCCGGGCAGTCATAGTCAGTATCCTGATCAGCATGGTGGGGTTTGCCACCTTGAAATGGGTTGGGTTGCGGATGGAAGGGGTCTATGTAACCCCCAACTTCGGCCTGGGTGGCCTGGTGGGTGGCTTCATCTTCGGGTTTGGGATGCTGGTCACCGGGGGGTGCGGGAGTGGAACG
>CAZUER010000190.1:0-5030 GCA_964619345.1 uncultured Desulfohalobiaceae bacterium
CGGGATGGACCTGGTGACCGGCGGTGGCCCGGGGCTTATGGATGCTGCCAGCCGCGGGTACAATCAGGCCAAGCAGAACGGCCGACAGCACTCCATTGGTCTGAATATATGGCTGCCCATGGAACAGACTGATGCCGCCCACCTGGACATCAAGGCCGAGTTTGACCATTTTTCGGAACGCCTGGACCATTTCATAGTCCTGTCCAATGCCTTTGTGGTGGCCCCCGGGGGTATAGGGACGGTCCTGGAGCTGTTCTATACATGGCAGCTGGCCCAAGTCAGACACATCCAATCCAAGCCCATCATCCTGCTTGGGGACCTGTGGTCCGATTTGCTCACATGGGTTGGGGACGGCCTCTTAAAGGGCGGCTACATCGATTCCCAGGACCTGGACCTGGTCTATTCGGCCTCCTCGTGCACAGAAGCTTTTGAAATCATCACCAAGAGCTATGAGGCCTATGTCCGGGGGGATGAGTCTTTCTGCCGCAACTACCACCAATACAAGCTGAAAAAAACTGTTTAAAGTGATTCCGGAGAGACCGCGCCCATGCACGAACAACTCCAGGACATCACCCATTTGATCGCCTTTGGGTGCCTACTGCTGATGCTGCTGACCGGGATAGCCCATTACAGCAGGCGCTCCAGGCTTCCAGCCGAGGCCTGGACCCTGATCATCGGATTAGGGGCTGGGTTGACGGCCAAATTCACCGCTTTCGATCTCACCCCGTATGCCGTATTCTCTCCAGGAGTTATCCTGGTTGGTATCCTGCCCCTGTTGATCTTTGCCAGCGGGCGTAAGATCCGGCCGGCAGCTCTTAAGGGTGATGCCTTGGAGATTTCTTATCTGGCTCTTCCCGGAGTGCTGCTCACTGCTGTGTTCTTTGGATGGAGCATGTCCTGGATCCTGGACATTCCCCTGCTGTCCGGCCTGGTCCTGGGTGCGGCCATCGGGGCCTCGGATCCCGCGGCTGTAGTCTCCATTTTCCAGCGTTTCGGTTTGCCGGAAAGACTGAATCTGATTGTGGAAGGTGAATCCCTGTTCAATGACGGAACCACGGTGGTTGTCTTTTCCGTTATTACTGGCCTGGCCCTGGAAGGAGGGGTCTTCAATCTTTTCCACACTCTGGGTGAACTTGGGTGGGCGGTTTTAGCGGCCATACCTATTGGGTTGCTCCTGGGCCGGCTTGGAGCTGAAATTCTGCGCATCTGGCACGAGCACCACATCTTCTTCACTACCAGCATGTCCATCATTTTGGCCTATGGATCGTTTATTCTGGCTGAAGAGTTCCTCAGGGTTTCCGGGGTTATTTGCGTACTCATGGCTGCCCTGATGTATGCTCATTCCTGGCAGAGTGCTGCTCCGGATAAGCAAACCACTGACAAGGTCATGATCATGGGGTCTTTTTGGGATTATATCGCTCAGACCCTGACCGGTTTTTTGTTCTTCATGCTCGGAGTGGCTGTGGGCACTCATGAGTTTGTGGTTACCCTGTGGTCCATGATGGCCGCTGTCGTCCTGCTTTTTCTCTCCCGGATGGTCATTGTGTATGGAGGATTCGGAATTTTGCGGATTTTTCGGATCAAGCTGTCCCTTTTCTGGCAAACCACTATCATGCTCAGCGGCCTGCGCGGACCGGTCTCGGCAGCCCTGATTCTTACCCTCCCAGAAAGCTTCCCCTACAAAGGGGAGTTTCAATGTCTGGCCTTTGTAGTCATCACTGCCAGCTTGATTCTTCAGCCGCTCTTGATTCAGGCCTTGCTGCACAAGGCCTCTGCGGCTGAACACCGCTCAGCGCATAGCTGAGCAGGATCGATGTGTGGTTGGTTTTTTTGGGCCCGCCGATGTCCCCGGCCAGGGCATTGATGTTCTCCATATTCGCCTCCTTGGGCCTGAAATTGGACTAGTCATGGTTTGCAGCCAAAAGGAGCCGCAGCCCCGGCTCCTGCCTCAAGGCTGGGTGGACAGACGGAGTTTTTGGCCGTTGCGCAGAACCGTCATCTCGATGTGACTGCTGGAAGTAAAGCCCCCGACAATGTCGTTCAGGGCGCAGAAGCTCTTAATCGACGGCCGTATCCTGGTGCCTTGTATGTCAAGGATGATATCTCCGCCGAGGAGCCATTTTCGGCCTCCAATTTCGGTCTGGATCCGGCCGGCCACCAGCCCCATCTCTTCAGCCAGCGAGTCCGTGGCTACTTTTTGAACCAACAAACCGGCCTCCTGAGGTACATTCAGGGCCTGAGCCAGTTTGCCGCTGATCAGGGTGGCGTCGAAGCCGATCCAGATTGATTCCTCATTTAAGACAAGATTCCTGGCCGAATTGATGCCTACAGCAAATCCAAGGCCCTCTGACCCACCGGAACGAGAGAGAATGCGACTGACGATGCCGATGACCCTCCCCTGCATGTTCAGCATGGGACCGCCGGAGTTACCCTGATTGATGGCTGCATCGGTCTGCAGGAACTCAAACGGAGTCATGCTGGGGCAAGGAGATTGAGACTGCCTGCGACCGCTGATGTAACCCACGGTCATGGTGTGCCTGATCCCGTACGGGGCGCCGATGATCAGGATCTGATCTCCAACCTCTGCCGCGTCAGAGTCTCCCAGCATGGCAGGGCTCAGGTCGGGGGGTACGTTATCAAGCTGCAGCAACGCCACGTCAGCCTGGGCTGCTGAGGAGACAATCGAAGCTTTGGATGTTGTGTCGTCCAGGAAACGAACCACGATGGTATCGGCTGAGTCGACAACATGGGACGAAGTCAAAACAAGGCCATCTTTGGAAACAACCACGCCCGATCCCAAGACACCCTCGGAATCGGAATTGTCCTGCCGGGCTTGGTCCAAGATCACTCCGATCTCCACCACAGCAGGATTCACTTGACGGAAGATGGAGTTTAGGGACGTATTCTTGGTTTGAGCAAAGCTGTGATCATTTGCGGCCATGGAGCAACCGCTGAAAACCACAAGCAGAAAGATCAGAAACAGTTTGTGGCACATGGTACATCTCTCAGGCCTGTTCAGGTTGTTGGGAGTGTGCTCTTCTGTGATCATGTTGCGTCTCCTCTGGCTGTTGCTATTATTCCTTCAAGTAATCATAGAGCACACGACCGTAAGGAAGAGTCATATCCCCAATAAGATGCATCCCTTTGTTGACCTTGTTTACGGGTAGATCCGCCACCGGGGCGTTGACGTGAGGAAAGAGGGCGAGACGGGCCGGTCCTTCCCATGCCCATCTGATGTGTATATCTTCCATGTTATAAGCGACCAGCTGAGCGGTCTGTAAGCTGCCGTCTACATCTGGAATGATCTTCAAATTGACATTCGTCTTTTGCAACTTATCAGTAATCACTCGAGAGTCACAATCCTGTTCCTTCCCCTTGTTCGGACAAATAATATTCTCGTGCTTGTAGGCCATGGTGGCCACAGCCACGGTGACCCCGGCATATTCAAGCTTTCCGGTCAACGTGTCATGCTGAATGGAGAGCTTCGGATTGCCGAGCTTTTTGGGAAATCCCCATATCTCTCTTCCTCCAACGATGGCAGGATGGCAGTCCAGATACATCTGAGCAACAAAATTGACGCTTTCACCCCGGAATCGGGCGGGTATCAGCATGCCGCTTTCTTCATAGCTGCCGAAGCCTGCACTGTCGGGCATCTTGATAAACTCATACATGACCGAATTACTGCCGTCAGGCTCGAGCGGCTCCGGTATTGTTTCAGCAATGGCATTTGGATCGGACTCATATTGGACGATCAGGTACTCGCGGTCCAGAAATCGATAAGGACCCCGAGGATAGCTGGGGCTGGCAGCCGGCATTGATGACTGCCGTAAAATCTCTTCCTTTCGCATAACCGTCTCCTTCTTTTGAGTTTTTAGGATAAATTCTGCTGCAATTTCAATAGCTCAATCTTCTGCAGCGAAGTTGTTAACGAGCCTAACTGGTTCAGGCTAGATACTGTTCAGTATGTAGACGCTCCAGCTTCTATGGTCAGTCGTTGATGAGGCTTAATTCTTACAGATTCTTTCTGATTAATAGTCCACCAGTACTCAAGATCAGCACATTACTCTCGAAGCACGACCTTTCGCCCGCAGAACTCACAGCCTTCCTCAGCGGTTATTGAAGGCTGGCGTGGTGCTTCGCCCCCTTTGAAAATCTACTCACCCCGAGCATTTGTGGGTGTCAGTTTTCCAGTGAAGCAACGACATACTAAAACTAAAAACATGATTTTTTAAGGAGAACATCACTATGAAGCCCGTTCAAACGATTCTGCTGGTCACCGCCGTTCTTTTGCTTTCAGGGTTCAACCTCGAGAATTCCACTGTTCCCAAAAAGGACATCCTTTCAGGAGGGCCTCCCAAGGATGGGATTCCAGCCCTCCTTGACCCTCGATCCATACCAGGGGAAAAAGCCTCCTACCTGGAGGATTCGGATCAGGTTATCGGCGTGAGCGTCAATGGTGCCTCCAGGGCCTACCCCATAAAAATCCTGAACTGGCACGAGGCTGTGAACGACGTCCTTGGAGGAGAACCCATCGTAGTCACTTTCTGACCTCTGACCCAGACGGGAGTGGTCTACTCCCGAAAGGTGGACGGCACGACCCGGACTTTTGGCATCTCCGGCCGCTTGTACAAGAGCAACGTTCTGCTCTATGATCACGGAACCGAGAGCCTGTGGTCCCAGCTCAAGTCCCAGGCCATTGCCGGCCCTCTGGCAGGGATTCGGCTTGGCCAGATCCCTTCGTCCCGGGTGTCCTGGAATAAATGGATCCAGCTGCACCCGCGGACAACGGTCCTTTCCGACAATACCGGGTATGACCGGGATTATGCTCGGGATCCCTATGAAGGGTACTATAGGGTGGGCACAATCTGGTTTCCTGTCGGGGAGGTCAGGCGGGATCTCTCACCCAAGGACCGGGTTCTGGGGATTGAAATAGGTTCGGACAGCAAGGCCTACCTCCTGGAAGACCTCGTTAGGAAGGACGGTGTTGTGACGGACCGGATTGGTGATGTGCAGATTCGTATCCGGGTTTC
>CAZUER010000191.1:0-4988 GCA_964619345.1 uncultured Desulfohalobiaceae bacterium
GAATTGGCATCAGTGAAGGAGTAATTGCCCATCACAAATGCCAACCCGCCCTCAATCATGATCCTGTGATTGTCAAAGCGGACATGCGACCAGGGCTGGAGAGCAAAACCATGGTCCTCAGGGATGCAGCCGCCCACAAAGTAAGAAAGGGCCTGCTCCTGTGTATCCCGGAACTGCACATGGACTGCCTTGGTCGGCTTAAAAAGGACTCCGCCTTCTTCATAGGCATACATCTCGGTAATCATTTCCTGGGCTGCTCTTCGATAATCACCGTTCGCCCGATATATCTTTCCAATGTCCACTATACGAGACCCCCATTTGTTTTGCAGATGAACCACCTCATCGACACTGAACACATCCCGGGATTCGCTCAAAGCCATTGGCAATGCTCCTTCATATGATGTGAGGGCAACAAGTGCTTTTGAAACTGTCCAAAACTCATTATACCATGGATTTCAGGGATGCAAAAGATTCTTAGGGTTGGCGTCCTTATGCAGAGGGGTTGACACCACAATTTACATATGTAAATCTCATGTTATGACTTTCGAGACCTTCTTCCAGCGCGTCCGCCAGGCCACGCAGATCCGGTCCCAAAAGGAGCTGGCCCGGATCCTGGGCATCGGCGCCCCGGCCATCACCCTGGCCAAAAGGCGGGGTGTACCCAAGAGCTGGAGCCTGAAGATCGCCTCCATTTTCCAGATCAGTCCTCTCTGGCTGGAGACTGGAGAAGGCCCTGTCTCTTCGTCTCATCATCCCCGGACTTGTTTTGTACCCCAGGTCTCGGCCAGAGCCTGCGCCGGGGCCGGGTCCTTCGAAGTCCAGGACAACGTGGTGGACGAAATCCCCTTTGAACAGACCTGGATTCAGCGCAAAGGCAATCCGGAAAAAATGATCGTCCTGGAGGTCGTTGGAGAGAGCATGTCCCCGGAACTGGAAGACGGGGACCATATCCTGGTGGATACGTCCCAAACCATCCTTGCCAGTCAGGCTGTGTACCTGGTGGGTCTGGAGGACACCATCCAGGTCAAGAGGATCCAGTGTTCGCACGAGGTGGTCGTCCTCTTGAGCACCAACCGCAAGTTCGCCCCCATTACCCTGCAGGGCGACGAGCTGGATACACTGCGGGTCATCGGGCGGGTCCTGTGGAGCAGCCGGGAATATTGATATTTTTTTGGCTCCTGAGTTTACAAATGTAAATTGAAACACCAAGGAGAATGACATGCAGGAGCGGTATTGTATATGCGGACATAAGGTGTATGTGGCTTATATCTTCACCACCCGGGGCATCTTTCACTTGTACGGTCCTACGGACAGGATGAAAAAGCTGAAGATGTGCCCCAAATGTGGTCGGCCCATCAGTATCGACGAGCTGTGCTAGGTATATGTGGCAGTACCCCATCGGGAGCTCCGAGCACCCTGACCGGTTCGTGAAGTGGTTTAATGACACCTTTCTTATCCCAAGGCTGACCCGACTCAACAGAACATAAGCCTCCGGCAAGGCCGTATCCAGCTCTCCTTATTGCACACCTGTTGATCAGCATGTATCTTAACAGGCCATGGACACTGTCCCGCGCATCATACTCCACTTGGACATGGACGCCTTTTTCGCCTCTGTGGAGCAGGTCGACCGCCCCGAGCTGCAGGGGAAACCCGTGGTTGTGGGGGGACTCTCCGACCGGGGCGTGGTGTCCACTGCTTCTTACGAGGCCAGGCGTTTCGGCATCCACTCGGCCATGCCCATGGCCACCGCCCGCCACCTGTGCCCGGGGGCCGTATTCCTGTCCGGAAACCGCCGCCGCTATTCCCAAATCTCGCGGGAAATCATACACATTCTGCACGACTACTCTCCGGTGGTGGAAAAGGCCTCCATTGACGAGGCCTATATGGATCTGACCGGGAGTGAACGTCTCCTGGGTCCGCCCCGGGATGTGGCCCTAAAAATCAAGGAGCGCATTTTCATCGCCCACGGTCTGACTGCCTCCATCGGTCTGGCCCCAAACAAGTTCCTGGCCAAAATAGCCTCCGATTTGGACAAGCCGAACGGTCTCCGCAGCATCTCCCAGCAGACGGTCCCGGAGTTCATGTCCGCTTTGCCGGTAGCCAAACTCCCCGGAGTGGGAGCTAAGACCCTGGAGAGACTGCAAGAGCTGGGCATCTCCTTCTGCGGCCACATCAGTCGATATTCTCAAGAGTTCTGGGAGGCCAAATGGGGGAAAAGAGGCCGGGCCTTATATTACCTGGCCCAGGGGGTGGATGAATCACCTGTAGTTCCCCACCGCCGGGCCAAATCTTGCGGAGCCGAAGATACCTTCTCCCAGGACACGGCCGATCGCAATGTAATCAAGTCCTGGCTTTTGCATCAAAGCGAGGAAGTGGGCCGGGCCCTGCGCCGGATAGGCTGTCAGGGCCGGACCGTGACCTTAAAGATCAAATTCAACGATTTTCAAGCAGTGACCAGAAACGCCACCCTAACCCGGCCCACGGATTGCACTCAGACCATCTACCGCACTGCCTGTTCTCTCCTGGATGGGCTCAGTCTGTCCCGATCAGTTCGCTTATGCGGAGTGAGTGTTTCCCAATTTGAGTACCGCCAGGCTCAGCTGTCTTTGTTTCCAGAGCACAATGCCAACCGCAACCGGAAACTGGATCGGACCGCAGACCTGATCACTGCCAAATTCGGACCCCGGGCTCTGGTCCGGGGAGCGGCCCTGGACCCGGAAAAAAAGGATTTTTCCAACTCTACACACCAGACCCAAAGGAATTCAGATGATTGAACGGATACGTGAAAACATCTTTCGGATCACCGTGCCTATGCCCAACAATCCCTTGAAGTATTTAAACGCCTACGTCCTGCGGGGCAGGGATCGCACCTGCCTTATCGATACCGGCCTCAACCGGGATTCCTGCCGACAGGCCTTGATGCAGGGACTGCACGAACTGGGGGTGAGCATTGAGGGCACGGACATCCTGATCACTCATATGCATTCAGATCATAGCGGATTGGCTCCGTCCTTAAACGCCCAGGGAGCAACCATCAGGATGAGCGAAGCGGACGGGGAAGTTCTCATCCAGCCGGCAGATTGGGAAGGCATCCTCTATTTCGCCCGCCTCAACGGCCTACCCGAGGATCAACTGCAAAAAACCATCGATACCCACCCCGGATTCAAGTACCGGCCGCAGGGAGATATCGAAATACGTGCATTGGGAGAGAATGACATCATTGAGTGCGCAGATATGGGGCTGCACTGCCTGCTGACCCCGGGCCATACCAGAGGTCATCTCTGTTTTTACCAACCAGACCAGGAGCTGTTGCTGGCCGGAGACATGCTCCTGGAGGAAATCACCCCTAATATCTCCCAATGGCGACCGGGGCGAAATCCCCTGGCTGAATACTTTGACAGCCTGGATCGCTTAGGCACCCTGGATGTCTCCCTGGTCCTGCCCGGACACCGACGCCTGTTTACAAATTCCCGCCAGCGGATCCAGGAACTGAAATCCCATCATCACAAACGGTTGGAAGAAGTCCGCGATATTGTCCGCGCCCACCCTGGACACGCCTTTGACATCGCCTCCCATATGAGCTGGGATCTGGACACCCGGGACTGGGAAAAATTCCCCCTGGCCCAGAAATGGTTTGCCACCGGCGAGGCCTTAGCCCATCTCAGCTACCTGGAATCCCTGGGAGAAATCACCAAGGATACCTCCGGAGCGCACCAGATCTGGACCATGGCCAACGGAGGGTAAGCCGTCCATCCCTCGTATGAAACGAGATTTGGCTGTTCAGCTGAAGCCATTTAAAAACCGTCATGGTCATTTCCAGGAGTCTTCGACAGGCGTCTTGGCCGAAGCAATCTGGCTGGAACGTTTACCGATATCCATGTTAAGCAAAGCGCGCTGAGCGCTTGTGCACAAAGGCCTGCACTCCTTCGGCAAAGTCCGGATCAGTCCAGGCCCGCACTTGACGCCTGGCTTCCTCTTCCAAGTGGCGGGTCAAACCATTGTCCATACTGGTCTTGATCAGGGCCTTGATGGACCTGATCGCCCCCTGCGGACCCCTGGACAGCCTGCCCGCAATTTCCACGGCCTTTTCCTGCAGCTCTTCATCCGCAGCCAGATGGGTGAAAATACCCAATTCATGGGCCGTGGCCGCGGACAATGTCCGCCCGGAAAGCATGAGCTCCATGGCCCGGTGCATACCCACCACCCGGGGCAGAAGCCAGGAAACCCCACTATCCGGTGCTGCCCCGATATTCACGAAATTGGGGGCAAACCGGGCCGACTGAGCGGCAATGCTCATATCGCAGGCCAGGACCAGGGCCGTTCCCGCCCCGGCAGCCACCCCGTTCACCGCAGCCAGCACCGGCTTGTCCAGGTACCACAGCCTGGTGATCAAACCTGCGGCTGTATCCACAATTTCCCGTTTCTTGGGCTGGTCATCTGCCTGCATAAGCCAGGCCAGATCACCGCCGGCGCAAAAGGCCGACCCGCTCCCGGTCAGGATAAGGACTCGGATACCCTCGTCTGCGGCTGCCTGATCCAGGATACTGACCAACTCCTGGGCCATGGCCTTGTTCAGGGCATTGTACTGCTTGGGCCGATCCAGAGTGATCACTCCCAAGCCGGGCTGCGGACACTCAAAGCGGCAGGTACTGAGTTTCATGGCTCTCCTCGGTTTGAGTAGAATTTGTTACCGTCCGACCGGTATAAAAGTGAGCCCTTTTTCAGGGCCTACATGTAAATCACGGTAATTTTGTTCTCAGGTGTAAGGTTCCAGGAGTGTTCAGGTTTCAGTGTTCAGCTTCAGAAGGCCCGATCCATGCGGAAATGATGTTTAGGAAACATTTTTGGGGATATTTTGAGGTATCAGGCACGCAAATCAAGGAATATAGTGTTAAAAAACAGACGAACCGGCCCGGGCGGGCCGGTTCGTCTGTTTTTTAACTGGTGAGCGTCCCCTTGAATTCCGGTTTGCGCTTTTCCAGAAAGGC
>CAZUER010000192.1:0-3256 GCA_964619345.1 uncultured Desulfohalobiaceae bacterium
CTGGCAGTTGACCTCAATGATCAGGTGGATAACCGCAGGTCTGGCTGGACTGATCTCGGTTGGTCTGGCCCTGGCCGGGTTATCACAAGTAAATGTCATCTTAGCCACAGTGCTGGCTGCGAGCTTGGGCCTGGGAGTGGAAACATGGATCAAATCAAGATCTTCGTGATTATTGTGGGCATGATGGTGGTTACCTATGGTCCGAGGGTCCTGCCCATCACCGTCCTTTCCTCCAGATCTCTTTCCCCCTGGCTGGTCAAATGGCTGCAGCTCATCCCTGCCGCTGTCCTGGCGGCCATGCTCCTGCCATCCCTGATATTGACCGAAAAGGAGATCAGCCTGGCTGCGGACAATGTCTATCTGTGGGCCGCCTTGCCCACCTTTGCCGTAGCCAAATTGACGGGCAGCTTTGTGGGGGCTATCGTAACAGGAATGGCTGTAGTCGCTTTAGCCAGATATTTTCTGTAAATCTCAACTAATAAACTGACAACTTTTCATCCAAGCAAAAACATGATTCATTTCAACATCTTAACCAAAAATGAGAAGTATTTTGCTCTGGCCTTTGTTTTGGGCTTTATACTGAAGTACAACTACTTATGTTTGGTTATTTATCAAGCGCCTCTCATTTTGCCCTTGCTACTTAAAAACATCATTATCTTTTTGTTTTCATACTTTTTCATACTCCCTTTGCTTAAAAATAAAGCAGGAAGATACACACTCTTTTTCTTCCTGCTCTTTTACACATTATTCTTTTTAGCCAATGTGTGGTATAATCGATATTTTGGAAACTACTTAAGCCTGAGCGATATGCTCATGGGTCAAGGTGTGAGGCCTTTTAGCGTTTTAGTCAAGCAACTAATCAAGTTTCATGATTTTATTTTTATATTTGACTTAATTATTGCAAGTCTGTATATCTCAAAAGAAAAAGAGTCATATAAACTCAAATACATATTTTCTGGATTAACTCATTTTAAAATAAAACACCCCTTTTTTATCATACTCTTTTTACTTGCTTTCCAGATTCTGGGAACCAATTATTTCTTAGGCAAAGAAAAACCAACAACTCTTTTCAATCAAAGTACTTCGGCATTTGTCAATGTATATGGAATACTCCCCCTCTATTTTTTTGAGTTTTTGTCATTTTACCAATCTGAAAATATAAATGAGCAAGATTCCCCTCCAGCGGTAGCTGATGAAAAGCTGATTGATGAGGATGTAATCAAGGATAAGATAAAAATATCCAACATCATAGTCATTCAAGTCGAATCTTTAGACACAAACATTGTTGACTATGAACATAAAGGCGTTCCCATAACCCCATTTTTAAATGAATTAAAGAAAAATTCCTTATATTTTAACAATTTTTATGCCCAACACGTCAATGGAAGCTTTGATGCAGAGTTTTCATTTCTGACCTCCATATACCCCATAAACAAAAACTACGGATTTAAGGTCAATGACCTGTCAAGGTTCACCTCCTTGGTCAAAATCCTGAAAAAGAAAGATTACACTTCCATAGCCTTCCATGGAAACGACAAAGAATTCTTCCACCGGCACAAAGCGTTTGCTGAACTTGGCTTCGACAGATTCTACAGCAGGGAAGATTATTCTTTTTCAGATGCCGTTATGCAAACAGGTAAGTCTACCTTTGGAATAAATGATTATGATTTTTTTCTCCAATCATTTGAACACTTGAAAAACTTAGATGAACCTTTTTTTTTCATTTTTCATCACTGTGACAAGCCATACTCCTTATGATTTTTACCCTCAAGACCATGCAGTAAATAGATTCCATGACGTAAAAAATCCTTTAGTTCGAGATTATTTTCGATCCATATCTTTTGTTGATAAATCATTAAAAATGTTTTTCGAGCTGATCAAAGAATCAAATATGGATGAAAATACCATGTTTATTATTTATTCAGATCATGAGTCCGGAGTAGAAGGGCACAGCTATTCTTCCAAGCGAAGCTTTCAGTTAGATAAAATGGTCAAAGCTCCGGAAAACGTCCCCCTATTCATCCTGCACCCGGACCTGGAACCCAAGGCTGTACACAAAGAAGGCACGACCACCGACCTTGCGCCCACCATTTTGGGTCTGCTGGGCGAAAAGGAAAAACCAGAAGAATTTCTCGGCCACTCCCTTTTGCAGGATGAAACACATCCAATACTGTTTTTGCATGAAATCCCCCAAGTCTTGTACCAGGGGCAGCTTTTCGCCTGTATGCCCGGGGGGATTGAAAAAATAGGTCATGCCCAAGATGCGGGAAATAAAAAGGTTCAGCTACAGAACAAAAATGAAATCCAGGACATAATTGCTTATATGCAGAATATGATTTTGCGGAGAAGAATACAATCAGAGTAAAAGCCGTGCAGGCATTCAGCCTCCTTGTTCAAAACCAGCGTGTACTTCACATTCAAGGTTCAGCTCCATCTATGAATCCAGAAATAAAAAGAAAGTCTCTGCATATCATAGCAGCTGCGGTGCCTGTCCTTCTCATCCATGTGCCCAGGGAGATGGCCATACTCCTTTTGCCCCTGTTTACCATTCTTAACGTACTCCTGGATATATTCAAGCAACGGCTTGACCTGCTTGGCAAGGTATATCAGTATTTTTTTGGGGATATTTTAAGGGAACACGAAAAAACTGGCTCCCTAACAGGGTCCACCTATTTCTTTCTTTCCCTGACTTTGAGTTATGTTCTTTTCGGTGTTTTGTTTTCCATGCCCCTTTCCTTGTTGGCCGTAACTTACACAGGGTTTATGATTGGCGATGCGTTTGCAGCACTGGTAGGCAAGAGGTTTGGAAAACGCAAAATATTCAACAACAAAACCATAGAAGGAACCCTGGCCTTTTGGGTCGCCTGCAGTATTTCAACTGTCTGGATAATGCCGGACAAAATCCATTACATCCTGTTCTCCTCAACCATACTGGCTTTGACCGAACTCTTTCTCGTTAACTTAGATGACAACTTTTTTGCTCCCCTTATGGCCACGGCCGTTTTATGTATTCTTGTTTGTTGACCAATACTTGTTTGTTGACCAATACTTGTTTGTTGACCAATAATAGCTAACCAGTAGGCATACAACCCCTTGTCCAAAGGATACGCTAACCGAGGTGTCCTTGAACTTCAAAGGAGAAAGTAATGACCGGGGCTGAAGTCCTTGTTCAAATGCTGAAAGAATACCAGGTGGATACAATTTTCGGGCTACCGGGAGATACCAGCATCCCTCTCTATGCAGCCCTGCACGCCTC
>CAZUER010000192.1:3356-4980 GCA_964619345.1 uncultured Desulfohalobiaceae bacterium
TTTTCGGGCTACCGGGAGATACCAGCATCCCTCTCTATGCAGCCCTGCACGCCTCCTCTTCCACCATCAAGCATGTTATGGTCCGGGATGAACGATCTAGCGCCTTTATGGCCGACACCTATGCCCGCTTATCTCACAAACCGGGAGTATGCGAATGTCCAAGCGGGGCCGGCCCACTGTATATACTTCCCGGGGTGGCTGAAGCCGACGCCTCTTCCATTCCGGTGTTGGTGCTCACCTCGGATATACCCCTGGCCGGGGAGGGCAAAAAAACCATTACTGAACTGGACTGCCAGAAGCTGTTTGAGCCGATTACGAAATGGTCGTATTTGGTCAAGGATGTGGCCCGCATTCCAGAGATTGTCAGGCGGGCCTTCCGGGTGGCCACTACCGGCAGACCCGGGGCCGTGCATCTGGCCCTGCCCCAGGAGGTGCTCACCAGTCAGTATCCGGGACCCAGCCTTGACATATACTGTGAAGAAGAATGCACCGTCTATCCGGCCTATCGAACCCGGGGCAGCAGGGAAAAGTTGGAGCAGGTCTCCACAGCTCTGACTCAGGCCAAACGTCCTGTACTCATCGCCGGCGGAGGTGCGAACCATTCCCAGGCCGCCCCGGAAATTCTGGAACTGGCCGAAATCCTTAACGCTCCTGTGGTCACCACAATTTCCGGCCAGGGCATCATGCCCGATGAACATGAGCTGGCTATGGGAGTTATCGGGGACAACGGGTACCACCCCCATGCTCACCAGGCTGTGGAGGAAGGCGACGTTCTCTTGTATATCGGCTGCAAGCTCGGATCGGTGTCCACCATTAAGTGGAGCCTGCCTTCTTTCAAGTCGGGTCGCCAGATCCTGCAGATCGACCTCGATCCTGAGCTGTTGTCCAATAACTATAAAAACGCCATCAGCCTGGCCGGGGACGCCAAACTGGTACTCAAAGATCTGGTCTCTCTCTTGCGGATGAGCTCCTTCCAGGCCGCCCCCTCGCCTTGGGTCCAGGACCTGAACGTATCCAGGACAAAGTTTTGGCAAAATTCGGCCCAATCCATTCACTCCGGCTCAATGCCCTTAAAACCTCAGCAGATCATCTATGCCTTGAATCAACGCCTGCTAGACCAGGCTATAGTCATTGCCGATGCCGGAACCCCGACCCCATATATTACCCGCTTTTTGAAACTGACCAACCCCCAATCCCGTTTCATTATCCCCAGGAACTACGGAGGCCTGGGATATGCTATCCCCGCCCTGGTGGGCGCGCATATTGCCTGCCCGGAGGCTAAGCTGGTCGGACTCTTCGGCGACGGTAGCCTGGGCATGTCGGCTGGAGAATTGGAAACTTTGAGCCGTCTTCAAATCCCTGCGGTTTTAATTCACTTCAACAACGCTTCCTTTGGATGGATCAAGGCCTTGCAGGCCTTGCACAGTGATGAGAAGTACTTTTCAGTGGATTTCACTCCCGGAGATCCAGCCATTGTAGCCCGGGGATTCGGGCTGCAGGCCCTAACCGTCAAGACCCAGGAAGAACTGGAAGCCGGCCTAGACCAGGCCTTTGCCAGTTCGGAACCCATATTTTTGGATGTGCTCTCCGAATCAGAGGCATCTGAGATGCCTCCGGTCTATTC
>CAZUER010000193.1:0-4828 GCA_964619345.1 uncultured Desulfohalobiaceae bacterium
CCATCTACCCCCTGAAAGTCCCCGAGTCATTTCTGTCTCAATTACACCTGGGGCAATTCCGTTTGCAGTAACATTAAAAGGCGCCAATTCACGGGCTAATGACTTTGTGAAACACATAACAGCTGCTTTGGATGCTGCGTATGGAGCCCCGGCTGCAATGCCGCCGACTTTACCTGACACAGAACCTAAATTGATAATCCTGCCTGAGGCTTGCCGCTTCATGCCCGGCATAACAGCTCGACTGCATAAAAAAGTACCTTTTAGATTAACTTCCATAATACGATCCCACTGCTCTTCAGTAATATCTTCGATTATTCCAGTTTGACATATGCCAGCATTATTGATCAGGATATCTATATTTCCCCAGCATTTCACAACTTCCTTCAAAGCAATGTGGATCGCTTCATTTTTGGTCACATCCACAGTCAGAGCCAAAGCCTTGCGTCCCATATCATTCATTGCCTGCTGGGTGTTTTCAGCAGCACGTTCATCAACATCCCATACAGCAACACAGGCTCCTTCTCGGGCCAATTCCAACGCCATGCAGCGGCCCAATCCTGTCCCCGCTCCGGTGACGATGGCCACCTTGCCCTCTAACTGCATACTAGTACTCCTGATCAACAAAGTGCATAAAAACTAGTAGGTTATTGAACAAAACATGCCCAGCAACGCAAACATATACAGCATTCTTTTCGTAGTACATAATGAGGTCTGCTTATAAATTTACCTTACAATTTATGTATAGCCAAACCGTTCCAGTCTAAAGCCGCCTCCATGACTGCCTCACTCACTGTGGGATGGGGTTTGATCGCCTGATACAAGTCCTCCACAGCCCCTTCCATCGTCATGGTCGTCACTGCTTCAGCGATGAGATCCGTGGCGTGAGGGCCGATGATATGCACACCAAGTATCTCCCCTGTCTCAGCTTCACCGACAATCTTGACCATGCCCACTGAACTATTCATGGACTGAGCCGCTCCATTGGCGGATATAGGAAAAGTGCCAACTTTGATACTATATCCAGCCTCCTTGGCTTCCTCCTCGGACAGCCCCACAGCTCCGACCTCGGCCCCCCCCCAGATACAACGAGGGATCTTGCAGGGATCAAGCGTTCTTTTTAGGCCGAGGATATGATCTACGGCAACTTCCGCTTCAGCCGAAGCTTTATGTGCCAGCATCAACCCCCCGGCGACATCACCGATAGCATAGACTCCTGTCAGGTTGGTCTGTTGAAACCCATCAACCTTGATAAAGGGACCTTCCATCTTCAAGCCCAATTCCGAAACTGGGATTCCCGTTGTAACCGGCGCCCTGCCGGTGGCCACAAGAACCAAATCACAGTGAATTTTTTCTCGCTGCCCATTTTGATCTGCAATGAAGACTTCTCCAGAGTCTTTGCTGATCTCCTGAACAGAAGCCCCGAGCTGTAAAGCGATTCCAGTCTTTTGAACTTCACGGGCCATAATCGAACGAATATCCTTGTCCTCTGTCCCAAGGATATCCGGGAGCATTTCCACCACAGTCACGTTTGAATCAATCTTTCTGTAAATATTTGCCATTTCCATCCCAATGACCCCACCCCCAATGACAACCACTCTTTTGGGGACCCGTGTTGAGTCCAGGGCTTGGTCTGTAGTTTGGACAAACTCTCCATCGATATGAATAAAGCTGGGAACAGCCGGTTTAGATCCGGTTGCCAGGATCACGGACGATGCTTCCAAAGTCCTTCTACCGGCCTCTAAATCTTCATCAACAACAATTGTTCCAGGTTTGAGCAGTTTGCCCGTTCCGCTGTAGACATCCACTTTTCGACTTTTAAGCAAACTCGTTACACCACCTACAAGACTCTCAACAACTCGCCTTTTGCGGTATACAAGGGCTTTCAAATCCAGTTCAAGCCCTTCCCGACCGCTCAGCGATTCCAAATTTTTTGCATTATTATATAACTGGACATCGTAGTACAAGCACTTGGTGGGAATGCACCCTGTATTCAAGCAGGTGCCTCCCAATGTCCTTTTCTCTATCAGCGCTGTTTTCAGACCTGCTTGGGCTCCGCGGATTGCTGCCACATAACCGCCCGGCCCGCCACCAATGACTGCCAGATCGTACATTGCCCCTCCTCGCTAGTTAAGCACAAAGAAAGGTTATTTGCGGCTTCTCTAATCCCTTTTTGAGATGCTGCAGAAAATCGGCCGCTTCAGCTCCATCGATAATCCTATGATCAACAGAAAGTCCAAATGTTGCAATTGAACGTGATTTAACTTGACCATTGTCCATATACAGTTCTTCACGGGTTTTGCCCACCGAAAGAATTCCGCTTTGGGGGGGGTTAATGATTGCTGTAAAGTGAGTGATATCGAACTGGGCAAGGCTAGATATGGTAAACGTTCCACGCTTAAGTTCTTCCATGCTCAAGTTCCCTGATTTGGCCCGACTGACTAAGTCCTGGCGTTGTCTGGCAATGTCGGCCAACCCGGCTCGATCAGTCTGGAAAAGGGCCGGAACAATAAGCCCTTTGGGAAGAGCCACTGCTAAGCACACGTTGATCTCTGGCATAATATGTATTTCATTATCACCCATTTGGGCGTTAAGAACAGGGAATTCCCTGATATTCAACGATACTGCCTTAATCAAAAAATCGTTGATAGATGGCCGGAGCCCATATTTTTGTTCAAAATCTTGCAAAACTTCCCGGCGCAGGGCAACCAGAGGGTCCAAACAGATATCCGAAAAAAAGGATATATGGGGGGCGGTGAAGGCACTTTCAGACATCCGGCGAGCTATCACCTGGCGCATGGAATCCATAGGAATGACTCTGCCGAACTGTGAATCAGTTTTTTCCTCAGGTTGCTTCTGTACATCTGCCTTCATGACCCTGCCACGTACACCGGATCCTTGGATTCCCTCCAGACTGATCCCTTCCCTGGCTGCCTTTCGACGAGCTAAAGTTGAGGCTCGTTCCGATTCTTCTTTTTTGTGTCCTTCCATGGCCTGTTGCACATCTATGTACCGAATAACCCCTCCTGGGCCAGATCCTGACACTTCATCAAGATCGACTCCATTCTCCATTGCCAACCAACGAGCAGCAGGCACAACCTTAAGATCCTTTTGCTCCGGGCGTGACTCTGGAGGCTGTGTATCGGATTTTGAAGCACTATCTGCTTCTACTGTAGGGGCAGAAATTTCTTGTTCGGTCACATACGTATCGGGTATTTCTTCATCAGGTTGAGTTATCAAAGCCAAAACCGTCAGCACCTCGACCTCCTGATTTTCTGAAACCAGTATACGGGCCAGAGTGCCAGAGGATGGCGCTTCAACCTCCGTGGTCACTTTCTCTGCTTCCACTTCAAGAAGGATCTCTCCTTTTTCAACCGCATCGCCCTCTGCCTTGAACCATTGGATAACTTTTCCCCGCTCGGTAGTGACACCAAGCATTGGAAAGACCACTTCTGTAGCCATAGCCTTCTCCCTAGTATTTCATAAGATTCGAGATTGATTCGAGAATCCTCTCGTGACCAAACATATATGCCTTTTCAAGGGGAGGAGAAAACGGCACAGGCGTATCTGGTGAAGCGTTTCTCATAATAGGGGCTTTCAAGTAGTATATAGCCTCTTCTGCCACTATGGCTGAAATCTCTGAGGCTAATCCATAGGCAGTATTGTCCTCATCGACCACTAATAGCCGTCCTGTTTTTTTGACAGAATCCAAAATGGTTCTCTTATCTAATGGACTCAAGGTCACCAGATCAATAACCTCTATTTCTACACCTTTCTCAACCATCATGTCAGCCGCTGTGAGAGATTCCATAACCATAGCGTGGGTAGCTATTATAGTTAAATCTTTCCCTTCTCGTTCGATATGTGCTTGTCCAAACGGTACTGTATATTTTTCCTCCGGGACCTGGCCTTTTGTATTGTAAAGTCTTTTATGTTCAATGAAAATAACTGGATTGGGATTTTGTATAGCCTCTATCAACAAGCCCTTGGCATTGTATGGATTGGATGGCGCTGCCACATAAAGCCCTGGTATATGTGCAAAAAGGGAATGAAAACTTTGGGAGTGCTGGGCTGCCGTTCCTCGACCTGCACCAATGTTTGTTCGCAGAACCATTGGTACAGATCCCTTGCCTCCAAACATGTAATGCATTTTTGCCATTTGGTTTATTACCATATCCATACATGCAGTTGTGAAGTCAATGAACATGACTTCGACCACTGGACGCATTCCGGTGAGAGCGGCACCAACACCAGCCCCGACAAATCCAGCTTCTGAAATGGGAGTATCTACCACTCGTTCTTGACCAAATTCTTCAAAGAGTCCTTTGGTGACCTGGAAAATCCCCCCGTAGCATCCAATATCTTCCCCGAGTAAAACAACAGTTTCATCCTCTGTCATGCAAGTACGGAGGGCTTCATTCAATGCATCACAATATGTTATTTCTCTCATAATTACTATCTCCCATTCACGTAAACATCTTCATGCATTTCATGGATTGAGGGGAAGTCGCTTTCTTTTGCAAAACTTACTGCTTGGTCAATTGACTCTTGGATTTCTTTTTCAATCGACTTTAGTTCATTTTTTGTAGCAGCTTTTTCTTTAAGTATCTGATGTTCAAACCTTGCTATAGGGCATTTTTCTTTCCATTCTTCAATTTCTTCTTTTGTCCGGTATCGAGTTCCTTGATTAGGATCACCCTCATGATGTCCACGCCATCGGTAGGTTTTACATTCTATAAGTGTCGGCCCCTCTCCAGTTCGAGCCCTTCTCACCGCTTTTGCCGCCGCATTATAAACTTCCTGTATATCGTTGCCGTCGACAATCACCCCT
>CAZUER010000194.1:0-4666 GCA_964619345.1 uncultured Desulfohalobiaceae bacterium
ATAAATCTGCTGCCTTTTGTACGAAGTGCGAAAGTTAATCCTTGTTTCATACGAGCTTTGCCGCTGGCCGCGGCTGCCAGTTTGATCTGATATGAAACTGACAAAGAAGGGAGGGCCCGGCTCGCAGGTAGGCCGCCCTTGCCCTCAAGGGCTGGCCCTCTTCATGGTAAATCTTGTTTCATACGAGCGCCGCCTCTGGCGGCGGCCGCCAGTTTGATCCGGGATGAAACAGGTACGAAGAAGGCTGCCCTCGGAGAGGGCCGCCCTACACAAAAGACCACGGGCCGGGTTGCTTGGTAGGCCGCCCTTCTCCGAAGGGCAGGCATCTTCAAGGTAAAGCTTGTTTCATACGAGAGGTCAGTGGGAAGAAGATGGAAGAACGAGGGCGGAAGTCGGTTGTCGGTGGTCTGTGAAAAGGGCATGGGGCACGGAGCAGTGGGTGCGGAGCAGGAGGCAGACGTCTTAAGACAGAGATCAGAGGTCAGTGGACGGAAGACAGACGTCCGAAGACAAAGAACAAAAAGATGAGTTACACCTTAACTGCTCCTTGAAGGCCAACGTTGCTCTAGGAGAAGGCTTAAGAACAGGAAAGAAAGTCCCTTGAGTTACCAATAGATATGAAGACAGAGCCAACACCAAAAAAACAAGCTTCACCCGTAACCCAAACATAAGAATTCGGAACCGCTATCTTATAGTTTTTCCCCAGCCATCTGAAGAGCTGTGTTGTAAAGATTTTGATCTACTCTAAAATCCATCTTAATGAGTTCGTTCAACAAAGGTTTTATATTTGAAACGAGACCCAACTTCTTTGCCTGAACAATAACCCCAATCGTTCCGCAAAGAGATATTTCAAATGCTTGAGCAAACTTTCTAGCAGCAAAATCATCCAGAACTGCTTGATATGATGGATGCTGATAGCTCCAGGTCAGCACTTCGCTTTCTCCAGACCCAAGGTCCCACCCAGTAATCAGTGGTAAAACTGTCCCTATATCTTGAACATATTCTTTACCTATGCTCATTATCCACTGCTTGGCAAGATCATTATCAGGGCCAGCCAGCATTTCTGCTTCAACTGCTTGTGGAATTACTAAATGATTACAAGCTTCAATTAGGATATTGGCATATCCAATACTGGCAAGTGAAATTACAGGTGAAGCATTAACCACCCACAATCGCTTAGAATCAGTCATTCCCAACCTCGGCAACAAGCTCATCCGGAGTTGTCTGGTACGGTGAAACTTTGAATTTGCCTAATGATTTGAGAAACTCGGCACGGCTTAGACCAGCCAATTCCGCTGCTTTGGATTGAGATATTTTACCTAATTCATACCATTTAACAGCAGCCGCCAAGCGCATTTCCTGCACAAAGTCTTCAGGCGTAGTTCGCAAAATCGAAAAAGATGATTCCGGGATATCTATTGTTACATTAACTGACATAACTATCATACTCCTTTTATCCGATTTCGTAGTATTCTCTCACATTACCTTAACATTTAACTAATCCTTGTTGGCTATCTTTGCCCATTTTTGGTCAATCTCTGATTCTGGTTGATTCAAGCTCCGCAGGAGCGATTCCGCCAGCATAACCTGTTCCTCCACTGGCAAAGACTCGGCTTCCTTGATAAGCTCATTAATTCTCATCACAATTCCTCGATTGTATCCTGTTTTTGACCATCTGGACCCACTATATCGTAACAAATCCATCTTCTCAATACTCCGTGTCAGGAGGCTCCCTGGTCAGTCCTCTTATTTCGTCAAGAACAGCCAATAAGCGTTTGCTGTCATATGGTTCACATTGCACCTGCCGGGCCTGTATTTCGCCTTGTCTCAGCCATGCCGAGACAGCCTCGGCACATCTGTCTGTATGCTCTGTCTTCCGGTAGACGACCTGAATCTCTCGGCTCCATACTGTTTCCCACTGAATGGGCGATGCCACGCCAAAAAAACACAGCACCGCTTCGAGCTGCTCGAGCTTGTCCTTGAGCTCAGGTATCCATCCTTGCTTTGCCATATCCTTGACCGGGAACTTGTCGAGCCATTCCAGATCTGAATCCATGCGCTCTTTCTCGGCAAGCCTCATCTTGTCGTCCTGGTACTGCCTTTCCAGGTTGCTCCAGAAATGTGCCGGCCGGCCTAAGGTCCGCTCTAGCTTCAACGCCGTTTCAGGTGTGATAGGCGACTTGGCCTTTATGATCTCGTTGATAGTCTTTTTGGTTAATCCTGTTCGATCCGCAAGCTCGGCCTGGGTCATGCCAAGGTCTTCAAGGTACTCTTCAAGCACCTCGCCGGGCGGGACCAGATAATCAGGGACAAATCTGTTTGTTTGCCTACTACTCATGGGTATCCTCCACTCCAAGGATCTTTATGGCGTTCACCTGGGACCAGTCCAACCCGCCATCCTTTCGTTTGGGTACAGGGTCATGAGCAGGAGCAAAAATTTTTTTGGGCCAAAGCGCCAAAAAAAGAAAGTTGCCGGATTGATCAATGATGAAACTTGTGAGATTTCAAAAACAGGCAAAAGGGTTTTTCTTCTTCGTTCCCAGGGTCCTCCCTGGGGACGTTCTTTTCTTATGGCTCCGGCCATATTCTCTTTATATCAAGAAGATACACATAATTTCTGAAACAAGCTATCTTGTTTCATACGAGATGTAAGTAAAAACAAAATCTTATGGCTTCATTTTGATCGTCCTTGCCCTCAAGGGCTGACCTTTGAAGCTCAGGGGATAGCGAACAGCGGTTGAGGCAACCGCGTCCTATTGAACAGCCTGGCCCTGGTTATCGAACGTCCCGTCCTGGACCTTTTGGGGGCTGACGCAGACACGTCTTTCGAAGTCACAACCAATGGTCAGGTCTTCATTCTTTCTCCAGTCGAAAGTTCAAAGCGGCGAGAAGCTTTCCAAAAGGCTCTGGACCAGGTAAATGCCGATTATCCCAAGGTCCTTGTCCTCAAGAAGCTGGCTGAGTAATCATGGAGGTCACCTTTCTGACCCTGTCTGAGGTCCTGGAAATTGACCAGGATTGAGAATCTGGATATCGAAATACCTTCCTATGCCACTATCCCTGCTGATAAGAACAAACCCAGCCAAGGCTGCATGGGCTCCGATCATAAAATCAGCCAAGATCCGTCTTTTCTCTCCTCCTGCCCGCTTGTATCTGGTAAAGGCCTGGCCCGCCAAAAAAGCTCCCTCCCAGGGCAAAGGGTCGCGGCGAAAAAGCTCTTCAGGCAGGAGTGCATCCAGCTCTTCCAGGCTCTCCAACCAAGCCCCTACTTCAGCAAATATTATCGGATTTATGACCAAAATACCTGTCTCAGCACATTCGGCCAAAACCTCTTTGGAGAGGAGTCCAAAACGCTCATCCGCTCCAAGGACATCCAAGAGGACATTTGTATCAACCAGCCATTCTTTCATTCCCGCAGCAGCCTCATCAGCTCTTCAGTGCTGTGCTTGAAGGCTTTGCGGCCATACAAAGCGTCCACTTTTTCCCGCCTGCTTTCCTTGCTCGGCATCAACTCCACCCTGCCTTCGCGGACCACAAACTCAACTTCGGTGTACTCCTTGAGCCCGAATTGATCCCGGATCTTTTTGGGAATGGTTATCTGACCTCTCTCACTCACCCTCATTGCAGCCTCCTGGCTTTGCCATGTTCTGGCCGTTGTTCGTAAGCGCACTGCCCCATTCAAGGTCCTTATACTAAGGATCAAAATAAGAATACGTATACATACTTTTATTTGTCAAGTACTGGAGATGGACAGGGCCAGTTTCTTGGGAGTCTGGAACCGGACCCAGCCCACCTCGTCCCGGAATTGGATGAGTTTTTCCAGACCGGATAATTTTCCGCCCTCTGTAGCCACAGAGCCAAACGTCTCTTTGTGCAGTCCGATACTAAGGTCAAAAAATCCCCAGCAGTAAAAGCATGAATAGGTCAGGGGGCTGATAGGCGGCCCCTGGGACATGTATTCTTCCTGAGCATCTGCATAGATATTATTCAGTTTTAAGAGATCCGGCAGCTCAGCAAGCTGCTCAACCAGGACGCTCATCTTGTTTTGTGCATAAACGTACACAGCATGCAATGGATCAAGCTTGTCCATTTGCTCTTTCTTAATTATGGATGCATCCAGCTTGTCGGCCCGGATCCGGGCATCTCTTAGCTCCTGTATATCAATCACTTTTCTCTTGGTTGCTTTTCGCAACGACTGAATAACTTTGGACGTCAAGGATGGTCTTTTCCTGCTGCTTATACTGCTGCTGCTTTGCGCTCTTTTGATCTTTTTTGTCATATGTCATCACCATCTGAGCTCGATTGCAGGGCGGCTGCTGGTAACGAAATCCACTTCAGCAGTCCCCCTGCTTTCCCAATAGGAGATGAGGATATCGGCCACTTCTTCGGCCATAGCCTCGCGCTTGTCCGGCGGGATGTCCTGGTCCTCGGTTGTCCACTGGAAATACTCCAGGAACTCGGCCGCCTCCAGGGAGATGGAGATGGCCAGGTTCTTGGCGGTCTGGAACTGGGCCCAGTCCCGCTCGTCGCGGAATTTGATGAGCGTGTGCAGAAGGGTTTGCAGATCGTGGTGCATAGATTGGTGAGCCTGATTAACACTTCAGTTCGAGTATGACCAACGCCTGGAAAGAGCCAGGCAGGCGCCTGGCGATCCCGGAATGGCCAG
>CAZUER010000195.1:0-4655 GCA_964619345.1 uncultured Desulfohalobiaceae bacterium
AACGAATAACAGGCAGCCAGAGGCAAAGCTCGTATGAAACAAGACTCAAAGTGTTCAGGTGTCAGGTTTCAGGTGTCAGGAAAATCAAGGGAGTATAAGAATATCTTCTGTTCTTAACTGAAACCAGAAACCTGACACCTGAAACCTCTGGTAAAACCCTCAAATCGGATTCTACGTTTCATCCTCGATCAAACTGGGCGTCTGCGGCCAGCGGCGGGCTGAACACTGCCAACTTCATACATGACCCCTCTCCCCTCCCATTTACAATCTATCACCCAAGTCTGGGTGGACGAAAAGGTCCAAAACACCCCTTTGACCCAGCGGGTAAGGAGGCGGCTGGGGCATCTGCCGTGGACGGTTGTACCCTTAGACCAGCCTCCACCAAAGGCCCGGGGCACGGTCCTGTATTTAAAGGACTATAAAGGAACCTTCTGGCGCTGGTGCCCGGGAACTAAAAACTATCGGTGCTGTGGATACCGCATTATTCACATTGGGGAAAACTGCCCCTTGAACTGCTCCTATTGCATCCTGAAGGCCTATTTTCAGGATGAGGTGCTCAAGGTGTGGGCCAATCAGGAAGATCTGTTCGCTGAACTTGACCAAAGCGTCAAAAGCAGACACCAGACCTTCTTTCGAGCCGGAACCGGAGAATTCACCGACTCCCTGGCCCTGGAATCGGTGACCGGATACAGCCGCGATCTGGTTTCCTATGTGGGCGGTTGTCCCAACCTATGCCTGGAACTGAAGACCAAGGTAGTTGATTTAAGCTGGATGGAAGCGGCTCGACGTCCGGAAAATATTCTTCCCGCCTGGTCTTTAAATGCCCCGGAGGTGGTCAGTCAGGAGGAGCGGCAGACGACCACCCTGAAGGAACGCCTGCAAGCTGCTCGGGAATGCGTCAAAAGCGGATTTCGGGTCTGCCTGCATTTCGATCCTATCATCCGTTTTCCGGGCTGGGAAAATGGATACGGGCAGGTGGTGGACATGATTTTCGATTACCTGCGACCGCAGGATATCGCCTATCTCAGTTTGGGGTCCTTTCGGGGCATGCCGGAGCTCAAAGAGCATATCGCCCTCAACTGGCCGGAATCCATTTATATTTACAATGAGTACTTGACCGGTCTGGACGGAAAATTCCGCCTGTTGCGTCCCCTGCGGGTGGAACAATTCCGGTTTATGGTCCGCAGGCTGCAAAAACATGGTCTGGATCGACAGATCTACTTGTGCATGGAGTCCGACGAAGTATGGCGGGCGGTTTTTGGCTACACTCCGGCCGATCTGGGTGGATTAAGCCGGCACCTTCTGGCTCTGGCCTTTGCAAGATTTTAGGACTGCTCGCGTCCCTGAAATCTTTTTTGGACTTTTTCCAGGATGTTCTCCGGAAGAATGCGTTGCAGCGACTTGGAATCAGGAGCAAACAGGGCCATCTCCCCCTTGGAGCGGGCCATTTCCTTTCCCCTGGAATCCAAAATGACACCCCGTATTCGGGCCTGGCGCTCATTTTCCTGGCCATCCACCCAGCCTTGAACATTTAATTGGTTGTCCACGCGAATGGGCCGCAAAAACTCCACCTGCATGGATTTGGTGAGAATCACTTTCTGCAGTAAGTGGATGGCGGTCCAGACCATAATTTCATCCAGCATGGTGGAGATGATGCCCCCATGAAGCAAATTTTCCCAGCCGCTGGTATGTGGCGGAGGAGTAACTGTGGAATAGAGTCTTTCCCCGTCGGTAAAAAACTCCATATGTAAACCGCAGGGGTTTCCAGAGCCACAGGCAAAGCAGGTCGTGTCCATATTAGGGACAGGTCGGCGTTGTGGAGTTGAAGCAGTCATAGAACCAATATATCCTTAACTACACCTAGTTGCAAGTTCTTTCCTCGTGCCTTGGCACATTTCTCGGGTCACAAAAAAGACCCCCCCTGGCCCCGCCCTCCCGCCTGGAAGATAGACGGCAAGGAGAGGAATCAGAGGTGGAAAGGTTTCGTGCCGCTAGCGGACAATACACAGATAACGCGGCCCTGAGTTAATTGTTCGACTACAGGCCTAAAAGAAGACTTTTATGATCAATCCGGCAAACAGTTTTTGCCTTCTTTGGGGCAAAAAATAGGTCAAATTTGCCGGAGGCAAATTTGAGACGCATCTACAGGGCCAAGCTCAGCTTGATGGTTTCCGGGTCGTCCGGATCGCCTTTGATGGTAAATCCCAGTTTTTTACCTAAGGCTTGCATGGCCCTGTTTTCCCGCAGGGTGTAGGCCATAAGCTCCTTGGTTCCCCGATTCCGGCAGAAGCGGATCATCTTGTCCATCAGAGCTGTTCCCAAGCCTTTTACTTTCAGGTCAGAGCGAACCACGATGGCGAACTCGGCCGTAATATTGTCCGGATCGAAAAAGGACCGGACCACTCCCAGGGTCTTGGGCTTGCCCTCTTCCTCCTGAGTGGTGGCGATGAAGGCCATCTCCCGGTCATAGTCTATTTGGCTCATCATGGCCAATTGACTGTGGGGAAAGTCATGCACAAAGCCGAAAAAGCGCATGCGCAAGTCTTCCGGGGACAGGCTATTGATGAATTCCGCATGTTGATGCTCGTCTTCAGGGCGGATGGGTCGGAGCATGACTTTGAGATCGGATGGCAGCTTGATGCACTCTTCCAGGTGTTCAGGATAGGGCCGGATGGCCAATCTGGAGGGTCCAGAGGCAGTGGTCTGGTGAACAGCAATTCTGGCATCCAGGGCCAACACCCCTTCAGCATCGGCCAACAAGGGGTTGATGCTCAAGCTCTTGATCTGGGGAATGTCGATGATCAGTTGGGAGATCTGTACCAGGGTCAATCTCACTGCCTGCAAATCTGTGGCCGGATGACTACCAAAACCCTGCATGAGTTTGGATATACGGGTATGCTGAATGAGTTCCTTAGCCAGAGTCATATTCAAGGGGGGGAGGCCTACAGCGTGATCGTGAATGATTTTGGCTGCCGGACCGCCGTGTCCGAACATGATCACCGGGCCGAACTCCGAAGTGGAGGTCACCCCCAGAATGAGCTCATGGGCTCCAGGGCGGCGGGCCATCTTTTGCACAATAAACCCTTCCAGTCTGGCTTCCGGTTCCATCTTGGCCGCTCTATTGGACATGGACTGGGCCGCTTTGCGTATTTCCTCGGCTGATTCCAAGTCCATGGCCAACCCGCCGATGGCGTGCTTGCTTTTGATGTCCGGAGATAAAAGCTTTAATGCCACGGGATAGCCGATTTCCCGGGCCATGAGTTCCGCCTCTTCGGCCGTGTCCACAATCCGGGTTTCAACCACCGGAATGGCATATACAGAGAGGACCTCATTGGTTTCCGATTGGCTCAAATGCGTGCGGTCTTCAGCCAATGCGTTGTTGATAATGGCCCGGGCTGCGTCCGTATTGGGAGTAAACTCCTTGGGCACACTATCCGGGGTTTCCATGAGCATTTCCTGGTTACGGCGGTAACGAACCATGTCCATGTACAGGCGTACGGCCTGATCCGGAGTTTCATAGGTCGGTACCCCGGCTAAAGCGAAGATACGTCGAGCCTGGGCCGCATCGTTTTCTCCCAGCCAGACAGTAAAGATATTCTTGCGCGTTCTGCCCAAGGTGTTGACCACGGCCCCGGCAATATCCTCGCTGGAGGCAAAGGCGGTGGGCACGTGGATGACCATGACCGCATCCACTCCCTTGTCTTTCAGTACTGTCTCCAGAGCCTGGGCATAGGTCTCGCTGGGGGCATGGTCCATGATGCGGATGGGGTTGTCCCTTGATTTATGGGCCGTATAAACGGGCTGCAGTTCAGACAAGGTTTGGTCATGGAAGGTGGCCAACTGTCCACCCTGATTGGCCAGGGTGTCCTTAACCATCAAGGCCGGGCCGCCACCGTTGCTGATAATGGCCAGCCGATCGCCTTGTAAAGGTTTGGATCTGGCCAGAGTCTCCACAGCATCGAAGAGTTCGGCCACATCATAGACCCGAAGCATACCCGAGCGTCGGAACAGGGCATCGTAGATGTCGTTTATATGCACAGGAGTTCCAGCCGGCAAGGTGGCTTGCTCCCCTTCGTCCTCCTGTCCGCTTTTGAGCACTACTACAGGTTTGTTCCTGGATGCCGATCTGGCAGCGGAAATGAATTTGCGGGCATTTTTGACCTGCTCGATATACAAAAGAATGGAGGCAGTGTATGGATCTCCGCCCAGAAAATCGATGACATCCGCAAAATCGATATCGTCCCCGTCTCCCAGGGAGATGAAATGGGAGAATCCGATGCCTTTGGCCTGGGCCCAGTCCAGGACCGCAATCCCTAAAGAATCGGATTGGGAGACGAACGCGATTTGTCCTTTTTGTACACTGGTATGCCCGAAACTGGCATTCACTCCGGAGCGGGGGACCATGATTCCCAGGCAGTTCGGTCCCAGGATACGCATGGAGTGCTGGCGGGCCAGATCCAAAACCGTTTCTCGATGGGTGCGTCCCTGGCTGTCGGAGTATTTTTCCAGATCCGTGCTCATAATGAGTACAGTTTTGGCCCCCTTTTCCCCCAAGGCCAGGACGTAGTCAGGCACTGACTGAGGTGGGGTGCACACAATGCCCAGATCCGGACTTAAGGGTAGTTCCTGCACCGATGGATAGCTCAGTACCCCAC
>CAZUER010000196.1:0-4628 GCA_964619345.1 uncultured Desulfohalobiaceae bacterium
GAGCCAGGCAGGCGCCTGGCGATCCCAGAATGGCCAGGGTGGCACCTGGCGGTCCTGGGGGCAAAGACTTGGGATCACAATCTGTCGCTGTAGTGTTAAAGATGTGGTTTTTTCCGGTTCCCGTTTAATGTATATAATCCAGGTGAGGATATGAACTGGTGGCGTAATCACCTGCGTTATGCCTGGTGCAGGATGACCGAGAAACCCGCAAGTATAGCGGTTGTTGCGGAATGGAACTCCAGCCGTATTTTTCAGCAGGCTATAATACCTGGCAGCGTTTGAGAGCCAAAAGACGCTGCCTGGTCTGCGCTTGCACAGTTCATAGATCGCAGTGCGTAGACGGTATGTGTCCGGACTGTGATCTTGAGATGCAGCCCAGGATAGGAGGCTACTGCCCTGCATGCGGGCAGATCTTTTCCCTGGCTGAGGTTGAGCCCTATCTATGTGCTGTTTGCCGTCATAACGCCCCGATTTGGAATTGTTTTGGCTTTCTGGGACCCTATGCTGGGACATTGCGGGAGATGATCCTGGATTTTAAGTTTCATGCGCGTTTTGAAAGGCGAAAGATTTTGCAAGCCCTCTTGAACAGAGCTTATTCCCATCATTTCCAGGGGGTGTGTCCGGACCTTATAGTACCTGTACCCTTGCATACAGCCAGGCTGCGAGAGAGGGGATTCAATCAAAGCCTGGAAGTGGCCAGGGGATTGAGCCGGAGGTTAAAATCTCCAATATCAATCGACGCCCTGATACGAACCAGGCGGACGAAGGCCCAGAGCGGGCTGGAACGTAAGGAGCGCGTGAAGAACGTGCGCGGGGCCTTTGTGGCTGACTCCAATGCGCTTGAGGGACGCCATGTTTTGTTGGTTGATGACGTGAGTACCACGGGGATGACCTTAACTGAGTGTACAAGGACTCTGCGTCGGGCAGGAGCAAGCCAGGTGGATGTCCTGGTCTTGGCCGTTGCCGCAGGATGATGGAAAGGGCTTGACTTTTGGGGCCAGAAGGGGATAAAAGGCATGTTTTACTTTTTGCGGAGGTAGCCTATGTATGCGATAGTGAATACAGGAGGCAAGCAATACAAGGTCCAGGAGGGGCAAACACTTCATGTGGAAAAGCTCCCAGCCGAGGTCGGTTCGGAAGTGGTCCTTGATCAAGTATTGTTTGTCAGTTCAGATCAGGGTGTTCAGGTGGGAAATCCCCTTGTGCAGGCCAAAGTGACCTGTGAGGTATTAGACCAGGCCCGGGATCGCAAGGTGGTTATTTTTAAACATAAAAAACGAAAGGATTACCGGCGTAAGGCCGGCCACAGGCAGCCGTATACAGTGCTCAAGGTGAAGGCTATAGAAGCCTGAGATTCCTAGAGATGACAGAAATGGCCAAAATTGTGTAAAGCTGCACATTGCACAATGAGCCTAGAGGAAACAGGGCTCCTGGCATGCCCGCACAGTCAGGGATAACGGAGGAAAGCATGGCACATAAAAAAGCTGGAGGCAGTTCCCGAAACGGCCGGGACAGCATTGGACAAAGGCGAGGGGTGAAACGTTTTGGAGGAGAGCAGGTCAAGGCCGGCAATATTTTGGTCCGCCAACTGGGGACGAAGATTCACCCTGGAGAAAATGTAGGTCTGGGTAAGGATTATACCATTTTTTCCAAGGTTGACGGATACGTCCAGTATGAAAAATATACCCGCAAGCGGAAGCAAAGAACAAGGGTCAGTGTGGTCCCTGCGGAATAAGTCGACTTCTTTTTTTCAAAACACCAAAAAGGGCAGGAGGCAGGCGACCTTCTGCCCTTTTCTGTTTATGTGGTGACAGGCATGCGCTTTATTGATGAAGCCGTGATCACGGTTCGTTCCGGAAAGGGCGGCAACGGCTGCGTTTCCTTTCGTCGGGAAAAGTATGTGCCCAAAGGGGGGCCGGACGGAGGAGACGGTGGCCGGGGCGGAAATGTCCTACTCCGGGCTTCATCCACCAAACTTACCCTGTACGATCTGCGACTGAAGAGACTGTATGCCGCGGAAAACGGACAGCCGGGCCAGGGTGGAAACAAGTATGGTCGGGCCGGAAATGACATGGTTCTCGAGGTCCCTCCAGGGACTGTGGTCTGGGTCCTTGATCCGGAGGGATGGGAGGAAGTGCTCTGCGATCTGGTTCAGCCCGGGGATGAGTATGTTGCGGCCCGGGGTGGACGGGGTGGCAAAGGAAACACCCATTTCAAATCCTCGACCATGCGCACCCCTCGTTTTGCCCAGCCGGGAGAAGCAGGAGAAGAAAAAAGACTGCGTCTGGAGCTCAAACTCCTGGCCGATGTTGGGCTCATTGGCCTGCCCAATGCCGGCAAGTCCACTTTGATTTCCAAAGTCTCAGCAGCTCGACCCAAGGTTGCCGCCTATCCTTTCACCACTCTTATCCCGCAGTTGGGTGTGATCAGCAATGACTTGGGCCAGCAAATGGTTTTGGCTGATATCCCCGGGCTGATTGAGGGCGCCCACCTGGGACATGGACTGGGGGATACCTTCTTAAAACACATTCAGCGGACCAAGCTCTTGGTTCATCTGCTCAGTGTTGAAGACATAGCAATGGATGAGCCCTGGACTGGATTCGCGTTGATCAATACTGAACTGGAAAAGTATGATCAAGCTTTGGCTGCTAAAGAGCAGATATGGGTTCTCAGTAAGATAGATCTTATGTCCAGCCAAGACTTGGCTGCCTTGCAGGCCCGGGCGGTTGAGGAAGGACGGGAGATCTTTTGTATATCCGCCCTGACCGGGGAAGGGGTGGATGAACTGGTGCAGGCTCTGTGGGCCAGGATGGATGGACCGGCCAAATAATGAATACAAGGAGCCGAGGATGACGGCTGAAGATTTGAGCCAGGATTGGCGGGCCTGGAGGAAGCAGGTCTTAAGGTCAGCGAAACTGGTGGTCATCAAAGTGGGCAGTGCGGTGCTCACTTCTGACCAGGGGCTTGATTTGCGGGTGGTCAATCGATTGGTTGACCAAGTCGCCGCTCTTCACGATCAGGGACGGAAGATCATCCTGGTTTCATCTGGAGCGGTGGCCGCTGGTCGCGGTTTTTTGTTCACTGCCGGCGGGCAGCTGTCCTTGCCGGAAAAACAGGCAGCTGCGGCGGTAGGCCAAAGCAGGTTGATGCACAGCTACGACGAAGCCTTTGAGCGGTATAAGAAAGTGACCGCTCAGATCCTTCTGACCAGAGACGACTTGCGGAGCAGACACCGATTTCTAAATGCCAGGAATACCTTTGCCACCTTGCTGGAAAACGGGGTCATACCGGTGGTTAATGAGAACGATACGGTTGTGGTTCGGGAGTTGAAATTCGGAGATAATGATCTTTTGGCCAGCCTGCTTCTCAATGTGGTCAAAGCGGACTTGTTTATCAGTTTGACCACAGCCGATGGGGTGTATTCCGGTAATCCTGAGCTGTCCTCTGAAGCGTTCAAGTACGAATGCATCCCGAATATCAAGCAAATCGATATCAGTACGACCTGCCAAGGCTCTACGAGCTCCGGATCCGGGGGCATGCACAGTAAATTGCTTTCCGCTCGGCGGGCTTGTCAGCTTGGTGTACCAACTCTCATTGTTTCCGGGAACGTGTCTTTTGTCCTGGAAAAGGTCTTTGCCGGGCAGGATCTCGGGACCTGGGTCATGCCAGAAGAAAGAGCCATACCCAGACGCAAGTATTGGTTGGCTTACAACCTGGATCCTTTAGGGGAGGTGATTGTGGATGCCGGAGCCAGGGACGCCTTGATCTTGCGGGGCAAAAGCCTTTTACCCATTGGGGTTCGATCAGTGCGGGGCTGTTTTGAGCCCGGAGATCTGATTCGCATCCTTGATCCCAACAATCGGGAACTCGGAGTGGGGCTCACGAATTTCAGTTCTGAAGATCTGCACAAGATTTGTGGGTGTAAAAGCTCGGATATAGAGAGGATCTTAAATGCCCATGTCCCTCACATGGAAGCGGTGCACCGGGACAACCTACTCTTGGATGCCGCCCATTAAAATTCAGGCAGCAGGCTCGAGCCTGCTGCCTGAATTTTAATGTATTGATATTATTGATTTTAATCTTTTTGTTAAGAATTTGAAATTTGTCGTTGACATCATGGCTCTGTTTCTTTAAAACCATTCTTCGCGTCGCAGGGGGCCAACGGTCAACGCGGCGCAGCTCTTTCAGATCAGAACGGAGAATGTGCTGAGACGCAATCGGCAAGAATGTGTTGACAGGAGAATGGAGATGAGCTAGACTTCAACTCTTCTGGACACAGAATTTAAGATCTTTGACAATTAAATAGTGAGTTGGGCGATAGGAAAATAGCCAGCAATCCTTAAGGCTTTATAAGCCGAAAGGAATTCGCGTTTTTAACATGAGAGTTTGATCCTGGCTCAGAATGAACGCTGGCGGCGTGCCTAACACATGCAAGTCGAGCGAGAAAGTCACCTTCGGGTGGCGAGTACAGCGGCGGACGGGTGAGTAACGCGTGGATAACCTACCCGGAGATCTGGGATAACCCTGCGAAAGCGGGGCTAATACCGGATGGTCTGGATGCTTCGGCATTTGGTAAAGGTAGCCTCTGAAACAAGCTATCGTCTCCGGATGGGTCCGCGTCCCATTAG
>CAZUER010000197.1:0-4533 GCA_964619345.1 uncultured Desulfohalobiaceae bacterium
CTTTGATGATGGTTGAGCGGAGGATGCGGGCCATCAGCAGGGCCACCCCCCAGCCGGCTAGGGTGGTCCAGAACAGGACCTGGGCCGCTCGCTGCGGAAAGAAGGCCCCGCTGATGAGTAAAAATACCGGAACCTTGGCTCCACAGCTCAGGAAAGGAGCGGTGAGCATGGTGGCTAACTTTTCTTTGGGGCTGCGCAAGGTACGGGCGGCCATAAGGCCGGGAACTGCGCAACCTCCGGGAATGCCGCCGGAAATAATAAAAGGCATGACTGAACAGCCGTGCAGACCGAACACGCGCATGACCCGGTCCAGCATATAGGCCATGCGGGCCATGTATCCGGAATCTTCCAGAAAGGACAGGACAAAGAACATGATCAAAATCAGGGGGACAAAGCTGAGAACTCCCCCCACCCCGTCGATAAGACCGGAGACAATCAGGGACTGGAGCAGACCGGGCGGAAGCAGGTCCTGAACGCTGTCTCCCAGCCAGGTGAAAAAAGATTCCACCCATCCCAAGGGGGCTTCCCCCAGGCCGAAGGTGACCTGAAACATAAGGTACAATACGGCCAGCATTATTCCCGGGCCCAGGATCCTGTGGGTCAGGATCTTATCGGCCTTGTCCGAGAAGGTGATCCGGTTTATAGCCCATTTACGTTCTAAAACACCTTGCTTGAGCAGGGAGGTGATGAACCCGTAACGGTAGTCGGCGATCAAGGCCTCGGGATGGGTATCCAGGGTTTTGCGGCAGTGATTGTTCACGGTTTCAAACATGGCTTCCAGCTCCCGGGCCACATCCTCGTTTTCCTGGCTGCCCAGGCGTCGTATTTCCTCGTCTTCTTCCAGGTACTTCAAGGCCACCCATCTGGCCGGATACCTGTGGGTCAGGAAGTCGTTTGCCTCAATGACTGCAGTCATTTTCTCCAAAACCGGATCCAAGTCCGAGCCGTAGGAGATGGACAAAGGCTGCCAGGCTTGGTCCTGGCGCTTTTCGGCCCAACGGACGACCTCATCCAGGAGGTGTTCCTTGCCTTTCCCGGTCCGGGCCACGGTTTCCACCACAGGATTGCCCAGGAGCTCAGCCAGCTTGTCCGTTTTGATGGTTATTCCCCGCTTGGCCACCTCGTCCATCATATTCAAGACCACCACAACGGGAATACCCAGCTCCAGGAACTGGACCGCGAGGTACAGATTTCGCTCCAAATTGGAGGCGTCCAGAACGTCGATCACCGCCTGAGGCTTGTCTTCAACCAGGAAATTGCGGGCCACCAGCTCTTCCTGGGAATAGGTGGTTAAGGAGTATGTTCCGGGCAGGTCGACGATGTGCAGCCGGTTATCATGGTGTTGGATAATCCCTTCCCGTTTGTCCACGGTGATCCCTGGATAATTGCCCACCTGCTGCCTTGATCCGGTCAGTGTATTGAAAAGTGTGGTTTTACCGGAGTTGGGGTTTCCAGCCAGGGCGAGAGTCAATTTCTGGGCCATAGGAAGCCTCGCGGGGATGTTTGTAAGGTTAAAGTGTTCCAGTCCCAACGGTTGCCTGCCGGAAACAATATCCACCGGGATCAGGGAGGTCAAGAAAAAATTTGGCATCCCTAACTTTTTACTCCCACTATTCGAAGATAAAAAAATGCTGCTGAGCTTCAAGCTCAGCAGTGCATTTTTTTATCCGAGCTTGAGGAGCATGGCACCGGCACAGATACACAGGGTGCTGACCACCCGATTCAGGCCGAATGGTTCCCGGAACACGAAGTAGGCGATAAGCAGACCAAACAAGGTGCTGACTTGGCGTAAGGCAGATGCGTAGCTGGCATACACCTCCTGCAGACCGATGCGGAAGGTTATAAATGACAGCATCATAACCAGACCCCCGCAGATGATGATCCAGGGGTGGAGGCGCAGTTCCCGCAGGGCAGGGCCAAGATGATTCTGTCCCGCCATACGCAAAAGATGAAAGCCGAGCATGCACAGGCATAAGGCCAGGGTGTAGGCCGAGACTTGGCCTACAGTGACTCCCATCTTATCGGCTACCGCTCCAAAGGAATAGAAAAAGGCGGCCAATAGGGCCAGAAGTGCCCCTGGGGCCTTCAAGCTTTGGGGGGAAATGAGGGTCCAGGAAATGCGCAACTGGTTCATCTGGATACTGACCGCTCCGTACAGGATGCAGGCAATGCCCAGACCGCCAATCCAATTTATCCGCTCATCGAGCAGGAAATAGCTCCAGACGGCAATATACAGGGGAGCAGTGATTGTCAGGGGATAGACTTGGCTCAAATCGCCTCGGGTATAAGCTTGAGCCACCAGGTACTGATAGAGAAAGAAGAAAAATCCGGCAGCCAGGGCACTGACCCAGACAGAGAGCTGAAAAAGGCCGCTTACATCATCCTGGATCAGGACATAACAGGCCATGGCCACCACAGTAACCGCCATCATGAGCAGGATGGCACTGGGTTTGTCTTGGGAGCTTTTAAGGAAGGTATTCCACAGAACGTGAAAAAGGGCGCTGGCCAGTATAAAGAGAAGACCTTTGAGTGTCACGGAAAGCCTCGTATTGGTGCATCATAGAAAAAACGTCCAAAACGAGGGAGGTAACACAGGGATAAAGAAGAGACAATAAAATAGTATTCAGTCCGGCCGTCGGCCGGACTGAATACTATTTTACATTTCCTGTTCCAGCCAGTTCCTTATTTCCGGGGTGATGGAGTGCACGCCCCGTAAGTTGCCAAAGTCCCGGCGCACGTTGTCCTCAAGGGACTGGGGAATGGATAAGTTGATCAGTTCTTGCACTTCTTCGGAATTGCGGCGCAAAAGGCTGATTCGGGGATGCTCATCCCAGGTATTGACCACAAAGTAGTAGGACTCATCGTGTTTGGAGCGCACTGGAGCCCGCTCCCCTTTACGCCAGTTATTCCCCCATTCCAAATACATAGTCACCGCCTCTTCCGGACTCATGTCCCAGTCGATAGGCAGAAATCGATATTTGCTGAGTTGACCCATGGTTGCCTCCTTTGTATACAGAAAGAGAATAATAACAATTACTGCTCATGTCAACTGCTTTCATCTTCATCCGGGCTTTGTCTTTGCGAGCTGAAATGGTGCCAGGTATCACTATTGCTTGGTACATCAAACGTGTCGCAAACAAAGAACCTTCCCCTGGCCCTCCCTCTCGCCTGGAAGACAGGCGGGGAGGAGGGGAATCAGAAAAAGAAAGGTTCCATACCGATAACCGGACAAGCATATATGACGCTGCACTAGGCCTGTTGTTCAAGGAAAGCAAACCATTCCTGGGAATCATTCCAGACGATGGAGGCTATGGGGAGTAAGGGTAAAGGGTCGATGAAGTGCACCCGGGTCCGTTTGGTCAGTTCCGGCCAGGTAAGATCGTAGTTTCGGGGGGTCAGTAAAAGACCTATGGACAGGTGCAGGTGACAGAGCATGCCCGGGGGCTTGGCAAATGTTCTGGTCCGGCCGAGTTCCTGGCCGGATTCAAGAAAAAGCCCTTCCCCAATGTTAGGATGGGGGTCTATGTGGGCCAAAAGAGAAATCCATTCTTTGCTTCCCGTCTGCTCCAGTCCATGGCTTATAATCACGGATTGGCCCAAAAAATCAGGAATCACGGCCCTCACCCGGCCTGGAGCTGCAGCCAGGACCGGGGTATCCGCTGGCAGAGGTTTGGGAGCCTGTCCAGGCAATTGGAGCAAGCAGAGATCCAATCCTTCATGGGGGCTGGGCCGTTGTCCATGGGGCGACCACCATTTGCGCTCTGAGTCAAAGAGCATGCCCGGGTGAAAGACGAAGGAGATATGATCATCATACCCGGAGAGCTCAAGAGGAGAGCTTAAAGAAAAAGGGAAGGTGGACATGATTCGGGAATCAGGAGTCAGCGCCGCCTCTGGCTAAAGACGGTCAGTTTGATCGAGGATGAAACGTAGAATCTGATTTGACGGTTTTACCAGAGGTTTCAGGTTTCAGGTTTCAGTTAAAAGTAGAAGATTTTTTTCTTCGTTACGAGGGTCCCCCCTCGTAACTTCTTTTCTTGGGGCTCCAGCCCCCTTCTACACTATCTCTGTAGATCCTGAGACCAGAGTAGAAAAAAGCAGATGGCCGGAGCCATAAGACAAAAGATGTCCCCAGGGAGGGCCCTGGGGACGAGGAAAACGAGGAAACTCGATCAAACTGGCGGCCACCGCCAAAGGCTGGTCTGTCCTCTGACCTCTGACTTCTGATCTCTGACCCCTATCACTTCTCCTCTGTCATCTGTCCTCTGTCTTCCTCTCCGTTCTCCGGCAGAATGCGGTCGAAGCAGACCACGGTCCCTCCGTTGTCCATGCTCACCAGCTTCACGCCCTGGGCTGCCCGGCCGCAGATGCGAACATCGCTGACCGCAAAGCGGATCATCTTATTCTCACTGGTCAGAATCAAGACTTGATCCTGTTCAGAGACCATCATTCCCCCTAGAACTGAACCTGTCTTGGCCGTGGGCTTGAGGTTGATGATCCCTTTCCCGCCCCTGGCCTGAATTCGGTAGTGATCCA
>CAZUER010000198.1:0-4514 GCA_964619345.1 uncultured Desulfohalobiaceae bacterium
GATGACCCCTTTGGGCCGGCCGGTGGTCCCGCTGGTGTAATTGATGGTGATGGGCTGCAGTTCGTCATCTATGCCGAAATGAAAATCCTCTGGCTGCACATCGATGAACTCCTCGTAGTCCGGGCCGTCAAAGGCCTTGCCCTGCACATCGCAGACATTGACGATCTCGATTCCCTGGATCTCGTCCAGGATAGGTTCAATGGAAGGGGCCAGCTCGGTATCCACAAACAGGATCTTGCTCCCGGAGTCCTGGAGGATATAAGAAATTTCCTGGGGCGAGAGGCGGATATTGATGGTCACCAGAACGGCGGATAAAAGGGGCACCCCCTGGTGGGCCTCCAAGGTGGGCGGGATGTTGGGGCACAAAAAAGCTACTTTATCGTCTTTGCCGATGCCCCGCTGCTTCAAGGCCGTGGCCAGGCGGCGGACCCGGTCCTTGAACTGGGCGTAGGTATAGGTTGTCTCGCCGTAAATGATGGCCGTTTTTTCCGGAAAGGCATAGGCGCTGCGTTCCAAAAAGTGCAAGGGGCTTAATGGTTCGTAATTCACCCGTCGTTGCATAGCGGCTCCTTTGTTCAGTTTATAACCATGGACATGGACTGTAACAGACAGAAACCGGTTTAGATGAGTAAGTGATGTGGTGTCAAATTTCAGCCTGATCGGCGTGGAATATTCAAGCCAGGAACGTAATGTGCCCGACTGTAAGGGGAAAGAATGAAGGCTTGAGAGTCTTCGGTTTTCGGTTCAGGCAAGACATCTCAGATCAGATGTTCTTTCCTTCATGAACCGTGAACATGGAGCCTTGAATCAGCACCTCCCTACAGGACCACCACCATCCCGGCCAGGAGGGCGGTGGGTACTTGACCTGAAGTAGGGTCTGCAACCGTGGACTCCATGGGCCAGTTCAGCACATGGGCCAAGTCTTTGACATTGACCCCGTATCCGGACATGGAGGGCCGGGCCGAATCCGGATTGCGGCAGGGGCCGTCTTCAGAGAGCACCCGGCAGCGGTAGTGGCTGGAGCAGAAGATGTTCTTGCAGGATCCCCCGGCCAGGCCGAAGGAGTCTGCAAATCCGGCCTGGCGGGCGATTTTCTCAAGGCCGGCCGCGGTCTGGTGCAAGAGGCCGAAGAGGTCCCAGCGCTGGCTGGAGTGCAGGATCTCGGTGGGCACGTCGAACTTGAAGACCACAATTACATGGGCTTCAGTCAGCTTGGCCCTGAACCACGAAGGTCCGGCCACCTGGGGGGGACAGCTCATGGATTGGCCGTAACCGTCGCACTTCAGATCAGCGCACAGATCGGCCAGGCTGTCCTGGATGGGGATCCGGTCCGGGGAGATGGCCGCAGCGTCGTGCGCCCCGAGGGCAAAGGCCTGCTGAGTGAAGTATTTTGAATGGGCTCGGAGCTGCAAGCCGTTGTTTTCCGGGGATTGGGTCTGTTCAGAAAGTGTTGCCATTGGGTCTCTCTTTTGCCCGGGTTTATTGCTCCCACGCTTTGCGTGGGAGCTTGTTGTGGCCGCTTCTGCGGTCTCTGAGGCAGACGCGGAGCGTCCAGTTCAGATTCCCACGCAGAGGGTGGGAATAATAATATCTCATTGTATTATCGCTCACTCCTTGCCCACATACATCCCTGAGTAGTCCAGGCTGGTCAAGGGGGAAAGGTCCCGCCGTCGACCGGCTTGGCAGATCTCGCCGATGAACAGGGTGTGATTGCCGGGGGCCAGGGAGTTGGTCACCCGGCACTCTATGTACACCGGGCACTCGGCCAGTATCGGGGTCCCGGTCAGTCCGGGCGTCCATTCCAGTCCGGAAAATTTGCCCACTGGATCCGGGCCCTTAAACCGGTGCAGAAAATCCTTCTGATTTCTGTCCAGAATATGCAGGACGAAACTCCCGTTGTCCCGGATTAAAGAATGGGTGTACCGATTGGGATGCACGGCAACCGAGATCAGGGGCGGGTTATAGGAGACCTGGCTGACCCAGGAAGCTATCATGCCACCGATATTTTGGCCCTGCCCCGCGGTGATCACATACAGACCATAGGTCATATCCCCAAGGGATTGGAGCCATTCCTGGGGCATTTCCTGATTATGACAAGAGCTTTGATAATCAGCCATGTGGATCTCCAGATGTAGTATACTTTAACGTTCCAGATTTAATGATATGTTTACCTCGCATTTATTCAGAAGAACTTTCGCGACCACTTCCAGGGATATCCTTTTCCGCCTCCTCCTTAAGGACGACTTCCTGCTCCTGAACAGCCTTGTGATGTTCCTGGTCCCCGGAAAATCCGGCTTGGCGTTGATCCAGTCCTTCAATGGCTTCGATCCTTCCGTACAGAACCAGCGAGTCCCCTCGTTTGAGCAAGGTGTCGCCCACTGGATTGCCGATAAATGTCCCATCAGGTCTGCGAATGCCCAGAACATTGATGCCCTCGTTTCGAAGCCGGGAATCACGGAGTCGTCTTTTATCCAGCCAGTCGTTTTGTCTGATCTTCATTTCCGCCAGCCTGTATTCGCCGGTCAGATGGAGCAGGCTGGCGTAGTCGGTGATGTTCAGTTTGGTGAACCGGTTGAGCATGCTGTCTATAAGTCGGGAAAGCCATCTGTCTACCAAGTGGCTGGAGGCGAAACCCCAGAGAATAACAATACCCCCGATGAGCAGGACGATCCTCAGGACCAGGTTTGTTTCATCTCCTTGATGGACAAATCCCAGGATCAGGGTGGACACAGCAGCCACAATCCCGGCGTTACCGATGAGAATGAGGAACATGACGATTCTGCGCCGGACGGGGTGATTGACCACCAGTTCCGATTCGCTGGTGGTGAAACCGGCTCCGGAAAAAGCGGATCTGGCTTGAAACTTGGCCGATTCCTTGGTGAGCCCGGTATGGGTCAGGGCAATGGTGGCAATTCGGGTGATAAGGATGGATACAAAGATGACCACCAGCAGGGATACAATGGAGATCACAGGCTTGCTCCTGTAGCAGGTTGGTGCGCCTGAACAAAGTACGACTTGCAGGCAAAGAGGTCAGAAGAAACAACAGTTATGATTTTATAATTCAATGTGTGGGTGCTGAATGAAGATTTTATTGTCCAAACATTACGTTTCCTCCCACCTATCCCCGGTGAAATCGGATCGAATCTTCACCGCGGATTCGACCCTGTTCCGGCCTTTGTTCTTGGCCTTATACAAAGCTTTGTCCACTCTGGCTACCAACAAATTCTCCTCTTCTCCGGCAAAATACTCGGCCACACCGAAACTGCACGTCACATGCCCGGCTTGAGCCATGGTCCCAGTTGATATCTTTTGACGCAGGTTTTCAGCTAAGATCACACCTCCTTCCCGGTCTGTGCCCGGGCAGATGATCATGAACTCTTCCCCGCCCCAGCGCCCCACCGTATCCGTCTGCCGGATGTTGGCCAGCAAAAGTTCAGCCAGCTCCCGGAGAGCCTCATCTCCGACTTGGTGGCCGAAGGTGTCGTTGATGTCCTTGAACAGATCTACGTCCAGCAAAATGATGGAAAAGGACTGGCCTGTGCGATGGGCCCGTTTCAGTTCATTGGCCAGAACCTCTTCAAGCTTCATGCGGTTATAGATTCCAGTCAGCCTGTCGGTAATAGACAGAGTTTCCAGTTCTTGACTTTTCAAGGCCAGGGATTTGTGGGCTTCGGCAATTTCCCTGTTCAGACGGGCCAGCTTTCTATTCCAGAGGACAAAGACAGCCAACAGGAATCCTCCGCCGGCAAGTATCTGCAACAAGAGGAAAGTATCGAAACCCTTATCGTACTTGATGGACAGCCATTTCCTGGTGATCTTACTTACTTCTTGCGCACTGAGGGTCCCCACGGCCTTATTGATAATGGATTTCAGTTCCGGGGATTGGCTGTTTATACCCAGACCCAGGTAATCTTTGTAGGGTGTCTGACCAGCGATTTTGAGATCATAGAGTCCGAGATCGTGGATGGTGTAACTGACCCGGTGCAGGCTGCCCAAAGCCACATCAATTTGGCCTTTGGTTGTATTCTTCAAAGCCTTATCCAGGTCAGAATAGTATTGAATATCTATCTTTGGAAAATAGGTTTGAATGTATCTGGCCACAGGATTCCCTTTGACAATGCCCACCCTTTTGCCCTCCAGGGCATGCAAATCCGGGAGGTAGGGCTGGTCGCTCCTGACTACCATAACAACGGCCGACTCCAGATAGGGTTGGGAAACAGCTAAACCAGGCTCATCCTTGGGGCCTTTCACTACACTGGATATAAGATCACACTTCCCGGTTCTCAAGTATTCCAGACTTTGGGACCAACTTTTTGTGGGGACTACTGTAATAGGGACCCCTATCCTCTCTTCCAGCAGATCGATAATTTCAGCCACGATCCCTGCGAAATCCCCATTGGGGCCGAGTTGCTCAAAAGGCGGTCTGGATGGGTGGGCACACAAAGTCAAGTCAGTTCTGCCCTCCAGCCACTGACGCTCATCGTCGTACACGTATCCGTGCTCCTCCGCCCAAA
>CAZUER010000199.1:0-4478 GCA_964619345.1 uncultured Desulfohalobiaceae bacterium
GGAGTTCACCTTTGGCCTCAAGCGGGCAGATGACGGCCGTCCGGTCATCTTTCTGCACCACTCGTCTCTGCTCTATGCTCCTGAAAAATGACTTTTCGTCCAGCATGATAATGCCCAGGTCCAGAGATTCAAAAGAGATAACCATGTTGATCCAAAATCGCTAAGGAGTATCCAAGCCAGCACAAGCCGCTGGCCAGGCCCAGGGCGTATCCCAGTATGATGTTGGGGATTGGGCAAACCAGGATGTTCAATCTAAGTACGTATCCAAAAAGGGCGGCCGAGGGTATCCGTAACTTTTGAACAAGGGTGGCTGAAAGTTTGCGGCCGAGATGCTTGGAAATGTTTTTTGGCAAGCGCATTGATTCTTGACACGATTCAAAACGAAGCATATTTTGAGTCAAAATCTGCATTCAGTTGTGGAGGATTCAAAATGACTCAACTCACACTCAGAGGGCTGGATGCCCAGGCTGAAGACCAGATAAGGAAAAGGGCCAGGGAAACAGGCAAGTCCTTGAATCAAGTCGTGCTCGAGATAGTCCATCAGGCCCTTGGAGTTGGTGGGCAACATAAGCGATCGGCTGGGGAGGAGCTCCGTTCCTTGGCTGGAGGGTGGACCCAGGCCGAGGCAGAGGAAGTCATGGCTGGAGTTGGACAATGCAGACAGATTGACGAGGAGCTATGGATATAAAGCTCCTCCTGGATACCTCAGCATATGTGGCTTTCAAGCGGAACCACTATGGAGTGGTGGAGTCGATAGTGCATGCAGATGTGATATTCATCTCTCCCGTGGTCCTGGGCGAGCTTTTCTTCGGGTTTCGGAGAGGAAGCCGCTATGAGAAGAATATGCAGGAGCTGGACACATTTCTCGGATACCAAGCGGTACAAATAACCTCGGTAACCAGAATAACTGCCGACAGGTACTCAAGGGTTCTGCATGAACTCAAAAGCCAGGGAACGCCGGTTCCCACCAACGATGTGTGGATAGCTGCGCAAACCTTGGAGCTGGGAGCTGAGCTCATCACTCTGGATCAGCATTTCCAAAATGTTCCCGGCTTACCCCGAACTATATTTGAATATGATTGAGCAGTCACAGAAAAAGCAGACAAGGGCCAAGCGCTCACCCGCCGCAAAGCGGCTGATACCTTTTCCTTGCGGGCCTGTCCCGTGAAATCTCCTCCATTTCACTGGGGTTCTTATTCCCGCAAGGAAAAAATTATACTTCATCTGTGCCTGCCTTGTTAAGCCTTCTTTCGTTTAACTGGGGTCAATCAGTGTGATCTGTGGACAAAACTCTTTATCTTTAAAAACACATGTATTCAGTAGAAGATGCCAAAAATGAAAATCGATTTTGCCAACTTACAATACCAGTATCAATTGTACAAACCAGAGATCGACGCCGCGTTGCAGGAAGTCTTAGACAGTTCCCAATATGTCATGGGTCCGCAGATCAAGGAGTTGGAGGACAAACTGGCCGCCTTCACTGGGGCTGCCCATTGCATCACCTGCTCCAGCGGCACAGATGCCTTGCAACTGTCTCTTATGGCCCTGGGTATTGGACCCGGAGATCAGGTCATCACCAGCCCGTTCACCTTTATCGCCACAGCGGAAATGATTGCCCACCTGGGAGCACGGCCGGTATTCGTGGATATCGATCCGGTGACCTACAATATCGACGTCCAGAAGATCGAGCAGGCGATAACTGGAAAAACCAAGGCCATTATGCCGGTTGGCCTGTATGGCCAGCCGGCGGATATGGCAGCCATCAACAGCCTGGCTGAAGGGTACAACCTGCCGGTGATCGAGGACGCGGCTCAGAGCTTCGGGGCCACGTTTAGGGGCCGCACGAGCTGCAATCTGTCCACCATTGGATGCACCAGCTTTTTTCCGGCCAAGCCTTTGGGCTGCTTTGGGGACGGGGGAGCAGTCTTTACCAGCGATCAGGAACTGGCCGACAGAATCCGCAGCCTGAGGGTGCACGGGCAGAGTGAACGGTACGAACATCGTTATGTAGGACTGGGGGCCAGGATGGATACAATCCAAGCAGCGGTCCTGCTGGCCAAGTTTCCCCATTATGAACGAGAGATAAGCATGAGGCAGGAGGTGGCCGCGCGGTATACCCGCCTCTTGGGGGATGCGGTCATTACGCCTCATATCATTGAAGATCGCACCTCGGCCTGGGCCCAGTACTCCATTCAGGTTCCCAAACGGGACGAGCTCCGGAAGCACCTGAGTCAGTCTGGCATCCCCACTGCCGTGCACTACCCCAAGGCCTTGCATTTGCAGGAATGCTTTTCCTATCTCGGATACCGGTCAGGAGATTTTCCGTTGGCCGAAGAGGTCAGCTCCAGGATCATGAGCCTGCCCATGAATGCCTTTGTGACTCGGGAGGAGCAGGAGTATATTTGCCGGGTGATAGACGAAAGATTATCCTGAAGATGGTCCAGAAATTGTCAAGTTTTTTTCAAAGATCAAACCATAGTACTATTGAAGTCTGCCGAATAAAAAGACGACTTTCAAATTGCTGGAGCGAGCTGATGCAGCCAAGTACAAGGCTAAAAAGGCAGGCAAAAATACCATCTCTTCACTTTAACTTTTTACCTTTTCCTCTCTTCTCTCATTCCCTTCCGCATAGTTTCAGCCAAAACATCTGCCTCTTCCCCCACACTGCGAGCCCAGCGGGAGTTTACCATCTGTCGGGCTGCTTCTTGAAAATTCCCTTGCTCCAGGGCAGCCAGCATACGCTCAAAGGTGAGCAGGCCCTTGATGGAGGTCTGCCTGGCCATGCGGATGAGAATCAGCTGTCTGGTCGGGGAGAGGTCAGGGTAAGATGGAATAGCCTCTGTCAACTCATTGTGGATAAAAATATTTTCCGCTGTGAGTTCACCAGGGGGTAAGGGAAGGGGCTTAACTGCCTCAGCAGAAGCCGATTCTTGTGATTCCTGTGAGGTCTGCTGGACAGTCTGCTCCTGGTCCTTCTGTTCCGGCTGGGTCTGAATTGCTTGAACCCGCCCGGCTACCGGATGTTTTTCCACCTCAGTTTGCTCTGGAGTCGATTGTTGTGCATTGTCATGCACTTGCTTTGGTAATGATTGAACATTTGGTTGCAACTCTGGTTCGCTTTCAGAAGCTGCGTCCACGGCAGGAGGTGTTTCCTGGGCCTTTTGGGCTTGCTGCTGGTCACTACCGCTAAGTGACCAGGGTGCAAAATTTTGTAATCCGGCCAGCAAATTCAGGCGGTAGGGGCTGAGCCAGAGCCCGACGCCCAGCATAGTCAATAGTAAAACAGAGGCCAGGGCAAAACTCCAGATCCTTCTGGGGGCCTTGCCCTGCAGATCCATGTGCACTTCCTTGATGATCCTGGGTCCGATGGTGTCCTGACCGTATCCAAACCCAGTAATCAGGGCATTGTCGGCCAGGATATTGATTGTTCGGGGCACTCCTTTGGAATATTTGCATATCTTGGACAAGGCCCCTTTAGTGAAGATCTTACGATTTGCACCTGCCTTTTCCAGGCGATGCAGGATATAATCTTTGCTTTGTCTTTTGTTCAGGGGGCGCAAGGTGGCCCGGATGGCTATGCGTTGCCGCAGTTGCCGCAGTTCCTTGCGGTCCAGGGTGCGATCCAGTTCGGTTTGTCCGACCAGAAATATTTGGATGAGCTTGTCCCGGTGGGTCTCCAAATTGGAGAGCATGCGCAGGTTCTCCATGGTCTGCAGGGGCATGTTCTGGGCCTCGTCGATGACCAGAATCACATTGTATCCCTGCTCAAACTCCTGGATCAAAGCCCGGTGCAGGGCCTGGACCAGATCAAAGATCTGATCCTGGTCATTCCCGGCTGTTTGGCCGTTTTCTGCGTGCTTTTCGGCCGGAGGCTGCAAGCCCAGCTCGGAGAAAATGGTTAGCAACAGGCCCTTAAAGCTCAAGTTGGAATTAAAGACAAATACCGTCTTGATCTTGGCCTTGGAGCCCCATTTGTTTAAAAAGGCCCGAACCACCGTGGTCTTACCCAGCCCCACTTCCCCGGTCAGGGAAACAAATCCCTTGCGGTTCTTTAGCCCATATATCAAGGAGGCCAGGGATTCTTTGTGACTTGGACCCAGATAGAAGAAATAGGGATCCGGAGTGATGTGGAAGGGTTGCCGATTGAGGCCGTAATGGTCGAGGTACATTTTCTGCTATCGCTCTTAATAGTAAAAAGTTAGATTAAAAGTAAAAAAGTTAATAGTAAAAATTAAAACCTTCAGCGATATTGTTCATGACCGACACAGAAGCTTCTTGTATTTGATTACGAAAACCAAAATCTCGGATGTTCCGAAATGCTAAGTAAATCAGGCCTGCTAGACGCCTGGCCTCCTGCCATACCTCCAAATCTTCAAATCTCTGTGCAAAAACCATAGCGCCACTCATCCCTTTGTTCTAGCATTTAGGGATTGTCATAAAATAAATGTTACATAAAGCTTGCATAATCTGGGAATTTG
>CAZUER010000200.1:0-4470 GCA_964619345.1 uncultured Desulfohalobiaceae bacterium
CAGGTGACTGCTGGATACCAGATAGCTAAAATTCAGTCAAGCTGATGGCTGGTGACGTGTTATATTACAGGGTTGGATTGGGGGGATTTTAGTAGGGGCAAGGGGCGGGAGACAGAGATCAGAGATCAGACATCAGAGGTCAGTGATGAGTCAGAAAAAGAGAAGCCAGCGGCTTTTCCCGGTCCCCACAAGCGAAGGGTTCAACATTAATTTAGTTTCTCGATCTCGATTCCTTTATTGCTTCAAGAATATCCTCTCTCCCGATCGAGTCGCCGCCTCCTCCAGGATGAGATAGCCGGTGTCTGCAAACGCGCGGGAAAGCTTCTCGATGTTTCCCCCTATAAATCCAACATCAGCCGAAGCGCACGGTCCATTTCCACCATTTGTCCAGACGCCAGCTTCCCGATCCGCCGTAAAAGCCTGTCCTTTGAAAAGGCATGGATATGACTTACGTTCAGGTAGCCCGATTTTTCAAGCCCGCTCTCCTCCGAAGCCTCGAGGCGGACACAAAAAGGCAATCGGGAACATCTTTGACTGGTTGTTACGGCAGCAACCAGCACATGTCTCTTTGCCGCTACAGACGAAAAAGCCGTTCGCTCCACAATAACGGCAGGCCGCGTACCTCCCTGCTCAGACCCGCTAGCGGGATCAAAGGAGCAGAGATAGACCTCGCCCCTGGCCGGTTGCCGCTCATCTGTCTTCATTGTTCAGGCTCCGGCGCAAGGTCGAAGAAATCTTCAGCAAGACGTTCCTCTTCAGCGGCAAAATCGGCGTCGTCATATGCCAAGGCGGTCATCCGATGAAGTGTTTTCTCCTCGTGTTCCCGAAGCGCCCGGGTTAGTAAACTCAGCGCAAATTGGTTGCGCGAGAGCGTCCCCCGCTCCCGGTCCAATTGGTCAATGATCTCAGGCGGAAATGAAAAAGACACTTTTTGCATAAAAATGCTCCCTGACAATTAAGAATGATTTTTATGATTCATAGATTACCATGATATTGATAAACCATTTCCATGTCAACTTCGGTTACAACTACGGATGGTAATGGGGGGTCGATGAACGGACAATCGATCTGCCCCTGGACGGACAGATCCAGGACGGACAGGAGAAGAAACGGCTTGTGCGGGGCGCTAAAAACAGTTGTCAGAAGTCGGTGGTCAGTGGTCGGTGGATAGAAGAGAGAGGTCTAAGGCAGAGATCAGAGATCAGACATCAGTGGTCAGGGGAAAGAAGGCATGGAACATGGGGCGTGAAGCGGAAGACGCAGGACTGAAGAGGGAGCAGACATCAGAGGTCAGTCAGAAAAAGAGATGACAGTGGTCCGGGATCGAACTCAGGGGTCGGGAGCCAGCTCCGCCGTTGAGCGCAGGAGGTCAGTTTGATCAAGAGGAAGAAACTCACTGACAAAACATTAACCGCGGAATACTCTGAAAACGCTGTAAAAATCTTCAGCTCTTCCGTGCTTTCTGTGTATTCTGTGGTTTATAAATCTGCCTCCCGAAATCTATCTACTAAACGCTCTTTATGCTGTTCTTCCCGGATGGGAATGATACGGGCTCCATGTTTAATGCTTTCCGCCTCCGTTCCGGCAAACAGCTCTAAAGCGTCTTGCGGAAAGTCAAGAATCAGATTCTTGAAGTTCTGATCATGATCCATGATACCACTTTCAATTGGCCCTGAAGTAAAGCCTGGCAGGGGGACGAAGGTTGACCGGGATCCCTGGCATAAGCTTTCCAGAATAAGATCCGTCAACTTCTGGGTGGGCTCTGAAGGCCGTCCCGGGCTTCGATGCAAGGCAATCTCCACCTGGGGCAAGGGCGGCAGACCGGCCGGCCCCTCCGGCTCGATCTCCCGCAATCCTTCCCGCAGCATGGAGCGGGTGATCACCGTGACGGCCAATCCGGCGGAAACAGCACTGAGCAATCCCTCCAGGGAACGGCTGGTGTAGGCTATCCGCCTTTTACATCCTGCAGCCCGCAGAGACTCAAGAGTCAGCTCTCGAAATACGCAGTACCCTTCCGGAAAAAGGGCCAGAGGCAGGACGTTTCGATGTTCGGCCCCAGTTTGGGGGCTGCGGCCCATATCAACTGCTCCGATCTGAGCACATGCCCGCCCAGACTTTTGGGCTGCCGGGTGACCACAGCCAGATCGATGTTCCCTGCCCGAAGCTCCTGGATAAGATCCACCGTGAGGTCACAGCGCACATCCAGGGTAACCCCGGGATACAACTCGGCAAACCTGGCCAGGACATCGGGCAGGTAAAAGGCATAATCATCCGGAATGCTCTGTATTCAAGCAGGATGCCTGCCCAGCATCCAGATGGGTGCCGGGGTGCTGCTGTCCTTCGGCGGGGCGGCCATGGCTTTGCTGTCCAGGGATGGAGGATCCGCCTGGGCCGGGCTGGATATGCACGGATTGACAGGCTACGCCCTGGGCCTGGCCGCCGGCCTGTGCTGGCTCGGATACTCCTGCATGCTCAAGCGCCTGCCCGCGGATCTGGGCCTGCATGCCCGGATCTTCGCCTGGGCCGGCACAGGTGCCGCACTGCTGCACCTTTGTCTGGAAAACACAGTCCTGCACCTCTCGGCGGCAGTCCTCCTGGCCGCAGTGATCATCGGCATCGGTCCCTATGGCTTGGCCTTCCTGGCCTGGGGTCAAGGGCTTCGGTTCGGACATCCGGGGCTGATGAGCGCCTTGTGCTACAGTGTACCCATTGTAGCCACCACCCTGCTGGTTCTGGCCGGAATGGAGACGTGGAGAACGGAGCTGGCCATTGCCGCCCTGGCCGTGGCCGGAGGGGCCTGGATGTGTGGAATGGGCAACCTTGGGACAAGGCTGTCCACATGATGCTGTACATGAGGGTCATCGGAGCTGATGGAGCCAGTGCCGGTCTCTGGCCGGATTTGTCTCAGACCGAGCTTGACTTGCTGCAGTCCAGCGCCCATGTCCTGAGGCAGTCCATGGTTGAGTTGGGCTAGGATCATCTTTGATGCGAGTGCAAAATCTGTATTTGCACTCGCATCAAAGATGATAGAAACTATGCCTCCAATTCATTCATGTCTGGCGCCTTATCTATCCTTCCAAACCGGTTCCCTTTTCTCCAGAAAGGCCTGCATCCCTTCCTGGGCGTCCTGAGTGAGGCAGTTCATGGCAATAACTTCCTGGGTATAGGCGTAGGATTCTGATTCCGACATGTCTGCCTGATGGTAGAGGGCGTTTTTGCCCAAAGCCAGAGTCATGCGACTGGCAGACCCAATCTCCAGGGCCCATTTCCTGGTTTCCTGATCCAGATTGTCGCCTGGAACCACTTTGTTGACCAAGCCAAAGGACAGGGCCTCATCCGAAGGCACAAATCGTCCGCTCATGAGCATGTCCATTGCCCGTCTGCGGCCGATAAGCCTGATGAGCGGAGTCATGGGAGTGGAACAAAAGAGTCCGATCTTGACTCCTGGGGTGGCGAATCTGGCTTTGTCCTCGGCAATGGCCAGATCGCAGGCAGCAACCAACTGACATCCAGCCGCGGTGGCAATGCCGTGGACCTTGGCTATTACCGGCTGAGGCACATGATGTAATTTTTGCATCATTTTGGCGCAGGCGGAGAAGATTCTCCGGAAGGAATGGATATCCTTGTCCGAGCCTGTCAGCTGTTGGATGTCGTGCCCGGCGCAAAAGGCGGGGCCGTTGCCTTGCAGAACCAAGACCTTGAGCTCCTGGTCTGCTGCGGCCTGGTCCAGAACGTGATCCAGGGCCGCGATGACATCGAGGCTCAAGGCATTTCTTTTCTGGGGATGATTGAGAGTTATCCACCCAACGGGCGGCTCAGGATTGAACAGAACATGCTCCATGATAAAGTACCCTCCTTATGTTAAACAAGATTTTGGTAATTTTCCCTTATTCCCGCAAAGACGGAAATCCAGGTATTTTGTGACAGACTGGAGCGGCCAAAAAGAGCAAGGCTTTCCTCTTTATTGCCAGGTAAGCCTGATTGCGGTGTATTCAAAGAATCCGGGCCGCGCAATGACGGAGAAGGTATGTGACGAATAGATCAAAAGAGAGACAAAAATGAGGTCATTAACGGTTTTTAAAATATTGTGAGATGCTATCAGCGCTATTAATTAAAGTCAATATGTTGTGCTGATGAATTTGAAAATTTTCGAAATTTGCATTTCCACCATCATTGTGATATTCATAGATTTAAGATGGATTTATTTGGCCGGATCTCAAAACACGGGAGAAAATATGACCCAAAATCGCCAACTAGCTGAAGAACTGATTGCCGAGGCAGAAAACAAGTACGGTTTTCGAGCGGGGATTGCCGCTGTCGATGAAGTGCTGGGTGGTCCTTCCTACAAGGCTGAAGCCGCGGGAAGCTGGGAGACCGGCCATTCAGAAAATCCTACGCCGTGGCTGCCAAACGCCCACTCTCTTCTGGTTCTGGTCATGCATCATCCAGAAGATGACCCACGGCTGGACT
>CAZUER010000201.1:0-4430 GCA_964619345.1 uncultured Desulfohalobiaceae bacterium
TGGATCGTTGCCATTTCAGTGTATACATATACACAAAATGGCCAATATGTCAAGTGATATTTGGCCTCAAAATATATAATATCAAATAGTTGTTAAGACAGTTCAGATCTTCTTCAGCGTCCATATTTCAGTGTATACATAAAAGATCTGCTTAATAGTCTGAAAAGATTGAGCATATTCCGGAAAGATGTGCTATGCGTAATAAACTCACGCTAGATCCGTCAAAAAGAGAATCCTGTTGATCAATGGCAGCATATGCCTCAATAGTCATGGATACGTCTGAGGCAGATTTCTCGTGGATTGACCATTCTGAACTTACTTGAGAAACCGCTGTATAGGCACAAAATTTCGAAGGGGCGAACTCTTGGGTCCAGGGATTGTACACAAAATAAGTAATGATTCGCCTTCCCCACAGCTCTCGACATTCTGGGTTCCCGATATCCCGATTCCAATTATGCACGTTGATATACACATCAAAGGTGTTCGCCGCAAAGTGAATCTCTTGTTTTCCATGAATTCCCAACGGTTCAGTAATAGCCTGGATACGGTCAAGCTCGGGCTGAATATCAATATCCGCCCTCCTGATCTCCTCCCAGGGCAAATGATTGATCTCTTTAATTCTCCCGCCCGGCCATTGAGGAAAAAGGGTCGTCTGAAAGGCCCGCAGACCAATACGGCGCATGAGTGCAATGGTACATGCCCCCAAGTTTTTCCGACCTCTGGTGACATGATTGCTGACCATGGAGATAAAGACATCATTGTCAGTTAATCGTTGGAAAAGGCAGGAGGTGGCAAATTTGGTGTGATTGGCCACAGGATCAGCCCTGCTGATCTCAAACTCGATCCAATATCGAAAAGAGCAGTTCTCGGATTGCAAGACCACATCCACCCGCGGAGAGAAACCAAGGGACCGCTCCAGATCAGAGGACAAAAGCTTATACTCATTATAGACCTTCATCCCCCAAGGCTCTAGGGTCTTTATTTTCTCTTGCAAAAGCTTAGCGAGATTGGCCATGTAATATACGCAATATTTTCTTCATGCAATTATCGAAAATGAATGACTATATATTTTGATAACAATAAATGAGCTCATGATAAATATAATCTATATATGTTGTCTATATAGCCTTACGATAAAAATATCTGGCTAATACATAATCTGTTCTATCCAATATAAGTTGCCTATAAAATGCTTTACTCCAATAATCGACAAGATCATCTTTTACTGAAAAAACTTTTTGCTCTCTATCTAATATAAACCAGTCCTTATCTTTATTGCTCAAGTAATTCAAAGGCATGTTCATGATATGTCTCTCTATTCTTTGCAGTGAAATCTCCTCTGGTTTCTCTTGCTTAGCCAACTCATCATAATCTGATAGGTGCTCAGGGTGATCAAGGTAATAATTTAAGAACCCTTGAGCGATTTCAGAGACATTCCATGAAATCCCATCAAATGAGAGCAATGTTTTGAGAACAACCATCTTATAAGACTTGACCGGGTTGAGATCTTTTTCCAGATACTCCAGAAATGACTCACCTTGGGTTCCTAATAAGCTCTGTTCAATATCCGAGAGGTCATCAAATACCTTTTTGGTTTGAATCCAGCTCCCAAAATACTTAATAAATGCATGGGGATCTGCTTTCTTGGGATCGGCATAAAATTCACAGAGTCCTGGCGAAGTAAGCCCTAAGTCTTGAACCACCTCGTCATAAAGGGCACGTAATTGCTCGCCTCTGGACATGGGAGCAATCTCCCGCAACTTACTCTCCCATATCCTCTGCACTTCCAGATCAGGTGAAACAAAACACCCCTTAGGTGGATTACTTAAATCAAGTTTGCTGCTCTTTGAACCATTACTTTCCTGGGCAAACTCTTGAATTGAGGTGTACCCGGCCAAGGCCAAGGGCGCCACATGGGCGGTTCGAAAATTACCGACAAAATCTATGACCACAAGATGCTTGGCCACATTTTGGGTCTGTACCTTTCGCAGCCCCCGGCCAAGTTGCTGGAGAAAGACTGTAAAAGACTGGGTAGGTCGCAGGAGCAGAACATGGCTAAGCTTGGGGATATCGGTTCCTTCATTGAAGATATCCACGCAACATATAACCTTGAGGGGATCTTTTTCATCCTCAAGTCTGGCCACGGCTTCTTCTCTTTGGCCCTGCGATGAATCACCCACCAAAGCCAAGGCCTCAAAATCATGCTCCTGGGTTAAGCGTGAAGCTGTGTACTGAGCATGATCCACTGAACTGCAAAAAGCCAAGGCTTTTATCTTGCCCTGATACGGGAGAAACTTTTTTAAGTTGTTGGCAATAAGGGCTGTTCTGGTGTCATTGGTCAGAGCCTTGGTCAGTTCCTCTTGATCATAGTCAGTTCTTTTCCAGGCAATCTGAGCGTAATCAGTCGGATCATGGACGGCGAAGTACTGAAAAGGAGCCAGCAATTCCTTGTCGATGGCTTGGAAGAGCCTCATTTCATAGGCAATATTATAATCGCACAACCAGAGAACATCCCGTCCATCCATGCGCTCGGGAGTGGCTGTAAGTCCTAAAAGGAAATCGGGCTGAAAATATTCCAAGACCCTGCGATAGGTAGCGGCCATGGCATGATGGAACTCATCCATGACAATGTAGTCAAACTCCCTGGGATGAAAACGTTCCAGATTATCTTGCCGTCCCAAGGTCTGGATCATAGCAAAAACAGCCCTTGATCCATGTGAGATTTCCTTGCTCCAGCCGCTAAAGATCTCCAGACCCTCTGGTCCAAGGACATGGGAAAAACTTTTCCTGGCTTTTCTGAGTATGTCTTCCCGGTGGGCGATGAAAAGACATTTGTCTTTGCCGCTTTGAATGAAGTCAAATGCGGCCAAGTAGGTCTTGCCCACCCCGGTGGCTGCAATGACTGCCCCGGATCGTGCTTTTCTTTTTCTGAGTTTTAAAAGCCCCTCAAGGGCCTCACCTTGGGCGATGTTTGGGCTTACTGATTCTCTTTTGAATTGTTTTCTTTCCCCGTATGCAGCAGAGCTGTCTGCCCCAATGCCGGGCTGATTTGAGCTTTGTCCCTCGGTTCCATACGTATCAAACGGCTTCTCTCTTTCCTGAAAAACATCCCTGTGCCGCTCCCTGTACCCGGCCAAAAAATCATCGGTAACATGCACACACTCATTGGCCCACAGGGCTTCAAACTCATGAACTATCTTTTCCCATGGAGTCTGCTTATTTTTAAAGGGAAGGTTGATCTCCCCGGCTGTGTAATAGTTCCATTCAATGTTCTCGAAAAAACCACCCTGAGATAAGTTGGATGATCCAATGATAGCCGAGCCTTTGCCTGTTCTGTGCTTGAAGATATAAGCTTTGACATGAAAATCACGCTGAGGGTGGACATGATAAGGAGTTTCATGGGGATGAAATACTTTGACCTTTAGCTCAGGCACATAGTCACGCAGATGAGTTAGATATTCAGGCTTGATAAACCCGTTCATTGTAGACAGGATGACTCTGGCCTCTCCTCCCTTGCAGATGAAGCGTTCAAACTCACTGGTCAAAATATTGGTAATTGCCGGGGAGTAAAAGGCCGAGGCAATCCAGGCTTTGTCACTACGCTCCATTTCTCCGCGGAAAAGTTCCAATAAAGAATCGGTATCCAAATGGGTGCACACAAAACCTGGGCTCTGCTCCAATCTGGCACCCAGACACTGACCGTCAACGCTTTCCAGAAAAAGGCCCTGCTCAAAACCGCCCCTCTGCTTCCGCCGTCGTTCCATTTCTGAAATCAGGTCATCAAAGCTATAGCCCAGCTGCTTCAGGATGGTTAATACAACTTCCAGGACATCGGCGGACTCTTTAAGCACAGAGGACTCCTCTCCAATTTGGACCTCTGTGAACAGCTCATAAACTTCTTCCAAAAGCTTTTGATTTGCCGCTTGGGTCAAATCCTGGCCCGAAAGAGATGAGACAGTAGGTTGGTAATAGTTATCCCGAATGATGGAAGGAATCTTGTCCCGGACAAGCTTGTGGTAATAGATAGGGTGTGAGCCTGAGTCGTTGGGCATAGGGATTATTGCCAGTCCTTTTACTCTCTGATTGTATTACATACTTATTGTGCATTCATGTAAAGCAGCATCTTACGCCTGACTTTGGAGCACAAAGCTCATCCATATATCACTGGCCCGGATCTTGGATTGCTGTTCAAAATATTCTACGCATATCAAGCTGCATTCTTCAAAAATGGGCATAAGATTGGCCTTTGACCACAGGTAAAAGACTCGCCCATCAGTTCTGGCTTGCATGCCCTGCCCCTGCTTCATAGTCAAGAGAACATGTCCCGCGGGTCTGAGAGCCCTGAGTATGCGTGAAAGTATGAGCTGAAAACGCTCATAAGGCACATGGACCAAGGCCCCGACCAAGAGCAAGGCGTCCATATCCATCTC
>CAZUER010000202.1:0-4424 GCA_964619345.1 uncultured Desulfohalobiaceae bacterium
ACGCGGCTCCTGGAGGCACTTAAGTTGGGGATTGATGTGTCGCTGTAGTGTTAATGGCACATATGTATATGTTTTCTTTCAACTCAACAAAGGAGCTTGTTATGAAGTTGCGATCATTGCTGCCTTTTGCCACAGCCTTATGTCTGTGCCTGATGTTTGGCACCCTGGTTTGGGCCGGAGGACACGGTCATGAAAATGGCCATGGACATGGACACACAAAACCGGTCAAAAAAGGCATTCTGCTGGTGGCCTTCGGGTCCAGCTATCCTCAAGCCCAGGCCTCTTTTGAAAACATCCAGGCTGAAGTGGAAAAGGCCTTTTCGGACGTTCCCGTGCGCTGGGCCTACACCTCCAAGATCATCCGGCACAAGCTGGCCAAAGAAGGGAAGGAGCTGGACTCTGTGCCCATGGCTTTGGCCAGGATGATGGATGAGGATTTTACCCATGTGGCCGTGCAGTCCCTGCATACCATCGGCGGGGCCGAGTTTCACGATCTGATGTCCATTGTCAACGGTTTTGAGTCCATGTCCGGAGGTTTTCAGAAGATACTGCTCGGATATCCCCTCCTGGCCTCATCAAAGGACCTGGAGGCAGCCCGGGACGCTATGCTGGACAACATCCCCGAGGAGAGGGCGGCGGATGAGGCCGTGATCTTCATGGGCCACGGCACCCATCATCCCAGCAATGCCTTTTACCAGGCCATGGCCTACCTCTTCCAGCAAAAGGATCCCAATGTGTATGTGGGCACAGTGGAAGGAGGTCCTTTACTAGACGACATTTTGGATCAGCTGAAGGCCAAAGGCACAGACAAAGCCTATCTCATGCCCTTCATGTCCGTGGCCGGGGACCATGTTCGTAACGACATGGCCGGAAAGGGAGAGGATTCCTGGAAATCAATACTCACTGCGGAAGGAATCGAAACCGAGTCTGTACTCAAAGGAACTGCAGAGTACGATAATATCGTGGATATCTGGGTGGACCATCTCCAAGGGGCCTATTCCCATTTTGAAGAACATGACTCTTAACTGACCGGCTGTCATCCGCACATCATTTCCAAAATTGGAAAAATACTCCATAATCAGGTATCCCATGAAAAAGATCATGGGATACCTGGTCACAGTTACCTCCATTTCCTTACCTTTGAATGAGCCATATGCGACCTTACAGACTTTCAGGTATTGTTTTGGGCTGTATGGCCCTGGTCATCCTCGGCACAGCCTCGGTTGCAGGAACAGAAGAGGCCCGCCCGATTGTGCCAGAACGTCGATTGATCTATACCACGGACTCACTGCTGGTCAGGGGGCAGGCCACAGTTGAGTATAAATACGGGACTTTGGGCCGGATGGCTGATAGATTGCCTTACGACAATACCCACGCCGCCGGCCGGGGTCAGTTTCGGGAATATTCGAACCAAAAAGTGCTCACAATTACTGGAGAAATCGACATACGCTTTATGCCCCATTACTCCATGCAGGCCTACATAGAAACGGACAGCTGGCGCACATTAAGAGCGGTTCGCTGGAAAAAAGGTTTTCCGGATGTGCTTGTCGATTTTCTTCCTGGGGGAGAGGTGCTTATCACCCGGGCCAAGCCGGTTTCGTCTGATCTTATGGACCGAATCGGCGGCTTTTTTCAAACCTCCGAGGGGGAATATATTCCAGATTTCGAAATGCGCGGCCCCTATAAACCACTCCGCACCGGCGGCATGTTGAGTGATTTGATGACGGTCTTGTTGAGCCTGGAAAGGGAGTTTACTGGCCATGACGGACCGCCACAGGATACGTTCTATATTTCGGCCATGCGCAAAAACATATCCAGTATATATGTGGGCAGGTTTGTGCCCGCAAAACAGGAGTTAATAACTGTGGAGGTCAACGGCGAAGCGGTACAGCGCTCAGCTGTGTGCTGCCAGGTAACTTTAAGCTATGGTTATCCGGTGGATCTGAAGAAAGAGGAGACAATAGCCTCCCTGGCCTCTAGATATATGCCGGACAAGCCAAAGAATGAAGCGATCAGCATGATCCGGGGTATTGTGGGAGCTGAATCATTAGATGACTTCACGAAGAATGCATTGATAGTACCGGTCTCGGTGTCTGTATACAATGCCCTGCATGATTCGGATAAGGATTTTGAGGGGCCATTTGGCCTCTCTGAATCAGTAACTCTGTGGGTGGATGCAGAGCTGGGCATCCCTTTGCGGGCCGAAGGTCGTCTCTACGGCTTGAAAGTTGCCATAGAATTATCCCAGTACAAGCATGTTGGTCTGAATTGAACCACTCAAGATGCGAGTGCAAAAGCTATTGCTGCACTCGCCAGAGATCAGAAGTCAGCAAAAACAAAAGCTTATAGCTTCAGTTCTTATTGCAAACGAAGGTAAATCGACTTTTTGCAGTTCCGTCACACAAAGGAAGGATACATATTTATGAATACTCAATCCTAAATCATTACGTGTATTACTTTCCCCGAAAAAGGGCGGCAACAGGGATTAGTTGAACATTGTCCCATTTTGTATACTCCTCGCCGAGATAAAAAAGAATTCTGGTTAGTGAAATATTTTGTTTGGGCTCAAATTGCTTAAGGTTGGCGATATCTTTTTTCCCCGGCCTCTGTGTGGATTTTATTTCTATTGCGTACAACATGTCATCCACTTGAAACAGCAAGTCAATTTCCTGCCCGGACGCACTCTTATAGTAATAGAGAAGATCTGTGGGGATAAAGCCCAGCTTGCGGCGTTTTTCTATTTCTGCGATGACAAAGCTCTCCAAAAATGGGCCATGACCAACAGGAATATTCAGGCTGGTGATGATGCCATTGTCAACAAAATAGGTTTTGGTGGCCTTGATGAATTTTTTGGCCGGTCCAAACTGATATCCAGGCAATTGAAAGGTGAGCTGAGCCTGATTGAGCGCATTTAAATATTTTTTGGCAGTTGGATGACTCAGGCCCGCTTCCCTGGCAAAATTGGATACCTCCAGGTGCGAACCCAGGCAGTGGACTAGGTTGTGGAAAATTGAAAGCAACCCCTGGAGGTTTTCGATGTTGGACAGTTGCATGAGATCTCTAGTGAAGTAGGTATTTTTATACCTGGTCAACACTTCTTTCTTCTCCGCATCGGATCCACAGGTAAGGACTTCCGGAAACTGGCCAAAGGCCAAGGCCTGCTGTAGGCAGCGATTTGCCTTCTTAATCTGCAGGGGATGAGCCTTTTCTTGCAAGATACGGTGTGTGGGCGGCCCAAGCTCCTCGCCCCAGCAGGCAGGGGGCAGCGATTGGAGAGTGATCCTTCCGGCCAAAGTATCTGCTGCTGTGTCCAAAAGGCCAAGAGTACTTGAACCTGTCATCAATATAAAGGCGCCCTGGGTGTCAATAGCGTGTTTCACAGCCAGGGTAAGCCTGGGATGTCTTTGGATTTCATCGATAATTCCAGACTGTCCCAGGTCCTGAATAAAACCTTTTGGATCTTGTCCTGCCCAGTCCAGAAAATCCAAATCATCCAGAGTCCTGTATCCAAGATCCGGGAACTGCTGTTTCAGGAGAGTTGTTTTTCCTGATCGCCGGGGACCTACGAGGAGACAGCTTCGATCCGAAGGAAGAGAGAGCCATCGTGAAAACATAGTTTTATAATATTATGGATATTTTCAAAGTCAAGTGGCAAGATATCCATAGAACATATTCGGATTGAGAAAAATTTGGGTAACGCTACCTCCATTTTTGTCCTTACTGCTCAGGATATACATAAGTATCCGGGACGTACATTTGGGAACAGGGACCACACACGAGATCTATGCCCAGAGAAATCGCTTTCCGCCTTTGCACTAGATCTCCGCAGCGACTGCACTGCACATACTTGCTGCACACTTCCACTGCCGGTAGCTCACAAGTATTTTCTTCCAAAGTAAACAATGCGTCAGCAGGCATCGACGTCAGCCACTGCACCCACTGGCTGATGATGCCCTGCATACGGGCCACTTCATACAGCGTCCCGCCTTGTCGCTGTACCTTTTCTTCAAGGTCGAAATAGCTTCCTTCCAGATGGAAGTGGACCGGTTTCATCCTGACATCCACAGCCCGCCCAGTGGTCCCGGAAATGAACTGATACCTATGTTTGCCCCAGTCGTTGGCCACCAGGCGCTGATTGCCCAAGGTGCATCCGGTCAAGTACTGGATCGCGTCCAGGGCGCTGGTCTGGTTATGAGCCACAACACAAAGGTTAGATTGCAATTCTTCCTTGATCTGCAAGAAATCCAGGGCTGTTTTCACCGCCCTGGCCCCTATGACCAGATCCGGGCACAGATGTCCGTGGAAATCGGCGATTCGTTTCAAATCCATATTCACCAGCATGCATTGTTCCTCCCTGAAAAAGGACATAAGGGATTGTCATAAAATAAATGTTACATAAAGCTTGCATAATCTGGGAATTTGTT
>CAZUER010000203.1:0-4341 GCA_964619345.1 uncultured Desulfohalobiaceae bacterium
GGTCCTGCCCCCGGTGGGCGACCGCGGAGACGTGCACAGCGCCCAGACCCAGGGGTTGGACATTTTTAGCTATAAACCCCCCAGGAACCCCGATTCTGACCTGGCCTCAGCGAATGAGGCGGCCCAGGAGTACGCCAGGGTATCTGAGGCTATACGAAACAACATTGACCGCTGACAGGGTGGGCGGCGGCAGAAACGACGAAGGAGCATGGCATGGCCAAAGATAGAGGCACCGCGGATTTGTTTGCCCGCCGGGCTGGCAAAAGGGAAAAAGACAGCCAGGCGGAGGGATATTTTGCCGCCAGTGAGGGGCGCCCCAACAGGGCGTCCTCCTCGCGCATTGTCTCCGTGCCCCTGGGGCAGATCCTGCCCGACCGCTTCCAGCCCCGCCCTATCCTGCCGCTGGATCTCAAGGAAGCCTTCTATGCCGGCGACGCCGACTGGCGGGAAACGGCCCGGGTCTGGCTGGCGCGCGGAGATGCGGACCCAGGGGTACAGTCCCGGGTGAACACGCTGCTGGAGCTGGGGGGGACCTTTGGCGATCACGGGCAGATCAAACCCGTCACCGGGGTGTGGGAGGAGGTGAGAGGGGAGATCCGCTTCCGCCTGGAAACAGGCGAACGGCGCTTCTGGGCCCGGGCGCTGAGTGCGGTGGAAAAAGGGGCGGAAGAAGAGCCCCACCTGGAGTGCCGGGAAATTGATACACAGCGCCGCAGCCGTGAACGCCAGGTGGTGGAGAACATCCACGCCGAGTCACCCACCGCTGTGGCCCGGGCACGGGAGATCGCCGCGCTGATTTTGAGCAAGCTCAATCTGCCGCAGGAACTCAGTCTGGAGGAAGAGCCCATCCCCGGGGAGCACGAATACTACCGCAGCGTGCTGGACCTGGAGGGCGTGATCGGCAGCAAAAAAATGCCCGCCGGCGTGTGGGACGAGGTGGGGGAGGTGATGGGTCTGAGCCGCACGGCCATGTCCCGTCACCTGAACATCCTGGAGCTGCCCAACGACCTGCAGTACCTGGCAGACCTGCACGGGGTGAATGAGCGGGTGCTGCGGGAGGTGCTCAGTCTGGCCCGGGAGCACTGGGAGAAGGCCCTGACAGCGGCCGTCAAAGAGGAGCTCACGGCCCAGGAAGTACAGGCCCTCGGCGAACGACTGGAAGGCAAATCGCCAGGCACGGCCCAGCGGCGGACGCGGACCCCGGTGGAGAAGGCGGCCACCCGGGTGCGATCTCTGATCAAGATGGCGGGCGACGAAGCGGTGCGGGACAAGCTGGGGGAGGTGGCCACGGAATACGCCGCCGGCTTGGATAAAGATGAGATCCTGGGCGCGGCAAACCTCCTGGAGAGTTTTGCCCAGAAGCTTCGCCTGCGGGCAGGGGATGAGTAGCCTTATGTTGATCCGTGCCCATGGGCACGGATGGGCGGTATAGCGGGAGATAAACGGGGGAAGGGGGAACGGGTTTCGGCGCACTGCAGGTCGGGGGAGAACGGTTGTTGTGTTCCGAAGAAAACAAAAGAGGGTGGGTTTTTCTTATTCACAATCCCCGATCTGTTTAATCTTGTACCGGAGTTCATTGACGTGCACCTCAACCCTGGTGCGCCCGACATCTACCAAAGGGCGCGGCCACAGCATTTGGGTGTTACACAAACACAGTGGCGATCTCCCGCGTCAAGATCCTCACCTGTAGATGATGGGTGAAATTGAGTTGACCCTTGGGGGTTGTTCAGGTTGGGGTTGTCCTGAAAATGAACAGTATTAACCCGTTGATTCGGATTCATAATTCAGCCCAGTTTACCCCTTTCCAGAGTTTTGGTTGCTGGCAGTTTCCATCACCGCACTCAAGGCGGGCTCTGGAAGCGGCTCTTAAACATACCTGTAGCAAAACTTCGATCAATCTCTGAGTTGGCTGCCTGGGGTGTCCTTGCCCGAGAGGGGTACCGGGGCGACAACGGAGGGGAAGAGGAATACAGGCTGATCAAGGGCTACAGCGAACATGGATGTCATGGGTGGACACACGCTGCGGTATTTCTGGTTTATGGCTGGCGAAAGAGCGGAGAGAGATCCTGGGGAAGCGGCCGCCGAACAAACTGCCGGCATAGATAAAGGCGAAATCCTGGAAGTGGCAAACCTCCTGGAGGATGTTGTCCAAGCGCTCCGCCTGCGGGCAGGTGATGAACAGCCTTTCCCGATCCGTGCCCATGGGCACGGATCGTATCCCTCCCTGCAAGCTCGAAAGCATCCTTTGTTTTTCTTCTAAGCGTCGATACCAGTGCTTTTCAGGAAAAAGGGGCATTGTGCCAGGAGGTGGCTGAGGGGCAGGGCGTCACGACAGCGCTGTCAGGGCATTGTCAAGGGAGGATAGGCGGGGTGTTTCACTTTGACCGTCTGTCCGGAACCAAAATTCAACCACCGGTTTTTCAGAGTCTTGGCTGCTTTGATTGCGGGGCAGGGTCATTAATCAGGAGCGCAGGGATTCAGCGGGATGCGTTTGTTTTGACCGGAGTTTTTGGCAAAACGGGGCTGGTGGGATCGGGTTTTAAGCGATGTCCATATTGATCGACATCCGTGCCCATGGGCACGGATTGTGAATTTAAATAGATGTTTTGTGTTCACTGGAATGTATAAAAATTTGGAAGAAGTGTCGCTGTTTCGCTTTGGCCGAGATTGGGGTCGTGGAGGGGGGTGCCGGGGTTCAAAGCTGAACATGGAATCAGACTTTCATGGAGCTCAAGGAGCGGGAAATTGGGAAGAAACACAAAATTTCGCTCTAGATCTGTGATCTTGAAAAGGCGTTGGTTTCAGAGATGTCGGGGAAGGGGGGGGGGGGTTCTTTAAGTGGGGAAGGGGATAATGGTTTGTGTGGCCAGCGGGCTGGGATCATGCAGGATGGGGGAGGTGCGGCATGGCTGAGCGGTGGGAAGAGTATTGGGGGTGGGGGTTTGATGAGGCGCGGAAATGGCGAGGGGTATGAGTTTGTGGCCGGGTCAGGTTTGGCTCAACAGGGGATGGATTTTGTCGAGCAGTTCTTGGGGGCGGAAGGGGCGTTTGAGGTACACGTCAGCGCCGGCCTTGCGGGCTTTGAGGCGCTCACCCTGGTGGGCTCTGCCCCCGATCATGATCACAGGGATTTCCCTGGTTGTCGGAGAATTGCGAAGTTTTTCCAGGACCTTATAGCCGTTTATATCCGGGAGAAAGATATCCAGCAGGATTAAGTCTGGCTGATTATCCAGGGCTGCTTGGGTTCCTGTTACCCCGTTAGGCGCTGTAAGCACCCCGTACCCCTGGCGGTCGAGAAAGAGACGCAGAAGATCAAGGGCATCGGGGTCGTCGTCGATGATGAGGATATTGGCTGCCATAAAGGAGATCCGGTTTCATAAGAGGTTGTGTATGAGAAAGAAATTCGAAAATAACATGCGCTGCTGTTTTTCGCTGCTCCCCAAGTACGGAATGGGAAGCACGAACTCAAAACATCATAATATGCTCGACCAGGGATTGACTTAACTAAATTGAAAGGGGTTTGTTTTCGTTGAAGGGGAAGTTGCTGGGCTTGTTTGTACTGGATCCGTGCCCATGGGCACGGATCGCAACTCGTTCTTCAGCCCGGCCCAGATTGCTCCGGGGGTCTTGGGGTTATGTCCGAAGGGAGAGCATATTGTAAGAACGGAGCAGGGACTGTATACGCTTCTGGTCAAGGGAGGGTTGAGGAAAAAAAGGGGGTGTGGCCGTCTCCACGGCACTCTCGCTGAGCAACAACTGTTCGATCGGTTTCACCATCGTGGTACTTGGGTGTTCCGTCTTTCTCTAGGCCAATTGAATTAATTGACGCTCGCAGTTGAGAGGATGCTGCTTCTCAAGAGCAGCAAATCCAATTAGGGCCAGAGACACCAGCAGGAAAATCCCATCCCGTCTCATTAGATACCCCGCTGAGCCTGATTAAGGGGTGTCTGTTCTGTACCCATGGGCTGGGGTGTGGCTGGCGCTTGGAAAGCGTTTACGACTCTAGGGTTGTTCGATATTTCAGGGTCAAATCTGCATAAAGAGTTTCGGCCTCCGGCTGACGAAGCATTCAACCAGGTTGGGGCAGGTGGGTGCTTCTGGGTTCGGGGCGGTCCCCAATGATTCAAGAGTGTTCAGTCGCAGACGGTGAATAGACATGAGTAGAAGCATATAGCGAGAGAATCCCTGCGCGACAGCGACGGTTTTCGCTGACTCCTCCCGTTACCAGCGAAGACATGCGTGCGAATGGCGGGGCCTGACTCGGGGGGTATCTGGATAAAAAATTTGTCCGCGTGGAGTCGGGTGAAGCTGTCCTCGTCCCTGTTTTTATGGAGATAAAAA
>CAZUER010000204.1:0-4194 GCA_964619345.1 uncultured Desulfohalobiaceae bacterium
CCGGGAAAGCCGGCTTCGACCTGCAGATCTTCAGCGGCTTCAGGAGCTTCGATCCCACTTTGGCCGCAACCGGTCAAGATAAGATCAAAAAGGGTTTTGATCCCCTGCCGGAGGGATTCGTTTCGGTCCCGTTTGCCGATGGGAAAGCCTTGCAGGAGGCGGTCAATCCACATACTGCTGCAATCATGCTGGAAGTGATCCAGGGTGAGGGCGGGATCCGCTCAGCCCCGGCCGCGTATTTGACCCAGGTTCGAGAACTGTGTTCCAAAAAAGGCATGCTCTTGATTCTGGACGAAGTGCAGACAGGAATGGGGCGGACGGGACGGATGTGGGCTCACCAACATTTTGACCTTCAGCCGGATATTATGACTGTGGCCAAAGGATTGGCCAACGGTTTGCCCATCGGGGCCATGTTATGTACGGAAGAGGTGAGCAAAGGGTTTTCATCCGGCAGTCACGCCACAACTTTTGGGGGAGGTCCCCTGGTCTCTGTTGCCGCCGCCACGGTTGTGGACATCATTTTGCGGGACGGATTGAGTGACAGGGCCCGGGCTGTGGGGAAGAAGTTTCAAGAGATGCTTGGAGAGATAGCCAGAAGACATCCGGATCAGATCCGGGAGGTCCGCGGTCATGGCCTGATGCTGGGAGTGGAGCTTGCCCAATCCGGGCCCCGGGTCTGGCAGGAGTTGCTCGATGCCGGGTTTATCTGTAATTTAACCCAAGAAACAGTTCTCAGGCTTCTTCCCCCCCTGATCATAGAGGAATCTGATCTGCAAGCCTTTGCCCAGGCCCTGGAACGGGCTGTACAAAATCACTCGGCAGGAAAATGAGGCAGTACATACATGTCCTTTGTTTTGAACTGGCATGTTGCAGACCAAGAGCTGGAATCTGCCCTGGCCATTCTCACTGATCTTGCTCCTTGGGGGTGGGAGGAACTGACCAGGCAGGGAAGTTCCGTACTGCGGGTTCAGGTCCAAGAACGTAAGCAGTTGAAGCAGCTGCAAAACAGGATTTGCAAGACCTTCCCGCAAGCCAGGCTGGACTCAGAAAAAGTCAAGGACGCCGATTGGCAGACGGCATGGAAATTCTTTTTCCAACCGGTGGAAGTGGCCCAGACCTTTTGCATCCTCCCTCCCTGGAAGGTGGAGGAGTACAGAACCGGTGCGTTGACCCCTTTGGTCATTCATCCCCAGATGGCCTTTGGGACCGGGCACCATCCGACGACGGGCCTCTGTTTGCAGGCCATGGCTGAGTTGAAAAAGCTTGGGAGCTGGCCGGAGGGAAAAACGGTTTTGGATGTGGGGACCGGGTCGGGAATACTGGCCATTGCCGCTGCGTGCTTGGGTTCGTCCTGTGTGGCTTTGGATATTGATCCTGTGGCTATGGATAATGCCCGGGAAAATGTGCGGGCCAATGGGGTGGAAAGTGAGGTGAGTCTCCTATGCGGCCAGGTGACCTGCCTGCGGGCTGACCGAAGCTATCCCATGGTGGTGGCCAATATTTTGTCCGGACCTTTGATCCGTATGTCCTCGACCCTCACTGGATTGGTCCAGCCTGGGGGGACCTTGATTCTGTCCGGAGTGCTTTCATCTCAGGTGGACTCCGTAAGCCGGGCCTATCAAGTGCATGGATTGAAAGAGCCGTGGATCGAACATCGCGGTGAATGGGCCAGCCTGATGTGGGTTGGAGAATCAATGAAATGAGTCGGGCCCGGATCCTTATGGACTACTTCCGGGCCATGTCCCGGGCCCTGGGGCCCAGTCACTGGTGGCCGGCCATAAGCAGTTTTGAGGTCTGCGTTGGAGCTGTGTTGACCCAGAATACGAATTGGACAAACGCCTCCAGGGCCATAGCGGCCTTGCAGGAGGAGGATCTTTTGTCCCCCCAAAGGCTGGATGGGCTGGCAGAGAATGAATTAGCCGAGCTCATCCGGCCGGCTGGATATTTCCGGGTCAAGGCCAAGCGACTCAAGGCCCTGTTGGCCTTTTTGCAGCGGGAGGCGGACTACGATATGAGGTCTTTGTCCAGCCGTCCCTTTGAAGAGCTGCGGCCCAAACTCCTGGCGGTCAAAGGAATCGGCCCGGAGACTGCCGACAGTATTTTGCTTTATGCCCTTGGATATCCGGTATTTGTTGTTGACGCCTACACGGCCAGGGTTATGCACCGCCACGCTTTTGTTCCCAAGGAGGTTGGATACGCCGAGCTGCAGGAGGTATTTTCCCAGAATTTGCCCCAGGACGCGGAACTCTTTAATGAGTACCATGCCCTTTTGGTCCGGGTGGGCAAAAGATGGTGCAAAAAGTCGGCGCCTCTATGCACCGATTGCCCCTTGGGCCCTTATCTTGTGTAAAATGCGTCCTTCTTTTTTTGGCCCTGGCCCAGGGGAAAGACAAAGAATCTGCACATGGGCCATGGTCTGGTCTGCTTTTGTTCTCCTCACTGCCGGGCCGGTATGGGGCCAGGACCTGGAAAGCTTGCAGCGACAATTGTGGCAAAAACAGGAGGCCAAAGAGGAGGCTAAGAAGGAGGTGGCCTCCCTGACCCAGGAAGAACGGGCTGCCCATTCAAAGCTCAGCTCCCTGGAAGATAGAATTCGGGAATTAAAGGACAAGGAAGGCAGGCTGCACGCCGAGTTTGAAAACCTGCAGGACACTCAGGCCAAGCTGCAAGCCCGCATCAACGAACTTGGGGAAAAAGAAGCCCGAATTCGGTCCGAAATCCAAGCTCTTTTACCCCGTCTGTGGGAGGTGGCTCTGCGGGCCCAGGACCTTAAAGCCAAAGTATTCGACTCCTGGACCGAAGCCGATCGAAGTATGGTGTGGCTGGCCAAACTGACCGCGGTGGCCGACTCCAAAATGCAGGACCTGCAAGGCGTGCAAGCAGCTGTGCAGGAGGAAGAAAACAAGCTGCAGGCCGCCAAGGCCAACCTGGAATCGAAACGCAATGAGCTGGCCAGGCTGAGCAAACAGTTGACCTCTAGGAGGCTCAAGTTTTTGCAGCAGGTCCAGGCCCTCCGCCAGAAGCGACACGTTGCTCAAGAGGAGATCAGGGCCCTGCAATCCCGCATCGATGAGTTACAGTCTGAGCTTGCTTCAACGGAGGGGCAGACTTTTGGTTTGCATAAAGGACGTCTGCCGTGGCCGGCCCAGGGAAAGGTGATCGTTGATTATCAGCCCCAAAAGGGAAGAAGCAATCGAGGGCTGGGATTTTCACTCCCTCAGGAAGAGGAGGTCAAGGCCGTTTCTTGGGGTGAGGTGGTGTACAATGACAAGTTGCGTGGATTCGGGCAAGTGATTATCATTTATCACGGGCAAGAGTTTTACTCTTTGTATGCCTTCTTATCCCAAACCCTGGTGCAAGCCGGGCAAAGGGTGGAACAGGGAGAAGCCATCGGGCGGGCAGGGTTTTACCCTCAGGCCCAGGGTCCAGGCATGTATTTTGAACTGCGACGAAAAAAATCCCCTGTGGATCCTCGTTCCTGGCTGGCCAAACGATAACCTTTTTGTAAAAAAGCTTAGGAAATGTCCAATCTGGAGTTGATTATGCGATGGAGCCGTAGCTTAGGAATTGTGTGTATGCTGGTGGCCTTGGCCGCCACTCCGGCCACGACCACGGCCAATGACCGTTATGAGCCGCTCAAGAGCTTCAGCCAGGTCATGGATCTTATTGAAAAGACATATGTTGTGGATGTGGACCGTCAGGAGCTGGTCCAGGGGGCCATACAGGGCATGCTGCAAAGCCTTGACCCTCATTCCGGGTACTTGGACCAGGAAGCCTTCAAAGATATGCGGGACGAAACCTCCGGGGAGTTTTCCGGGGTGGGAATTGAAATCACTATGCAAAACGGCAGACTGACCGTGGTTTCACCCATTGAAGACACCCCGGCCTATCGGGCCGGGTTGAAGTCCGGAGATATCATTTTGGAAATAGATGGCGAGTCGACGCAGGACATCAGTATCATGGACGCTGTGCACAAGATTCGGGGGCCCAAAGGCTCAGAAGTGGAACTGACCGTGTTGCACCAGGGAGCGGCCAAGCCGGAACGGATTACAGTCAAGCGGGACGTCATTCCCATGCAGAGTGTGAAGACCGAAGTCATGGAACCAGGGTATCTCTATGTCCGGATAACCAATTTCAATGAAAATACCACCAAGGATCTCCGAACCCAAATCAAAAAATACATGAAAGATCTGC
>CAZUER010000205.1:0-4176 GCA_964619345.1 uncultured Desulfohalobiaceae bacterium
GAGGAGTGGACAACGTTGGGGGGACCTTGGTGGCCAATAAAGTCTACACCCAAGATTTTCCGGATTACTCAGACTACCTGGACGACATCGCCAAACAGGGCAAGAAACACGAAAAGATCGATCAGCGGGGACGGCTGGAATTCCCTTGCCTGAAGAAGGGAAAGTCCGGGGGCGGGGTGAACACCAACCGGGCTGCGGACGGGATCATCAATGAAGACCCCAATGAGATCAAGGTGGCCATCGGCTACATGAACAACTTCAACTTCTCGGCCCCGGAGGGCCAGCGCTGGGACCAGGCCCTGGCCAAGATCCCCTTTCTAATCCACATCACCACTAATGCCTCAGAATTTTCCTGGTTTGCGGACATCGTCCTTCCCGACACCCACCACCAGTTCGAGAAATGGGGATACACCAAATCCCACGGGCACGGCTACCGGCACGTGGTCTTGCAGCAGCCCATCATCGATATGCCCTTTGACTACAAGATCGACGAGACCGAAATCCCATTTTTGCTGGGCAAGAAGCTGGCGGAAAGGGGTTTCGACCTCATGCATCGCTACCATGTGGAGAAATTCAAGGATCCGGAAACAGGCAAACAGCCGCAGAATGAAAAAGAGTTCGCCGAGTACGCGGTTAAAATCGCTACCGAAAAGCTGTGGAATCCAGCCAAATGGGAGGGAGGAGACAAGATAAAGGGCTGGGAGGAATTCAAAAAAATCGGGGTCTCCAACTCGGATCCCTATCCATACAGAAAACGCTGGGGGAAGATGAAGACCAAGACCGGCATGTTCGAGTTCTACTCCGAAACATTAAGACAGGCCCTGGAAAAACACGCCCAAAAACATGAAACCACAGTGGATCGCGTTTTGGAGGTCTGCAACTACCAGGCCCAGGGAGAGCTGGCCTTTGTCCCCCATTATGAAGAGCCTTACGTGCATGGCAATGCCTCCGAATATCCCCTGATCTTTGTGGACCACAAAGCCAGGCTGAACCGGGAGGGCCGGACCGCCAACTGTTCCTGGTACTATGAACTTAAGGACCTGGATCCGGGGGAAAAGAGCTATGCGGATGTGGCCAAGATCAATCCCATAGACGCCAAGAAGATGGGCATTCAAGAGGGGGATCAGATCAAAATCGTCTCTCCCTCCGGAGAAATTGAGTGCTCCGCCAGGCTCTGGGAAGGAGTCCGCCCGGGAACAGTAGCCAAGTGCTACGGCCAGGGGCACTGGGCCTACGGCCGCCTGGCGGCCAAGGTCTTTGGTAAGCAGGCCCGGGGAGGAAACAACAACTACATCATTCCAGCTGACTATGACCGGTTAAGCGGTGCATCAGCCTATTACGGAACCAACCGGGTCAAGATCGTCAAGATCTAAGGAGGACGAAACCATGGCAAGATGGGCAATGGTCATCGACCATCAGAAATGCGTGGGCTGCGGGGCCTGCATCATCGGCTGCAAGACCGAGAACAATACCCCGGAAGGGATATTCTGGTCCTATAAAATAACGGAAACCGTGGGCACGTTTCCCAATGTCCGCTACCACTACATCCCTACCTTATGCAATCACTGCGACAACGCCCCCTGCGTTCGGGGCTGCCCCACCCGGGCCCTGCACAAGACAGAGGATGGGATCACCATGCACGATCCGGACAAGTGTATCGGCTGCAAGTACTGCATGTTCAACTGCCCTTACGGAGTCATCTACTTCAACTGGCGCAAACCCCACCCGGAATGGCGCTCTGAGGAGGTACTCATAGAGGGCTGCACCAGCTCGGCCCAGGAGATGGCGGACAAGGTCAAGGGAAAGGGAACGCCCTACTACAATCCCGAACGGGAAAGTACCCTGGACGGCATCCGGCCCAAGGGGGTGGTCGAAAAATGCACCTTCTGCGATCACCGTTTGAAAAAGGGCCTGTTGCCAGCCTGCGTGGAGGCCTGCCCTGCGGATGCGCGTATTTTCGGGGACCTGGACAACCCTTCCAGTGCCGTAAGTCGCCTGTTGGGCAAATACAGGTCATACCGGCTCAAAGAGCACCTGGGCACGAGACCCAAGGTCTACTATATCCGGAGTTTCAATCCTGGAACCTATACCCAGACCAAAGGAGATGTTTCATGAGTAATGCAAAAAATCTCTACATCCCCTGGATGATACTCCTTCTGGCCGGCATAGCCGTTGGGTTGTTTGCCGCGGGCAAGCTTTTCGTGCAGGGGCATTACCTGTTCAATGCCAACGATGTCCTGATCTGGACCCTGCCCCTGGGGGCCTATGTCTTTTTGGCCCTGACCAGTACAGGATTATCCCTGGTGGCCTCCATGCCCCTGGTCTTCAATCTGGAACAATACGAGGGTTTAGCCAAGCGGCTGGTCTTTTTGGCCATCGCCACCCTGGTAGCCGCCTTTGTCTCCATCGGCCTGGATCTCGGATCCCTGACCCACATGGTCTACTTTATATTCTCTCCCAACCTGACATCTCCAATCTGGTGGATGGGAGCCCTGTACAGCCTGGAACTGGTCTTTTTGCTCCCCAAGCTATGGCGAATGCATAAAGGCGACTGGCACTCCGCTTCCAGCCGTTTTTTGGGCATCGCCTCCATGCTCACAGGGGTCTTTGCCGCCCTGATGCTGGGCTCAGTCTTTGGGTTGACCGAAGCCAGACCGACCTATTTCGGCCCTTTCATTTCCATCTTCTGCCTGGTCATCGCTCTGCTCTCCGGTATGGCGATGATCATTTTGTACATCAATATATGCTCCCTGATAAAGAGATCCTGTTCCCAGGTGACCGATACGGCCATGAACATGCTGGCCCGCAAGTTCTCTTTTGTCATCGGGCTGACCCTGATCTTTTACTTTCTCAAGCTGGCCCTGGCCTCTGGATCCACTTATCCGGAATTCGCCACGGCTATAAACTTCAGCCTCATTCTGTTTCTGGTTGTGCCTTACATACTCATGATCATCCCCAACCTGCGACGCACCGCCTGGGCCAAGACCCTGGCCTCGGCCATCACCTTGGTCGGCATCTTTGCCGTGCACATGCAGATCCTCATCGGGGGGCAGGTACGCCCGGTCGGCCCCAAGGCCGAAGGACTGCCCGCAGTCCTGACCTATTTCCCCAGTATTTGGGAGATCCTGGTGCTTGTTTTTGCTCTTTGCATCATGCTTCTGTTGTACACTTTGGGCGAACGGTTCTTACAGCTGGATGACACACCTCACGGGCAGTCGGCGTAGGCCGTCCTTCTCCGAAGGGCTGGCCATTGAAGAAAAGGGGCTGGTCCTCGGAGAGGACCGCCCTACTGAAAGAACCTGGGTCAAGTGGCCGTCCCTTGCCCTCAAGGGCAGGCCCTCTTCGGGTTAAAACCAGTTTCTTGTATGATCAACCCGGCAACTACAATCTTTCGGAGTTGTTAATGATTGCGCATACCATGCCTGAAAAAGATCAGGCTCTGTATAAAGCCCTGTCCCTGGTCGCTGGCTGCTTTTATCGGCCAACTCCCGAACTCCTGGAGGATCTGCAAGCCTTGCCCAATATTGTCACATTTTTCGATCATGAAATGGCCGATTCTGCCAACCGGATGCTGGCTGCATTTCAGGAACAAAGCCTTGATGAGCTGCTCAAAGAGTACTCCCGACTGTTCATCGGCCCCTTCCAACTGGAGGCCCCGCCCTTTGGCTCGATCTACCTGGAGTCCGAAGGCCGGTTGATGGGCCAATCAACGGCCGAAGTCAAAAGAATATACCAGGAGTGCGGCCTGGACATCTCGCCTGATTTTCAGAGTCCGCCGGACCATGTGGCCGCAGAGCTGGAGTTTGCAGCCTATCTGGGCTGGCAGGAAAAGGGCAGCCAGGACGAAGAGCAAAAAAGATTTTATCAGGAGCAACGAACCTTATTTCTGCACCGCCATATCGGATACTGGTTTCCTCTGTTGGCCGAGAACATTGAAAATCATACCATTTTAGTTTTTTATCTGGAACTGAGTCGCCTGACCAGGCAATTACTGGAGCTGGCTCAGGCTCAGGCTGGCTTGAAAGCCAAGTGTACGGCCAATGATGAACTCGGATGAAACAATTAGCAACTTGATAAACCTCGAGTGGCTAAAAAAAGAACCCTCCCCTATCCCCTCCCTCCTGCCCAAAGCGACAGCAGGGAGGGGAACCAGAAAAGAAATGGTTCTTCTTTATG
>CAZUER010000206.1:0-3915 GCA_964619345.1 uncultured Desulfohalobiaceae bacterium
TTTTTTTTCAGCGTATTCAGTGTGTTCCGCGGTTAACTCTTTGTCTTTGAGTTTCATCCTCGATCAAACTGGCCGTCTGCGGTCAGAGGCGGCGCTGACACCTGAAACCTCTGGTAAAACCGTCAAATCAGATTGTACGTTTCATCCTCGATCAAACTGGGCGTCTGCGGCCAGAGGCGGCGCTGAACTCTGGCGAGTGCAAAAACTGTTTTTGCACTCGCATCTGTGTTAGGCCAGTCCCAGCTCTTGCAGGCGCTCCTGGGTCGGCTTTCCATCGGCGTCCCATTTGCGGATCCGATAGTAATCCTCCAGCATCTCCTCCAAGTGGCAGACCATTCCTTGGGCCGGCCCGGAAGGCATGGGTTCCTTTGTCAACCGGTCCGGCAAGGTGTCGTCCTTGCGGGTAAAGCCGGCGGCTGCCAAGAAGACCCGTTCAGCGTTAATGATCCGCTCCGAGGCCGAAATGAGCTCATCCAGACTGTAGTTCAGGCCGGTGGCTGTGTTCAGGTACTCCAGGATGCCGGTAGGGGGGACGTCAAGCTCTTTGCCGGCCAGGTTGCGCACGGCAAAGAAGATGCACAATCCGGCTGCGTCGATAACCGCAGATAGGTTTTGAAAATCTTTGGTTATTTCAGCCTTGCCTTCCCATTCTTGGGGATCGACCTGCTGGGGAACACCGAAGAGCTCAAAATAAGCCGGATCGCCCCGCATATGGGACCCCCCAATGGGGGATGTGGCGTAGGCCAACCCCATAGCCTGCTCTCCGCGGGGTTCGTAACCGGGGAACTCCTGTTTCTTGGTCACCATGGCCAGTTCAGGATGCCCATAACGCTCGGCCAGGCGATAGCTGCCCTGGGCCAGAACGTTTCCGAAGCCTTCCCGGTATCCGGTCATCCTGGCCATCTGCACCAAGGCATGACCGTCACCCCAAAGGAGCTGCTGGCCCACATCTGTCTCTGAGAGATAGCCTTTATCAAAGAGCTCCATGGCGCAAGCGATTGTTGCACCCATGGTGATGGTGTCCAGCCCCAGTTCATTACACACATAATTGGCTTTGGTGATAGCCGCCAGGTTGTCCACCATGCAGTTGGGGCCCAGGGCATAGACTGTCTCGTATTCCGGGCCTTCTCCCTCTCCGTGGAAATCCGGATCCTCCACTCTGGTCTGCCTCCCGCAGGCAACAGGACAGCCAAAGCAGGCCTTATTGTTGACCAGATATTTCTTGGTCAGGGTCGCCCCCTGCACTGCTTCCCAGCCGTCAAAAGTCCCTTGCTGCCAATTCTTGGTCGGAAGGCATCCGTAGTTCTGGGTGGCTACCACCACCCCGGCCGTGCCGTTGACGGTCAAGCCCAAGGGGTTTTCCCTGGTCGCTTCTTTAAACCCGTCCAGAATGGTTTTATTAAGGGCCTTGAACCCTTCCGGGTCGGCCAGGGAAATCTTGCCTGTACCTCGAACAGCGATGGCTTTTAAATTTTTGGAGCCCATGACCGCCCCCACCCCGGAGCGTCCGGCTGCCCGATCCTTATCGTTCATAATAGAGGCGAAAAGGACTCCTTTTTCCCCGGCCGGTCCAATACAAGCCACCCTGGCTTTGGCATCCGTTTCCCCCAAAACCAGATCCGTGCTTTCATGGGTTGTTTTGCCCCACAGGTGATCAGCCCGGCGCAGCTCATACTGGCCGTCATTGATCCATAAATAGACAGGTGACTTGGCTTTTCCGGTAAAGATAATCCCGTCCAGGCCGCTGCGCTTGAGGTGGGTGGGGAACATTCCCCCGGAGTTGGAGCAGGTTATGGCCCCGGTCAGGGGGGATTTGGTCATAACCATATACCTGGAACCGGTTGGAGCTCCGGTTCCGGTCAAAGGGCCAGTGGCCATGACCATGATATTGTCCTCGGATAAGGGAGCAACATTAGGGTCGAGTTCCCGGTTCAAGTAATAAATACCCAATCCCCGCCCGCCGATGTAGTCTTTACAGACTTGGGGGTCGAGGTGTTCTTCCTGAATATCTCCTGTACTCAGGTTGACGCGCAGGAGTTTACCGCAATATCCTTGCATGAAGGACCTCCTTGGAAAAGTGGTTCGGACAGTTATGTTCAAATCTGGTCAAGATATCCACAAGCTATAGAGGTTCTATGAATATTTCTCCAGAGCTGTGGGTTGGTTGGGGCCACGATCTGGTTGCTTGGCTGAGACAACTGCCTATACTGGTTACGAGTTTGGGTCGCATTTGGAAGCCCGGGAGTACAACTTGGTATGACCAATTTTAGAAACCCGCATTTTTCTTTTTGGCCCTGCTCTGTACTGGCCTTACATTACACCTGGTTTTCGGAAAAAAGCTTTCCCTTGAAGCATGGAGTTGATTTTGGAATAAGAACTGCAACCCTAAATAAGTAACATCTATCATAGGCATTTTTTAGTGTCAAGAGAAGTTGGGGAGAAGCGGATTGAACTTGGGTAATTGCACAACCTGGTATCCTTACCCACTTGAGGAAGTAAACTCCATAAGCAGATCCAGGTCCAAAAGGTGGATTCGGTCCTGGGGAAGTCGGGCCGTGCGCCGGTATTTATCGGCCCCTGACTCGTAGAGTACAGCCAGTTTGTCGCCAACCACGGCGATACCTTCACTCATGGGCGGTGCGGTAATGGAATGTTCCAGGTTTGTGCTGTCCAGATGCCAGACAGGCACGCGCATGGAGTTGTCCAAGGTGAAGAAATCGTTTGTTTTGCGTTCAAAGGGAGTGCGGTATACCGATAATTGGCTTTTATTTCTTCGCCCGTAAGATTGGCTCAGTACAATGGAGTCACCGACAAAGGCTGCTCCTTGGACTTTATCTGGGATGGATATGAAAAAGGAGGGATAGGTCCTCGATCCATGGCGCATTACCTTTTTGATGTCGCCGGTTTGCTCATCCAGGTGAAATCCAGCCATTAAGGCATGGTTCCGGCCTCCGTCCGGAGTGGTGAAAGCGTGAGACGGTTTGGTGGAGTACCGTTTCCCACTCTTCCTGAACTCACCAACAAAAAGGACCCCTCCGGCGGACGAAGCAAATGAGCAGTTGACTTCAGTGTTTAGGGATGGGCCAAGAAAAAGATCGCTCCCATCTTCGGCTGCAATTACTTTGATCAACGGCAGGCGATAGAGGGATTGCCCGGAAGCAATCCACAGGTGTTTTTCCGTGACCGCAAGCCCTCCCATGTGGCCGTTATGAAGACTCCCGTCCTGGTTGTATACCCACAGCACCTTCTCCAGGTCTCCGCTGTGCATGGAAACAAAGGTCAGGGCTGCAGACCGGTCCACTGACATGTAATTGGAGATGACCACCAGATCGTGTTCAGGAATGAAGGCCTTTCCCTGGGGGACTGCTCCCTGGAAAATACCAGGAATGACAGGCCCTTTTGTCTTCAGGGACAGATAACCCCGGAACTCCTTTTGGGGGAGGATCTTTTTTTTGTCTATCTCTTGCTGGATCAGGGAAAAAGATTTTCCGATAAACTGGGGCTGATCTCCGCCCTCAGGGCCGACAGCGCAGGAGGAGAGACAGAGGACGCAAAAGAAAAGGCACGCATTGAATTGAAAGCGATGTGTGGACATAAAAACTCAAACTCTTGATCAGGTTTGATCCGCACTGTGAATTTTTTACATCATGAACAAGACCGCATACAGGGTGCTGACAATCAAGCCGGCAATAACCGGCACCAGATTTTTGCGGACCAGGTAGAGGACGTCCACGCCGCAGATGCCGGCCACAGCCACCAGGGAACTCCAGGCCACCAAAGCGCCGCCGCCGAACCAGATGGCCCCTTGCTGACCTATAGCCCCCAGGGTGGCAGCCACGTTGGTTTCCCCGCCGGCCAGGGCTGCGGCCAGGGTCCCGGTGACCGGTAAGCCGGAAAAACCGGACCCATCCAGGC
>CAZUER010000207.1:0-3855 GCA_964619345.1 uncultured Desulfohalobiaceae bacterium
GGTTTGTCCCGGCAGGGTAAAGATCTTCTCTCTCACCCCTTGCAGCAAAGCCTCCAGGCTTCCTCCGGGGAAATCAGTCCTCCCGATGGATCCTTGAAAGATAAGATCTCCGACAAATAAGGCTTTGCCTTCAGGAAAATATAGAGTCAAGCTACCAGGGGTATGTCCCGGGGTATGCATGACCACACATTTTTGGCCCAGAAATTCTGTTTCCCCTGGTTTGAGGGGCTGATATCCAAAAGGGGGAACTTTGGGAAAACCCATCATTCCCCCGCCCCCTTCCTGGGCCTTGAGCAAAAAATCGTCATCTTGAGGACCATAAATCGGGGCCTGCGTAGCTTCTTGCAAGGCGGAGTTGCCCAAAATATGGTCGAAATGGAAATGGGTGTTGACGATGGCTTCCAAGCTTAAGGCTTTGGACTTGAGAAAGGTAACCACTGCCGCCGGGTCGCCGCCCGGATCAATGGCCAGGGCCCGGGTTTGGTTTACAGCCACGAAACAATTGGTTTGCAAGGGTCCCAAAGGAAAGGCGTGCACATCAATCATTTAAAATCCTCCAAAAGCAGTTCATTACAAAGTGAGCGCTCTAGCCTACGGAGAATCATACAATTGATCAAGACCTGTTGCTTGCACCCGATATCCTTATTCGTTTACAACTTCCCTATTCTATTCAATTCCAGGATTTGCAAGGAAAAACACGGAACATGTCAACACTGCGCCCCGAACATTTAATCAGCCAGGAAGACCGACTTGTCAACTTTCTGCGTCCGCTGCTTTCTTTTTCCGCTGCCAGTTTGTACTTTCCGCCCCCCTCAGGGCCTCTGGACTCGAACCGGCCATCTGATGACCAGGCAGTCCTGGATCGGGATATACTCCTCATCCCCTTGATCCACACCGGTACCCGGCTGGGTATGCTCCGTTTAAGCGGTGTTGAGGCCAATCAGGCCCAGCCAATGCTTTCTGTCCTGCCCCATCTGCTCTCCCCCTGCCTGCAGATCATGGACCTGGAGCTCCAGCTCAGCTGCGACCCCTTAACCGGTGTGCTCCGCCAGGAAACCTTTCTGCAGCGCATGAGCCAAAAAATTCGACAGCTGGCCGACTTCCTGCAACCCGGCCTGGGATCGGTGGAAGACCCCGGTCATCGGCCTGACTTTGCTCTCCTGGTGGTGGACATCAGCCATATGTCCGCTCTGAACCGCCAGGCCGGACATGGTTTTGGGGACCGGATCCTTCAAGGCACAGCCCAGGTCCTCCAAGAGGCGGCCGGACCGCACAGCCTGGTATCCAGGATCCAGGGCGATTCTTTTGCCCTCCTCCTGCCCGGAATCGGCCCTCAGCGCATATCCTCCAAAGCCGGACAGATCGGCCAAGCTGTACGCGAATTCCGCTTCACCCATCCAGTAAGTCAAGCCCTGATTAAACTCGAAATCAGCATGGGCGGGGTCAACTTTCCCCAAGACCTGAGAGGAACTTCTTTGCAAATAGAAGCCGAAGAACAGGGCAAGCACTTGCTGGATCTGGCTCAGGAGGGGCAAAAAAGGGCCTTGAGTCTGGGACGGCAGGAGGTGGTCACCCCGGCAGAAATATTGAAAAGTTGCGGCCGGATCAAAGATGTGGTGTCTTCCTCCAGGGTGCGAATAGATCTGGGCTCAGAGCAACAGGCCCGGAAGGGCCTGCATTTTCAGCTCCAGCCCCGGGGAGCAGAAGACAATGAACATATCAAGGCTGAACTCCGTCTGATTCAGGTTGAAAGCACTACCAGTCTTGCGGAATTACTCCTTCCCTCAGCCCGGAATGGGACTGTTCAGCCGGGAGACAGGGTGGAGTTGATTGAGAATCCAAACAATTACATCCTGCAACTTGAGACAGATGAGAGCCAGCCCGATTCCACGGGTCCATTCCAGCTCGTACCCGATCCCAAAGACTTTTTTCCTCGCTGGGCCACTGCCCGGAGGCAATCCTCCCGGTTCACTCTCAGCCTGATCAGTACCCCGCCTTCCAGCCTCTGGAAGGTGATCCACACCATGCAGGTCGAGGCCCACAACATGCCCTCATCCAGTCTGATAGCCAGATACGGCCTGGGCAGCCTGCTGGTGTACATCCCAGACCGCAGTCCTCAGGAGACAGAGGACGCTTTGCGGGCCGTCCTGGCCTCCCTGCCTGATGAGATGCATCCGGACACAGCTGCAGGCATCGGCTATTATCCCTGCCTGGACTTTACCCGGAGTGAGACTCTGGATATGGCCAAACAGGCCCTGGAACATGCCCGACTTTTACCTCCACCTGGTCTGGCCTGCTTTGACAGCACCACCCTGACTCTGCACGGGGACCGGGCCTTTTCCCGTAATGAACTGCGCCAGGCCATGCACGCCTACAATCAGGCCCTGCTTTTGGATCAGGCAAACTCCCTGGCCCGGAATTCCCTGGCCATCTGTCTGGCCCGGGTGGGAGAGTTCAGTAAGGCCTGCGCCGAATTTCGACGCATCCTGGATCTGGATCCAGACAACTATATGGCTGAGTACAATTATGGATACGTATGCCTCAAACTCCAGGAACGGGACCAGGCCCGGGCCTGCTTTCAGCGCTGCCTGGAGCTTATGCCCGGGCACAGCTTTTCCCTACTCCGCCTGGGGCAGATGGCAGAAGAGGAGGCAGATTTAGAGAAGGCCACGACGTATTGCCGACAGGCTGCCCGGTCAGCCCCGGATCAGGGGGCTCCTTACCGGGTTCTGGGCCGGCTGGCCTGGAAGACCGGGGATCGGGACCAGGCCCGCAGATATTTGCATCAAGCCCTGGTTGCCGCCCCACAAGACCCTGATGCCCTGCGCCTGTTGGCTCGCCTGACCCTGGAACAGGGCGACGACCCGGAAGTGGCCGAGAGCCTGATCCGCAGGAGTCTGGGGATCCAGCCGGGCAATCCGGAGTCACATGAGCTATTAGGCTGGGCGGTCAGGGAGCAGGGGAAGGAATGATCTCATTATTCTCCGCCAACCTACGAAAAATTCAGCAGGATTTTTACTTTTTCCTGAACAGCCAACAGTGTTCTGTCCTCCACCATGCCGATTCTGGCTGACAGCCTCTTCTTGGAGACCGACCTGATATCCTCGCATTTTATATAGCTGACTTCAGCGAGTCCTCCTTCAGGCGGGACGATTTTTTCATGAAGGGGGATTTTTTTGTCCCTGCTTGTCAGGGGCAAGACAACAACAAGCTCAGCCGGACCTGCATTAAAGATATCGTCAGAAATGACCAAGCCGGGACGTCTTCCGGATTGTTCATGACCTCTGGTTGGATTGAGGTCTACCCACCAGATTTCACCACGCCTTGGTGGGGTCATTCAGGCTCCAGATCATCTGCAAGGGTCTGATCCCATTGCACTCTTTCCCTTTGTTCTTCTGCCCACTGGTCAGAGTTTTTCTGCAGCTCAGAGAAGGCCACGTTGGTTTTATGCAGCAGCTGTTCCCGGCGGTGTTTCTGCAGAATTCTGTTCAGCACAGACTGCATTGGTTCATTTTCTTCCTGAGCAATCTGCTTTAAAATAGCATGGGCATCTGTTGATATGCGGATAGTTGTTGTGCTCATAAGTGATCTCCGGATTCAGCATACAGAATAGTCTACCATGCTGTTTGCGTCAATTGGTTTGTCCCCAAGTTGTTTGAGTTGTCTGGGGAAATTGGCTCAGGGGACTTTTTCTTTATCGCTCCCACGCTCTGCGTGGGAGCTTTTTTGACCGCTCCTGCGGTCTCTGGGTGGACGCGGAGCGTCCAAGGTAGTTCCCACGCAGAGCGTGGGAACCATAAATCCCAGCCCAGTTGAACACCCCAAAGGGGACCCCGGTTCAACCGGGTAAACATC
>CAZUER010000208.1:0-3844 GCA_964619345.1 uncultured Desulfohalobiaceae bacterium
CTGGACGATAAAGGATCTCTCCGGGTCCAGGGCCGCAGCTCGTTGCTGTGCATCCGCTATCTCAGGGGGCATGGATGTCCTTGTTATGTTCATTATGGAGGTTGTCAATCCAGGAGTTCAAAAATCCGGCACAAGGGGTGCAGATCGCACTGGCGGCAGGCCTGCTCATTGCTCGGACTCACCTGGGCCTGGCCGCTTAAAACTTCCTGGGCCAGGTCTTCAAGCTGGGTCTTCCAGGTGCCCAAAAGATCCTCCCAGGAGGCAAAGCCCTGGGTCAGCTTGTGCTGGTCAAAGCCCTTGCAACCGGGCACAATCCCTTCCTCCTCCCCCAGGCCTACGAAACGGCATTCCCCTTTGCGGACCACACCGAAGTAGACCCCGGCTACCGGCTCGGGGCAGAACAGGCTGTACAAAGGGATCTGAGGCTCTACGGGCCGATCCTGGAACCACTCGCCCATGCTGTGCCGTCCGGCCTTGTAATCGATAACCACCAGCTTGCCGCCCTGCAGGCGATCGATGCGATCAACGACCACATTGATGTTGAGGCCCTGGATATCTATGTCCAGGCGCTTTTCCAGGGCCTGGACCTGGAATGAAGCACGCCCGGTCTCCAGCTGCAGCCATTCCTGAATGAGGTTGATCAAGCGGTACTGCTCCAGGGATGAGAACTGGCCGGTCATGCTCCGGGGCCGCTGACTTCGCATCTCCTGGACAGCCTTTTCCGCAGCCGCAGTTGCCCGGTCCTGACGTTCTTTTGCGGAAAGGGCCAGCAGGGTGGCCTGGTCGCAGCAGTCGCCCCAAAAATGCTCCAGAGCAGAATGGATGATGGTCCCCCGCTCCGGAGGGCCCAAGCCGGGAACCGGCTCTTCCAGGGCCTTGGCTCCCAGACGGTGGCGGGCAAAGGCCTGAAAAGGGCAGGCGGCCTGGGAACGCAGTAGCCCTGTCCCGCCCGGGGCCCTCCCGGAGGTGGGAAGCGCAGGGCCCTGCTGATCGTGAAAAGGTTCCAGGTGCTGGGCAAAGGGCCTGTTCAGCCAGGGGTCGGGGAAAGGCTCCAAATAGAGGTCCTTTGGATCCAGGTCGGGAAAGCCCTGCAGCAGGGGGCTGGGCTGGAGCTCGCGGTCTTCTTCCCGCTCGGGGCGGCTGAGGATGATCTCTGGAGCGCTTTGCTGCAGCCGGGCGGTGATGGTCCGGGCGTATTCCAGCTCGTGCTCCGGACAGGAACGGGGCATGCCCAGACGGCGCTGCAGACCAGGGGGCAGAAAAGGGCTGGGTTCGGGCCCAGGGGGCCAGGTCTGATCGGTAAGGCCCATGATCCACAGGCGGTCGAAACGCTCGCCCACAGCCTCCAGGATGCCCATGATCTGTACTTTGGCCTCCGGCCCCTCGGGCTGGAAAATTGTTTGGGCCAAAATGGAATGCAGGCGGCTTACTGCCTGCCTGAAGGACATATCCGCAATGACCCGATCCAATCCGGCCAGGCGCTGCAGGCAGGCAGTGAAGGCCTGGACGGTCTGGTACTCGCGACTGTCCAGGCTTCTTTCTCCGGGCCAGCCCATGTCCTGGAGTAGGGCGTCCAGATCCCGGGCCCAGTCACTGGGGGTCTGGGACAGGGGCAGTGTCTTCCAGCGGGTAGAGAAAGCTTCCAGGCCTTGGACCAGCAAAGGGCAGGGCCGGGGAGCCCGGTCTTGTTCCCTGCTGTGGGCCAGGTGGACAAGGCGGGACCAGGAGATCTGAGCTTCCCGCAGGCTGCGCACAGCGACCTCCAGCTCACCCCGGGCGTACATCTCCGAATCCGCTTTATATGTAAACGGGGTGGTGAGCAGGAAGCTCACAGTGGACAAGGGCAGAGGGTCCAGGCTTATGTCCAGGATATGCAAGGCGGCCTGGATGAGGGGATAGGTGGATAAGCTCTTGCCCAAGGAGATGTCGTAGGCCCGTGTCCCAGGGAGCAAAGGGCTGGGGGCGAAGTCCGGGTGAAGGGCTGCGTCAAAGATATGCTCCACCGTCTCCCGGACCTGGGAGAGGTCGGGAACTATGATGCCCAGTCGTTGATCAGGGTTGTTTCGCAGATGGGTCCGGGCCCAGCGGGCGGCCCACTCCATCTCCCGCTGGCGGTCTGCGGCTGCCAGGACTCCAGGACTGGTTTCTTGATTTTCAAACTCCAGGAAATAGGCCGGACAATCCCGGGATTTCAGAACGTCCAAGATGTGTTGCTGTATCGGGCTTATCTGTTCAAAGCCGGCCAGGATGATGGCCTGGGGACAGGGAAAGGAACCGGACTCCATGAGCTTCATCATGTACTGTGGATGCCTGGCCTCCTCCAGCCAGCCTTGATCGTCCACCAGGTTCTGAAATTCCCGGCTCCAGTCCAGGAAGGCCTCCTGGTCCGGGGAGGCCCAGAGCAGGGGTTCGGTGTGTTTCTCCAGGCCCCAGTGGCAAAATAGGATCCATGCTTGGCGGACGTGTCTGGCTGTCTCTTTGACATGCAGCACACCCTGGGCTCGAGGGGAGCTGAGGATGATCTCCTCCCACAGGGCCAGCTCCTGGTCCTGGGTCAAAGGCAGAGGATGGGCCGTCTCCGGCAGAAGGTAGACGGCCTGCTCCAGGAAGCGGGCCATCCAGGAGTTCCAGGGCAGGATATCCGGGGTCTCCCAGGCAGCCTGGCCCTGGGCCTGGGCGTAGAGGTGATAGCGGTGCAAAAAGCTCCGGCTCAGCCGGCGGTTGACGGTGAGCAGGCTGGCTCCCTGGTCCAGGGCGGCAAAGAGGTCGTTTTCGTGGAGAGTGGCGTGTTCAGGCATGGCTGGAGTGTATACGTGATGCCGGCTGGATTTCAAGCTTCAGCCTCGCCTCTGGTCAAAATATTTCAGTTGGGGCACTGGTACACAGGTCAAGGGGCAAAAGGCTTGTCAGGACGTTGTCCGTACGCTATGCTGGGTATAAACCTTTTCCAAGGAGGTAGGTATGTCCACCGCAAAGCTGGGCAAAAAGGAAAGAATAGACATCCGGACCAGCAGTGATGTCAAGCAGCTCTTACAGGAAGCGGCTTATTCCTGTCATAAGAATATCAGCGAGTTCTTGCTTGAAGCCGGGATCAAGGAAGCCAACCGAACCTTGACCGACAGACGTCTTTTTGTCTTGGATGACGAACAATGGGCCGCATTCCAGCAGGCTATGGACCGGCCGGTTCAGAACAAGCCACGGCTGCAAAAGCTATTGACCACGCCCGGAGTATTGGAATGACCGGAGGCTATTCGCCGGTCCGCAAGCTTCTGCCTGCTGATATTGTCGATTCCTTTGATTGCGGTCAGGAAGAGCTCAATTTCTTTCTGCATCGCTGTGCCTGGGTCAACCAAAAAGCAAACAGTGCCCAAACATATGTCAGCTGTTTGAATCAGGAAGTCGTCGGGTATTATAGCTTGGCAGTGGGCAGTGTTGTCCAGGCCTCTGCTCCGCAACGAGTGACCAAAGGTCTGGACCGCCATCCCGTGCCGGTCATGATTCTGGCACGGCTGGCTGTGGACGGCAGGCATCAAAGCCGGGGACTGGGCCGGGCCTTGCTCAAGGATGCCTTGTTGCGTACTGTGCAGGCGGCCGATATTGCCGGGATCCGCGCTTTACTGGTTCACGCCAAGGACGAAAGGGCCCGGCAATGGTATGCATCCTGGGACTTTGAACCCAGTCCCACGGATCCTTGTCATCTGTTTTTATTGCTCAAAGATCTCAAGACCATAGTCCAAAAGTGAACACCAGGAGACCAGTATATGCTCAGCTTGGATATGCAAACCATTGAGAGCCAGGTGGCGGACAGTGCGGTTATTTTCCAGCGCGGTCGCAAGCTCTATGA
>CAZUER010000209.1:0-3690 GCA_964619345.1 uncultured Desulfohalobiaceae bacterium
GGGTGGATGAACGCAAGCTTCAAATCTGTGTTTCAAAAAACTCGTAATGCTCCCGCCGGTACGACTCAGCCCAATCTTGAATGGCAGATCTTCTGTCTTTGCCGTCCATTGTCCAGCCAGCGTTGATAGGCAGCAAGCACTGGGATGTCTGCTTCTGCCCAGTCCAGAGAATGCAGGGCTTCCGGTTTGAGCCATAGAGCCTGGGCATGTTCCTGGAGCTGAAATTCATGTGAGTCTGTTGAACAGACAAATGGATACAGGGTGATCAAAAAATCTGGATACTGGTGGGTAACAGCAGGCAATTCATCACCGACCTTGACCTCCAGGCTCAGCTCTTCATGTATTTCTCTTTGCAAACAGGCGCTTGGCGTCTCCTCAGGTTCGATCTTTCCTCCTGGAAACTCCCATTTGAGCGGCAATTTCATCCAAGAACTTCGCTGTGTGGCCAGGACATGGCCATTGTGCTCAATAATTGCACAGGTGACGTGGATATGGGGCATGGTTTGATTGCTTTTTTTGCGGATGGAATATCCATTTCGATGTGATGATTTGGTACAGGAATTGGTACAGACTAATAGCCGTTATGTTCAACTAGGCCTTTTATCATCTTACAGCTTGGACCTTGGACTCTGGTTTTTCTAACCCCCGACACGCGAGAGCATCCCTGCTCCCACCAGACTCTCATTTGTTGCTGTTGTTCCAAGGCTCGAGTAGGCATCTTCAGCAAAGAGCTTTTGGCCATATAAAGCATGTTTACGGTCGGGCTTTCCCTATGTGGCGAGTGAAGAATATTGAACAGAATCTCCTGAGAATTGATTTAAAAATGCCCAATTGAAGATCATCCTGAGGACAGAGAGGTGGTGAATAATTACAAATTGTTTATACTTTACTAGTACTTTGAGCAGGTCCTTGCCAAAAAAATTGCCCATCTAAACTATCTTGTTTTCCTATAATATCTTTTTCGGGTAGGGAATCTGAATATATCATAAGTTCTTTTATCGGCTCTTCAAATAATCTACCGGAGAAAGCGGTTACCGTCCATCCGCAATAATTTGTAATAAATTTATTATCTCTTACAATCTCAGGAAATTGAATTATACCTCTTGCCTGGCCATCAATTAAATACATACTGTCCGAAATTATAGATACCTGTTCAATTTCAGAATTCTCAATCTCTTTTCTTATTATTTTTTTAATATTATTCAATTCTTCTGGCGTATTTCCTTTAACAATAATTATCCTGCTTTGACATTCAACTTCTCTTTTGGAATCGCTACATTTTGATACATCTACCAACAAATGCCTAGCATTATTTTTAATATTTAAAACTTCCTTTGTATCGTTAAATTGTTTCTCGGCATCCTCAAGTCTATCTCTGAAATTGAGCATCAATTTTTCTTTATCAGAACAAGACACAACCTTCTTACACTCTACTAATTCGATAAAATTATCTCTTTCAATTTTGAACTCGCACGCATTCCTGTCTTTAAAGTCACTTCTTCTTACTAGGTCTGGAAAAGTTGTTCCAAAATACTGCCCGTACCAAGCTCTAACCATTGTTTCAAAAAAGAAAGAAGCTGCGCTATTGGGTCTTGACTTCAAACGGCCCTTTATTTCCGAAGAGACACCGATATTATTTATGTCTTCCAATTTCAATTCTTTTCCAATTGCTTGAGAAGAAAGATAGCCTGAGGCTATACTAAGAGTCAAAGCGTACAAAGAAGACATAAGAAGGGATTCTAATTGCTCACAGGTTAATTCTTCATTTTTTATTGAATGCAATTGATGTAAGCATTTGCCTAGATGACTATTTTCTGGGAGATTGTTGACAGAACCAAGTAAGTCTCCATAAAATTGAACGAGTTTTTTAATTAAATGCTCGAGTGTCATAACAAAAAAACCTTTTGGTTACATTTCCGTTAGATACAAATTAGGAGGAATGGGAGTTAGCCTGAAAGCCCCAAAGAGTGTTCAATGCATCCTGAGGGTCCTAGTAAAGAAAACTCCTCAGCGGAGGCCGTGGCTCTCTCGGAGAAACAAAGTGCGCAATCACCAAGAAGATCTCAGCGAAAATGAAGACTCGTATTATTCAGCGTCTCATGTGTGGTGAAAACCTAAATCACCTCATGCCAAGACTATGTGCCATAATCTTCATGTCACTCATTTGAGCAATGCCTATGCAAATCGAGTATTATCATTTTCGAAACATCTCCCGCCGATGCCAGCCCAAGCATTCCTGATCCGGAATGTGCCTTTCCTCGTCAGGCATAAAGATACTCCAACGATCCAAGGTCATGATGTGGACCTATACCAGAGGTCAGAGGTCGGAGGTCAGTGGTCAGCTTACAGAAAGAAGATAAAGGATGTCGGATTTCGTATACGCCCATGAATCCACGGTCAAAGCTCCAGTGGCAGAGCCGGCACAGGGCCAGGCCGTTTGCCGGACGATCGTCCTGGCTGTCTGACCAGGGGCGGATATGGGCGGCTTCGACTATGGTGTGCCCCTCCGGGGTGATCATATGGATGCCGCATAAGGCGCAGCGATGACTGTACAGATTCATAATGGCCTTTCGAAAGCCCTGGTCCCTGATCTGTTGGGGCTTGTCCGGCTGGCCGAAGGGCATGGCAGCCTCTGCGGCCTGGAGCAGGCGCTGGCTGTATTCATAGGCTTCCTGGTTTTCCACGGCTTCGTGCAGAAGACTCTGGCGGACATCCGGAGCGAAATAGGCATTCAAAAGTGCAGCCCTCAGCTCTTCCCTGCTCTTCCGGACGGAGATGAGTTCAAAAAGCTCATGGTCGATCTCCGTCCCCAGCACAACGCTTTGCAGCCGGGTCATGGAGGAGGTGATTCTCTCGCCCAGCTCTTTTTCCTGACCTGGCTTGGGTACCAGTCTCCAGAAGCCTTCGCTCTGCATATAATAAAAGGGATAGGCCATGTTGCACTTGCAGCTTGGTGGCCGGACAAGATCCCAGTAGCGGGCAAAACGCTCCATGAGATCAAATGAGGGTTCAATGAACGGAGAATCGATCTGCCCCTGGGTGGCCAGATCCAGGAGGGACAGGAGAAGAAAGGGCTTGTGCGGGGCGCGAAAGGCAGTGGCTTCTGTCCAGCGGGTGCGGTTTGTGTCTGTGCGCAGGCGGGTCAGCTGGTGCAGATAATCCATGTCCGTGAATCCCTGTCGCAAAAATCAAGAAACTGTGAACCGCCAAGTCGCCATGGACGCCAAGTAAAGAGCCACAAAGGAAGAGAATATTTCTTTCGGCCGTGGTGAAATAAAACAATGCAAAAGTATTTTGCAGAAGGATGTGCAGGATTTTGGCAATGAATATCCCGACTGTTCGGTCAATGATGTCTAAGCATCTTACGTCTATCTATATTTTTATGACCAGGAGGCAATTTCCATTCAGGTGACTGCTGGATACCAGATAGCTAAAATTCAGTCAAGCTGATGGCTGGTGAAGTATTCTATTTCAGGGTTGGATGGGGGGATTTTAGTAGGGGCAAGGTGGAAGGGGCAAGGTTAAAGGGGCAAGGGGCAAGGTTAAAGGGACAAGGTTAAAGGGGCAAGATTCAAGGGGTAAGGAGGGGGAGACAGAGGACTGAAGAGAGAGATCTAAGACAGAGATCAGACATCAGAGGTCAGAGGTAAGTGGGAAGAAGGCATGGGGCATAGGGCGGAAGACAGAGGT
>CAZUER010000210.1:0-3558 GCA_964619345.1 uncultured Desulfohalobiaceae bacterium
TTAGTATTCGGGCTGATGCCTTTGACCACCTGGACATGGACCCCTTGGGGAAAATCATCAAATCCTGTCTGGGCCTTATCCGAGGCAATACCCCGAAAGGTTCTCATGAACCATGTCCGGAGCAAGATAATAGAAACCACAGTGCCCCCGATAAAAAGCAGAACCTGCTGGGTAACGGTCAGGGGCCAAATGAGAAGAACACCGGCTACTATCCAACAACCCAGGGCCATAAATATTATCACCAACCCGGGCATGAACAGCTCCAGAAAAGCCAACCCTATACCTACCACAAACCAAATAAGCCACTCAGCAACAAACAGGTCCATGCGAAGCTAATCTCCTTACCATCCGATCAAACACCGGAATTTACCGTCCGTCCCTGGCGCAATGCCTCTATGCGCTGTTCCAGCGGTGGATGGCTCATGAACAGGATCTTCCAGCCCTGCCTGTCCTGCTTGCCATTGATGCCAAAGGCATCCAGCTGGTCCGGCAGAGGTTCCTGGACTCCCTTGCGCAGTTTCTCCAGGGCGGAAATCATTTTCTCCCTGCCGGCAAGCTTGCCTCCACCGGCATCAGCCCGGAATTCCCTTTGCCGACTGAACCAGAGCACGACCACGCTGGCCAGGATACCAAACACGATCTGGGCCACTATGGTGGTCACAAAAAACCCGATCCCATGCCCTTGTTCGTTCTTCAAGATCACCCGGTCCACAAAATGGCCAACCACTCGGGATAAAAAAATCACAAAGGTGTTCACCACCCCCTGGATCAGAGTAAGGGTAATCATGTCACCGTTGGCTATATGGCTCATCTCATGGGCCAGTACAGCCTCCACCTCGTCCTGGTTCATGCCTTGCAACAAGCCGCTGCTCACCGCCACCAAAGCGTTGTTCCTGCGCATGCCCGTGGCAAAAGCATTGGGGGCCCGGGAATCAAAGATGGCTACTTCCGGCATATTCAGGTTCAGTCTTTGGGCCTGGTTGCGGACGGTATTTACCAGCCAGGCTTCGACGGAGTTCCCAGGGCTCCCAATGACCCTGGCCCCGGTCATTCTTTTGGCCATCCATTTGGAAATGGCCAGGGAAATGAAAGCCCCTCCAAAGCCGAAGACAGCGGCAAATATCAACAGATGTTGAAGATTGAGCCCCACTCCCTGCTCGTCCAGGATACGGTCCACTCCCAGCAGGCTGAGCACAATGCTCAAGACCAAAATAACTGCAATATTGGTACCTAAAAACAACAATACTCTTTTCATACCCTTCTCTGCCTCCCACCAAGTTACATGTTTAAGTTTAACGAACTACTTTCACACCGGGTTGAACAAATCTATCTTCCGCGATTATGGCTAGTTACACAATACCATCAATTATATAAAAGAAGAGTTTTGTCAAGATCAAAGACAGCATCAACATTAAACACTTAGGAGTTGGGCCCTCGTAAAAGTTTAAAGAAAATTTTGGTCATATATGATCAGTGTTCATATATGATCAGTAACAGTCACTTTTCCTCTCCAAAAAAATCTGCCTTCTTAATCAAACTGTATATTAAGCCATTCAATTTTCTCACAAACCTGAATCACAAATATTTCGGCACGGATTGTGTAATGCTTATAGAAGGTATCAGAAATCAAAATTAATCTAAAATATCGGCTTGGCCGGAAAAGTGGCTTTTATGATCATAGTCAGAATACGCATGCACGTGCTGGCAGAAAAATACAAAGAAGTGCTGCAAACACTTCTGTCTCTGATGGGGCCCATGGAAAGAGAAGTGGGATGTCTTGGCTATGCGTTTTTAAGCGATATTAAGGAGAAAACAACATTTTATGTTCTTGAAGAATGGGAAAACCGCCAAAAGCTGGACAATCACCTGAAATCAGACCTGTTCGGTGTCCTGCTGGGGCTCAAAAGCCTTTTGTGCCAGCCGCATGACATCCATATTTACACTATTGAAAAAACCGAAGGCATGAACGTGGTTCTCTCTGCGCGCAGCAAAAGAGAAGATCGCCTATGGCTCACAAATCAAGGAGATTAAGCGATGAATGAATGGAATCGACCCCCGGGAGGATCCGCACCGACATTCGAAGAGGTGATGGATAAAATTCGAAATCAATTCAAAGCATTCAAAGGCCGTTCAAGCCTGATCATTGCCGCATTGGTACTGGTGGCTGTCTTCTGGGGTGCGTGGTTCACAGTCCAGCCGGAAGAGACTGGGATCGTGCAGCGCTTTGGCAAGGTGATGCGCACAGCCGGGCCGGGACTGCATTTCAAGCTCCCGTTTGGTATAGAAACGGCTCGCATGGTGCCTACTGCCCGGGTACTCAAGGAAGAATTCGGCTTCCGGACCGTGGCCAGCGTCCCTGGTGAAAAGACCCGCTATGATCCCAGCGGTTCTTACAAGGACGAGTCTTTGATGCTTACCGGGGATTTAAACGTCATCGACGTGCAGTGGATCATCCAGTACCGGATTGAAGACCCGATCCGCTATCTGTTTTATGTACGGGAAACACCGAAAACAATACGCGATATTACCGAGGCGGTCATGCGCCGGGCGGTGGGCAATCGTATCGGCAGCGATGTGCTGACCACTGGACGGGTGGCGGTAGCCAGTGAAGCAAAAAATGAGATCCAGAAAATCCTGTCCTCCTATGAGGCGGGGGTTCGACTGGTTACTGTGGAGCTTCAGGATGTCACCCCGCCGGATACCGTCAAGCCTGCCTTTAATGAAGTCAACGAATCCCGGCAGGACAAAGAACGGACAATTAACAGGGCCGAGGAACAAGCCAACAGGGAAATCCCCAAGGCCCGGGGAGTGGCTGCCCAAAGTATCAGCGAGGCTGAAGGCTACGCCCTGGAACGCGTCAATAGGGCCCAAGGAGAGGCGACCCGGTTTGAGTCCATCCTCAAAGAATACCTGGAAGCCCCCCAAGTCACCCGCAGACGTCTTTATCTGGAGGCCATGACCGGTTTGCTGGCCGACATGAAGGGGCTTTATATCGTGGATCAGGATCAGAAGGCTATGGTGCCGTGGCTTTCAATGGAGTCTGGGGCACAACCATCAGCTCAAGGGGGGCAATAATGAAATCTCAATTAAAAATAGCAGGCATAGCCATAGCGGCTCTGGTCCTGATCGTGCTCTATAGCGGCCTGTACACCCTGGAAGAGGGCCAACAGGCCATAGTTGTGCAGTTTGGCAAACCGGTCGGAGAAACCGTGACCGAAGCGGGGCTGCACATGAAACTTCCCTTTATACAGGAAGTCAGACGATTCGAAAAACGACTTCTGGTCTGGGATGGTGATCCCAACCAGGTTCCCACCAAGGGACGTGAGTTCATATGGGTGGACACCACAGCCAGGTGGCGGATTGCGGACGCCAAAAAGTTTCTTGAAAACGTGGCCAGCGAAGAAGGAGCCCAATCCCGCTTAAACGATATTCTGGATTCAGTGGTCCGCGACCAGGTCTCGGGCAGCGAGCTCGTTGAGCTTGTACGCAGCGCATCATGGGAAGTTCCGGAAGACGAGGTGCTCAAGGAAGTGCCCAAGGAGCGGGAAGAAGAGCTGA
>CAZUER010000211.1:0-3271 GCA_964619345.1 uncultured Desulfohalobiaceae bacterium
GATCCAGGGATAAAGTTCAAAATCATATCCTGGAGCAAATACTGACCGCTCTGACCGCAAAAGACATTGAGTTCCTGGCTGACAAGCACGGCCTGCAGCCGGTGGGTGAACGACCATGGGTCAAGACCCTGACCGCAGGGTCGGACGACCATTCCTCCCTGAACATCGCCCGGGCCTATACTCGCGTTCCAGGGGCTGCCGGGGTCCAGGACTTTCTGCAGGGCCTGAGGCAAGGAAGGGCAGAGCCTCATAGCCAGCCGGCCTCAGCCAGGACCATGGGCCACAATCTGTACGCCATCGCCTATCAATTCTACAAAGCTAAGTTCAATCTGGACCGCTTTGTGCAAAAAGATGAGCTTCTGCGCTTTGTTGACTGTGCCCTGACCGGTAGAACGGAAAGCGACAAGGGTTTTTGGAATTGGTTATACGACTACCTGGGGACCAAGCGAGGAGGGTGGTGTTTTTTCAAGATCGGGGGCTCCTCTGATATGACCTCCATGATTCACCAAGAGGGCCGGGCCATATTAAACAACAATCCGCACCTTCTGGACATGGTCCATGACCCGGACCGCTCTTTCCAGGACAGAGAGAATGATTGGTTCAATTTTGTCCGGGCTGCATCTGACCGCATGATAAAAAATTTTTCCCAGACTCTGATGGAAAGCGCCTCCCAGGCCAGGCTGTTCAACATCTTTTCCACCATCGGGTCCGGGGTCTCGATTTACGCCATGTTATCCCCCTATTTTCTGGCCTTCGGCCTGTTCAGCAAGGACCGTGCCCTGGCCCGGAGCTGCCTGGAAGGCCTGCAGGGCACACCTCAGACAAGCCGGACCAGATCATGCAAGGTGGCCCTGTTTACCGACACCTTTGATCAATGCAACGGAGTGGCCTTGACCTTGCAGTCCCAAGCCCACTTGGCCCAAGATCTGGATAAAGAATTGTACATCCTGACCTGCGGATCGAAGCTGGAAATGGAAAAACAGGTCGATTTTGTCCCCTTTGGGAGAATCGAGATCCCGGAGTATGCTGAGCTGGATCTGGCCTGCCCCTCCTTTTTAGAGATTCTGGATTTCTGCGCGGAGAAAGACTTCACGCACATCCACACCTCCACCCCCGGACCCATGGGACTGGCCGCCCTGGCTACGGCCAGGATCCTGCATCTGCCCATATACGGGACCTACCATACAGCTTTTCCTCAATACGCAGCCCAGTTGACCGGGGATCCAGACATGGAAGCTTTGATGTGGAAGCTGATGACCTGGTATTATAACCAATTGGATAAGATCTACGTCCCCTCCCGAGCCACTGGGGAAGAGTTGACGGCCCATGGCATTCATCAGGACAAGATTGAGCTGTATCCGCGGGGCATCGACACCAGTCGTTTTCATCCCCAGCATACAAACGGGTTCTGGGAAAAAAGGTATGGACTGCAAAGGGAACGGCTGAAGCTGCTGTATGTCGGCCGGATCTCAAAGGAAAAAAACCTGGAGATCCTGGCCCGGGCCTATACCCAGATCCAAAAGGAGCGGGACGATATCCAGCTGATTATTGTGGGGGGCGGACCCTTTTTGAACCAGATGCAGGGCGACCTTTCAGGCACGCGAGCCGTTTTTGCTGGCCTTCTGACCGGGCAGGACCTGTCCCAGGCCTATGCCTCCAGCGATATTTTTGTCTTTCCTTCCACCACGGATACCTTCGGCAATGTGGTCCTGGAGGCCCAGGCTTCCGGTCTGCCGGTCATTGTCACCGATCAGGGGGGACCGCAGGAGAATTTGATTCCGGATCATACCGGACTGATCATTCCGGCCCTGGATGTCCAGGCCCTGCAAAAAGCCATTTTGACCCTGGCCGATGATCCTCAGCGGCTGCAGAAGATGAAAATTCAGGCCAGACGGTACATGCAGGGGAGATCCACGCAAGAGGCCTTTGTCCGCAGCTGGGAGATGTATGAAGACGGAAATCAGAGGTCAGCGCCATCGTTGACGAAACCGTTGACTTAGGCATTTAATTTAGTTAAGCACGAAAACGAAGGATAACAATGCGAATCCTTATCGGCTATTCCATGCGCAGCGGGAGCACATTGCTCCAGCACATTCTGGGTCAGCACTCCGCAGTTCGGTCCTATAGTGATTTGAATTCACTGCCGGCCCTGGCCTCGGCCTGGCTGGGGCTGCGGCCAAGGGGATACCGGCTGATCAAGCCCCTGGATCTTTTCTATCTCCTGCCTGGTTCCAGACTGCTCACCTCCTTTGACCGTCATGTCTGGCTGGTCCGGGACCCCAGGGACAGCTATCTCTCGGCCGTTGAGTCAGGTTACGCTTATCTGTTCTGGCCACCGGGCAAGAAGGAGGAAGGCATAGATACTGGCCTGCTGAAGAGGTGGAAAAAAATCGCCGCTCGCTATCTGCACAATGCGCACAAGTGGCACCTGATCCGCTATGAAGACCTGGTCACCGACCCGGATAGAACCTTGAAGGCCCTCCTGGATTATATCCAGCTGCCCCGGGAACAACTGCTTCCCTTCTCCCGCTTCAATCTCCTCAAGGGCGGAGATTACAAGCTGCGGAAGACGAACACAGTAACCACAAAATCTCTGCACCGCTTCACCCGCCAATTAACCCCCGGACAGCTTGATGTCTTTGATTGCTATTTGGGGTCCGAGCTGAAAGCCTTTGGTTATTCCTGAGATTTACTTTGAAATATGTAAAAGAGCTCTATAAGTAAGCTAAACTCTCGTATTATACGAGCGCCGTCGCTGGCAGAAAACGCCCAGTTTGATCAAGGAAGATCGATCCCTGGAGTTATCGCACTGAAGTGCCGTAAGAGCCGGTCCCCATGCCAGCCTGGAAAGCGCAGATACAAAGAGCAATATCATTCCGAAACCTTCTCCAACTCAAACCCTGCCACGTTGCGCTCTGCACTGGAAAATTCCACGCCGATCAAGTATACATCGAACCCTGCGAACTTCTCTTTGTATCCCTTGGTCTTGATCTGTTCCAGGGCACTGCCCTTGCCGGCAAGTTCCACCACTTTGAATTCGATGATGTATACCCGGCCCTGAAAACGGATGCAAAGGTCCAGGCGGCCCTTGTTGGTTGACTCTTCCGGGTGTACATCCAAGCCCAGGGCGGCGAAGTAGCAGTAGACTACAGAGGCGTAATAGCCCTCGTATCCTGCCAGCTGATTCTTGCTGTACCAGTCATGGGGGATGGAGGCAAAAAAGGCATGAAATATATCCCGCAGGCTGTCCAGGTCATTGGCTACCAGGGCA
>CAZUER010000212.1:0-3180 GCA_964619345.1 uncultured Desulfohalobiaceae bacterium
ATATTCTTTTATAACTCTAATCGTGTTACGGCTGAGACTTTTTGCAGTGCCATCTTTCTTAGAGCTTTTCTTTTTCTTTTGTCTCCAGTTTCTGAGGGAAAATGCATTCTTCTTATCAAGTCAAAAACAAAATCACGCCCCCCTGGGTCTGAAGCGATCCAAGGAACATTTCTTGTTTGATACACCTCCCAACGCATCTCAAGCCCCCTTCAGCTTGCCCTTGAATGAATCCCTGACCAGGCCCGGCAAGGGAACCGGGCTTTTCGGGCAAGATGATCAGTCCCGCCCTAGGCCAAGGGAAATTTGGAACCAGTGGGTCTTGTGCTTCCCATTCCGCCGCCTGTTGCTAATCCAGGTCAACAAGAACCCCCCGCATCCGATCAGGGCCAAGAATGCCCATCATGACTGTAAACGCGTCCATCAGTGGGTTTTGTGGTCCCTGTGCTTTTTGTTTGACCGCCAGGTCAGGAATGTTCCGAGCCCAGCTACTATGGTCAAAAAAAGCATGATCCATCCAAATGTGTCCATGTTACTTCCTCCCTTCCAATACATACCCCCAAGAAAAAAACAGACAGGTAGCAGTCACACCGAAAATGATAGGCAAGACGGCCGCACCAGGTTCCCACAAGGGCTTGATTACAGATAAAAGAGCAATGCCCTTGCTCAAATCATACATGTATTTTGCCATGCTGTCTCGTTGCTGATCATTCATACTCATGATCCCTTTCATTTCGCCTGGTCGATATTCACCACCTTGGCCGGATCCTCTTCCTGGTCCTTGACCTGCAGGAGCTCACTGGCCCGTGCGCTGGCTTTCTTCATGGTGTCCGGCAGATACTGTGCGTACCTCTTGGTCATCTGGGGGGACTTGTGGGTCAAGAGCTCCCCGATCATGTCCAAGCCGAATTCACCACTATTGGCCAGGGTCACCCCGAAATGATGCCGCAGCCCGTGAAAGATTCTGAAGTCATCGGGAAGGCCGGCCTCTTGCTTGATCCTCCCCACTGCCGAACAATGGGTCCTGATCTTTCCGCCCAGGCCGGGGAAAAGATACTCTGAGCCTGGAAACCTTTCGTCTCTCCACTTGATCTGCCGCTGCAGGAGCTCTTTGACCGGCTTATTCATGGGTATGGAAACCGTTTTGCCGCCTTTCGGGCCTTCCCTGTCCGCGCCCCTCAAAAAGATCAGGTCCTGCCGAAAGTCCACGTCCTGATCCTGCAGGGCAAAGATCTCCCCTCGCCGCATACCGGTAAAAAAAGCCAGCTTGATCATCCGGGCCACATCCCTTGAAGGCCAAGTCTCCAGGACCTGGAAAAGCCGCTTGACCTGATCCTGGTCCAGGTATTCCGTGACTACATTATTCTTCCTGGGCAGCTCAATCTTGAAGGAAGGAGGCTTGCACATTTGGTGCTTGATTCCAAAGTTAACAACCCGCCTCAAGATCTCCAAGGCCGCCCATTTGCTGGAAGTGGACATGCCGGCCATGTTTTTTGTGATCCGGGCCAGGTCCAGCTGGGAGAGCTCAGAGACCGACTTTTCCCCCACAACAGGATCCACATGCTTATCGAAGCGATACCGGTCAATCTTGGCTCCCCTGCCTTTCATGGAAGGGCCTTTGGCCTGCAGATAGGCATCGGCAATTTTCTTGACTGGCCTGTTCTTCTGCGCTGTCTCTTTCCGGATCTCCTTCTGGGTCTTGACTTCTTGGCCGTGTCTGGCCTCCTTGATCTTTCCAGCCCGGAGCTCTGCAGCGACCTGGGGAGTATAGCCCTCAGACTTCCAGCCGACCTTCTCCCAGATTTTTTTTCGGTCAACTTTGTAGGTGATATAATAGCATAGATCCGGCTTGCCGTTGAAAGTATCTTTCCCCTGATAGAAATAAACTCCTGGCCATCTTTTGGGATCCACCCTTTGCTTACCCATCAAAGCACCTCACCTTGCCAAAAGGGTTACAACCCAGCAGCTACCTAGCTTAACAGTACGGCAAAAATTGTTACCCTATTTCTACCCAAAAAATAAAATTTGGTCAATTTGCATTAAAAAGGATAAGGGGAAGGCAACCTGAGGAAGGAATGTTTTTAAAGGAATATCAAAATGATATAAAAAGGATTGAATCATATTAAAAAAGTTAAAAATAGTCGACTTATGGGTTCGAATCCCACCCTCTCCGCCATTTCTTCCATCCATCCGATTTTTGAAAGACAAAACTGTAGGGAAACTGTCGGAAGTTAACCCAGAGCACACAAGGATTCTCAGAGGGCAAAATTGTCGGGAGAAAAATCTTGTTCAGGAAACTAACTGCTGAAGGGAGGAACCTTAAGGTATATAACGAGAAGGCCCCTGGGAGATTGCTCTCAGGGGCTTTTTGTTTTCCGAGTCCTGGTTGACCAGGAGGATACTGTTTGGTTCGTGGCCTCTGATGTGGCCAAGGCGTTGGCGTACAAGAAACCCCATGTTGCCGTAAAGATACACTGTAAGTTCCCAGAATTGCTTAGAGGTGATATTTCGTCACGTCTGGGTTTCAATCCACGAGGTATCTCCATCATGAATCGCCGGGATGTCTTCCGGCTCATCATGAAGTCCAACTCGCCACAAACTTATTGCTTAAGACCATGTTCGTTCACTTCACCTGCTTCTTTAGCTATTCTTGATATAAGCCGATCAGAGAGGTGATAGCCATTGGCTTTCATACTCTCTAGCAATGGTCTCACTTCCTTAATAATATCATTTTGCTTGGCCCGCAAAAGCAAGCCTCCAGTACCTGTAATGCTCAAGCTATATATGAGCTTGGCTATCCTCCGAGCCTTTCTTTCATCAATGAGGACTTTGCTCGCTTTTATCTCCATCGCCAGGGTAATGACATCAGATTCTCCAGCTCCTAGCTCTGCCCGCAAAAGTCTGTCAGGAGAGCTTTTGAGGGATTTTTTTTCTATCCATGGTTCTTGAGCAATTTGTTGGGCACCAGTTAAATCCTCAGAAGAAGTCACTTCCTGATATACAGCATTGGGGATAATTATTCTCTGATAAAGCATGCTCAGGATATATAGACAATCTATACTTACCAAAGCGATCAATGGTCCACTGTTGCATACTATTGTTGGCTTATGAGTCTTGTCACTCATTGCTGAACTCCTCGTCCAGCTCTTCTCCGTCCAAATCAGCCACAGGTATACCGGAACG
>CAZUER010000213.1:0-3172 GCA_964619345.1 uncultured Desulfohalobiaceae bacterium
TTTATGTCAGCTTGCAAACAGGCCCAAACAGTTTTTGGTTGGAATTTATTTCCAGGTAATAGCTGTAATCCTCCCGGGCAAAAAAACAGGCGGAACGATTATTGCCCCGCTGGATCATGTGCAGGGGCACTCCGGGAAGAACGATCCTTGCTCGTCTCGGCAAAACCTATGTGACCTCCCGCTACTAACTCAATTGGATATTCATGCATGTGAGCCACCATCGCCATGGTATAGATGATTGTCCGTCCTCTCTTTTTTGATGTTCCTCCACACCACTGGTCAGCCGCTCGCGGACGTACTGCTGCTGCTCGTTGTTGATTCTCGATATTCAATATTCACAAGAAGATTAGTACAGCCAATTATCAAATGAAAAACAAGCGAAAAACGTGGTCTGTCCCCCTTTTACACGGACCGACTTTTTTATAACCACTTTTTTGGCCTCAAAAAGCTTGATATAGGGCTTAAAATTGAAGGATTGCAGCCACTGATTCATTTGTTTTCGGATACTTACTAGGGCCCGACCCGTGTTAATCAAAATGCATGCCAAAATGGAGGCCTGAAGATTTGTCAATGATTACAGGCAGGACGGAATAAATGCGAGGGACAGGGAGCGACCGACAGTACCCCAGCTTAAAAATTTTTTCATGCACGCTTGCCGAAAAGACACAGCCGTTCTTATACTCAAAAACAAAAAAATATTCCCTTGACGGAATACAACCCGGCTATTATAGTATATTTATGCAATGGGAGGTGGAATACACTGATGAGTTTGGCCGATGGTGGGATACACTTTCCGAAGAAGAATGAACATATTTCCATTGATGCAGGCGTGCGCCTTTTAGAAAAACGAGGCCCCACACTTGGATATCCGTACAGCAGCAAGATCAGCGATTCAAAGCACCCACATATGCGAGAACTTCGGATACAGCACAAGGGCAGACCCTTGCGAATACTGTATGCCTTCGACCCCAGAAGAGTGGCTATTTTGCTAATTGGCGGAGATAAGAGCGGGGAGGACCGTTGGTATGAAACTTTTGTTCCCGTAGCAGATAGACTTTACCAAAAGCACCTGAAGGAGATAGACCATGGCGAATAAATTTTCCAGACTGAGGCAACAGATGTCGCCCGAAGCCAAGGAACAGGCTCAAAAGAAGACCCAGGAAATGATGGCCCTGCATGAGCTAAGGCAGGCCCGGGGGTTGACTCAAAACATGCTGGCAGAGATGCTGCACGTAAACCAGCCTTCTGTGGCCAAAATGGAAAAAAGGACCGATATGTATATTTCCACCTTGCGCAGCCACATCCAGGCTATGGGAGGCGAGCTTGATATTATTGCCCGCTTTCCGGACGGGTCAACCGTGAATCTCAGCAACTTCTCCGAACTTGACAAGAAGACTTAAAAGAACCTCCAAATTCGGTCTGGTCCCCGGTTTCTTCAGCCTGACTTTTCACCTTGTCGCCTATCTGCTTTAAGCTGTTCTGGGAAATTGTCGATGCTGCCCGCCTGAAAAGCCAATATTATAGGGGTTCCGGCGTCCTGTGGCATGGTGGTATTCCACATGGAGTGTCGGTGAAAATCTGCATTGCAGGTGCTCCTTTAAGTACCGTCAAAATTTAAGACATCATCGTCGCCAAAAAGCTTCTCCATAGCGGCCTTCTGGCTCTTTTGACGCTGGCGGGGCTGCGGGTGGTACTTTGCCAATTCCCCCAGCCTGGAAACCTGGTTCATGGAAAACAGCTGGACATAGGCCAGGGACAGGGCGGAACCGCTTGATGATTTTTGAAACGGTCCTTTCATGAACTTCAATTCCAAGTTTCATAAGCTCCCCCCCCCGTGGATGCGCGGAGCACCCCAGAGAGGGTTTGCGCTTGCCATATCTTTGATCAGTGCAAGGATTTCCGGGCCAACTAAATGCCGTCCAGTGCCTTTTTTCCGCAGGGCAAGGTTTTCAAGCAGAAGATTTCTGTCCCGTGACAGCATCAAAACACAGCCGAAAATTATAAAAAGCGAAAAACGTGGTCTGTCCCCCTTTTTCTCTCTTCTGTTTGCTGTCGCTTTCTTGGAATTCTGTATGATGTTTCCGGAATTCGATTAATTCCGGGAAATGATGGGACAAGCCGGGACAGGTTTCAAGGCGCACTTTTTGGGTTCCAACCGGTTGAATTTAGAGCGTGTTTCCGAAATTCATATTATATCTGCCTTTTTTGGCCCCAAAAAGATGGGTTTAAGGCTTAAAAAAGGTCTGAGTTCAAATACCGATCATCATATTGAAGAGGGCTGAGTCCTTTATTCAACATCAATTCTGAAAAAGTTCTCTGGGAATATCCGGATATTTCCGCTGCTTTTCCCAAAGATACGATTCCCTGTTGAAACAGTGATTCGGCAAGGATCATTTTCAACTCTTGTTCGGGTATGTTCAGATCGGGTAATTCCAATACTTGTCCCATAGCTCTACCTCATTTTTTATTACCTGTGCGTTAAGACCATTATAAGCAATCTTTCGGTAGCATAAAAATTCGACCCGAAATTTTGCCGTTTAAAGGATGGAATGTGTTGGCCCTCCAAAGCCTTATCTACAAGCTCTTTGAGATCCTCCAGTCCAGGGCTTCCTGGACTCTTCTACAGAGTCATGACCTTTCAAGGGCTTTTTTTACCAGCGCGGAGAAATCCTTGAGATTATCTGTTTTCATAAGTTGACGGCCCAGGTTCTTTAATGTGCTGACAGATTGAATCGACCGAATATCACTTTCCAGGGACAGGGGTAAGGCCCCGTATCTGTCCCCTGCAAACTCGATCACCATTTCCTGGGCATTTTTAAGCTCCCCTCGCTGCTCGCCAATTATGATACCTCTGCTCTCCCCTTCTTTAATCCACTGATCAGCCAAAGTTTCCATTATTTCTTCCCCTCCTTCCGGAAGTATCGACAGGGCTTTGCGGTAATCTTCGGTGTGAAGATGCTCTGAAGCCTTTGTAAGATATTTGAAAAATACACGGATGTATTCTACCGCCGTATTGCTGTCCAGGATTTCGCTCAATCCCCGGGTCAGCCGCGACGGAAGTTCTTTTACCCGGGGATCGTTTTGGTACTTCACGACCTCCACGTAAAAACGCAGGATGATGTTTTCCCGCACCGTTTCCTCATCCATGCCCCGGATGCAGAAACAGTCCTTC
>CAZUER010000214.1:0-3124 GCA_964619345.1 uncultured Desulfohalobiaceae bacterium
CACGCGGCTCCTGGAGGCACTTAAGTTGGGGATTGATGTGTCGCTGTAGTGTTAACAGCATAGCGAATTATGATATAGAGGTATTTGACTAAAGGATCATTTGATTTTTCAAGACTGAAGCGGGGGAAATCCTGGTTCGGCATATCATGTTGTCCTTAAGTCTTCAGCGAAAGGTTCCGCTTTGTTCTCCATTCTAATCCGGGCCGGATTGGCCTGCCCTTGCTTGTCTTCACCAAAGCTAGGATTGACGCAAGTGGATCTTTCTTCAGAAGATACCAAGTGCCCCATTTCTAACTCAGCATATTCCTCCAGCTTGGCTCTTCCATCATTGGCTGGAAGAACATAATGTTTCGAAAATTCTGTCGAACTGCTGCTCGTGAAACTCATCGTGGTCCTGCCACCTCTTCCACGTGGTGAACTGGTAGTTCCTTATCGGGTTCAGAGTCTTTTCCATATTGGGCTTGCCACCGCCGTAGCGGCCAGCAAGGGGGAGAATGCCGGTCTGGATGTTGGCCATGAATCCTGCAAACCCGGGATGGGTGGCTGTGGTGATACACACTTTTGGCCCGACTTCATGCATCAGCTTGAAGCTTTCCTGTTTGTTGAACACTTTCGAAGCATTCAGGGCCAGATAGAGGGGACTTTCGGGTTCAGAAGACTCATTTGCGGCAGAGGTTGAGGTATGGGCCGGGGTGAGTGCGGTGGCTGCAGCAGTTACAGCCGCAAACTTAAAAAAATCCCTGCGGTTGGCAGAATTCTTTGTGCTCATAACAGCCCTCCTTCTCATAACAGCCCTCCTTGTGAGTTGAAAATACGGTCAATGAACATTTGTTCCTCTTTACCAACGGATCATTCTTCTAGTGGAATACATTTATTTCTAAAAAAAGATCAAGTTTTCAACTGATCAAGGACAGCATACAGCATGGACACCGACCATCGCACATCCAGAAGACACAGGCTGTTGATCTTGCTCAGTACGCCAAAATGAGCTTTTCATTGAGTTGAACTCAGCAGTGATTCTGGCAGAGTACATACAAAGAAGCGAGTGCAAAAACTGTTATTGCACTCGCCAGAGGTCAGAGGTCAGAAGCCAGAGGTCAGTAAAGACAAAGACTTATAGTTTCAGTTTTTATCGCAAACGAAGGTAAACTGACCTTTTGCAGTTCCCTCTACAAAGCCCATAAACGGACGGGGGTAAGATCATGACCCTCCATCAACCGGATTGGTGAGGATCAGAACCTTGTCCTCACTCCCAAGAGTCCAGCCCTTGCTCCTGTCCGGATTGAGCTCGATTCCGGCACCTTCTGCTGTTTTTCCCTTAGCATGCACGCCCATGGCGATGGCTCCCCGGGCTGTGACAGCATCCTGGATCTCTGGAAAAGCCACCTCCCTGCCCTGCAGGCCCAAGAGATAGGCCGGGGCAGCGGACCAGGTTCAAAGACTCTACCTTGCATATTACCAGAAATCTTTTTCTGGAGGAACCTATCTGAACACAAATGATGCTTCTAAAACCCTGGTCCGTAATCCAAAATAATGTCTGGAAATTGAATGAAGATCCTGCTAGCATCCTGACATCAAGTGTCTTTTTTGTTTTTGGAGCAAGACGAACGAGCGCAGTCTCTCAGTCATTCCGGAGGCCTGTCTGTGATGAAAACCATGTGCAACCGAGTGTGTATCTTCCTGATGCTCTGCTTTGTGCTCCTGCTGCCGGCCACGGCCACCCATGCCCAGCAGGAACAGACCGCCCCTCCTGCCTACTCCACCCTGGCCGATCTTTTAGAGAATGAACAGACCCGCAAGGCCCTGATCGAGGACTTGCGGACCCTGGCCAGCAAACAAACCCAGGTGGCTGAGCCTGGTCAGGCCCTGCCAGTAGAGGAAACGGAGAAGTTGTCCCTTCCCCGCCGCATGGCCGAGCTGGTCAGTGAGGTGGCCGGGGATGCGGGCAGCCGGTTCACGCGCATAGCAGCTAACCTGCGCTGGATAATGTCTGCCAAACCGGGGACGGAGAGGGCCATTGACCTGAGCGAGGTTGCCCGGGCTGCCCTCAACCTGGGCCTGATCATCATTGCGGTTGTGGCTGCCTTCTTCATTTTTCGCCGGCTCGTCCGGCCTCTGTTTTCCCGGCTGAGCCACTGGTCGAAGCATGGAGGAGGCAAGAGCACCCTGCTCCGGATCACCGCGGCCGTGATTATGGCCGCTCTGATCGATGTCCTGGTGGTTGTTCTGGCCTATGTGAGCGGCAACATCATTGCCACCTTCGCTATTGGAGAAACCGGGGCCTTAAGCACCCGTATCGCCCTGTTTTTAAACGCCTTCCTGATGATCGAGCTGCTCAAGGCAGGCATCAGGATGCTTTTCTCCTACAGATACGACAGCTTGCGCCTGTTGCCCATCAGCTCAGAGGACGCCGAGTACTGGAATCGATTCCTGGCCCGGCTGGCCGGCTTTTTGGGCTACGGAATGCTCCTGGCGGTCCCCCTGGTCAATGCCTATCGCTCCTATGCCCTGGGCCAGGGGGTCAGCCTGATCATCATGCTCCTGGCCTTTGTCTACGCCACCGCGGTGGTGCTCAAGAACCGGGTCAAGATCCGCGAAGCCATCAAGGCCAAGGCCGACAAGGCCGCTCTGGGAACCTCACAGGCCCTGCTCCGGATTCTGTCCCGCATCTGGCATATATTAGCCATCGCTTACTTTCTTGTGGTCCTGGTCATTACCCTGGCCCGGCCAGCAGACGCCCTGCCCTTTGTCATGCTGGCTACTCTGAAGACCCTTGTCTTTATCGGCCTCGGGCTGCTGGCCTCCGGGATAGTGTCCCAGCTCATCGGGCGGAAGATCAAGCTGTCTCCGGACACTTGTCGGAAGGTCCCCCTGCTGGAGTCCCGGCTGAACTCCTACGTGCCCATGTCCTTGAAAGTTATTCGAGTGGTGATTCTCATTGCCGTGGTCATGTTCATCTTCAACGCTTGGGGAATCTTTGACCTCCCGGCCTGGTATGCCAGTCAGGCAGGACGCACCCTCCTGGGCAAGCTGGTCAGTGTGGCCATCATCCTGGTTATGGCCCTGGGGGTTTGGGTCCTCCTGGCCAGCGTGATCGAACATCGTTTGAACCCGGAGACAGGAA
>CAZUER010000215.1:0-3091 GCA_964619345.1 uncultured Desulfohalobiaceae bacterium
AATCTGCTGCCTTTTGTACGAAATGCGAAAGTTAATCCTTGTTTCATACGAGCGCCGCCTCTGGCCGCAGACGATCAGTTTGATCGAGGATGAAACGTAGAATCTGATTTGACGGTTTTACCTAAACACTTTGAGTCAGTTTCATGCGAGATGAAATGAACAGTTTGATATGGCCTGAAAGGTCAGCTAAGGGCCATGCCGTGGTTCAAGCAGAATTGACAGATTAGCGGGTTGGATGATATCTATTTTTAATACGGGAACTTTTTTTAATTCGTACAAGGTAACTTGCCATTTGCTTGTTTTGGCCGGTACCTGGCGGAAAGTATTATTTTTCAACCGGAGGATATGACTATGAAAAAAGGACTGCTGTTTGCGTTGGCGGCCATGATGCTATGTATCTGCAGCTCTGCCTGGGCTGAGAAAGGACAAGAAGTGCATCTCGTTCAGGTCAATTGGACCGGGGTGACAGCCAAGACTGAAACCGCTGCCTATCTTTTGGAAAAGCTGGGGTATAAGGCCGATGTGATCACCGCTTCCGTGCCCATTATGTTTCAGAGTTTGGCCCAGGGGCAGCGGGACGTGGCTATGGGACTGTGGTTGCCCACTCAGCGGGGAATGATCCGCGAACACATGCTCGAGGGAGATATTGACCTGGTGACCACAAACCTTACTGGAGCCAAGTATACTGTGGCCGTGACCAAAGAAGCTTATGAATCCGGTGTGCAACACTTTGCCGATTTAGATAAGCACAAAGAGAAGTTCGAAGGGACCATTTACGGCATTGAGGCCGGAAACGACGGCAATAAGGTCATCCTGGACATGATCGACGATGATGCCTACGGCCTTGGTGATTGGGAACTTATGCCCTCCAGTGAGGCCGGCATGCTGACCCAGGTCAAGCGGGAAGTCAGGCGGGGCAATCCCTGGATCGCTTGGCTTGGCTGGGCTCCGCATCCTATGAATTTAAATATTGACATGAAATTTTTGCATGGTGGGGAAAAATACTGGGGTCCCAATCAAGGTGCAGCCACTGTGCGCACAATCTGCCGTACCGGTTATGCCTGGAAAAATCCGAACATCGGCCAGTTTTTCGAAAACTATGTTTTTACAGTGGAAGAACAGGCCCAGATGGGCGAGTATGTGATCAATCAAAATATGGATTATGAGGAAGCCGGAATCAGGCTGATCAAGGAAAAACCGGAGCTCCTGGAGCGCTGGTTTGATCACGGCGGGACATATACGACAGATGTGGTCAAGACCGCCGACGGAAAGCGCGACGCCCTGGAGGCGGTGAAAGAGGCCATGGGACTGTAAAGACAGAGGACAGAGGACAGAGGTCAGATGTCAGCTTTGCCTCCGGCAAATCTGACGTATTTTTGGGCCAAAGCGCCCAAAAAACGTTTTGCCGGATTAATCAATTATGAAACGTACGGATCAGCATGTAGTAGGGGCGAATAATCATTCGCCCTCTTTGGCCAGGCTGGAGCCTGGCGGTCCCGGACGGCCAACCAGCGACCGGGGTTGAGTCTAGTGCCTTGACACATATCACGTGTCGCAAAAAAGAACCCTCCCCTGGCCCCTCCCTCCCGCCTGGAAGACAGGCAGCAGGGAGGGGAATCAGAGGAAGAAAGATTTTGTGTCGATACCGGACAATGCATGTATAACTCGGCAGTCTCAAACAAAAAAAGCCGTCGGGTCAAACCCGGCGGCTTTTTTGTATGCACCAATTAAAAATTCAGCCGGGGGAAGACCCCGGCTGAATTTTTATAGGCAGCCCAAGCAGCGCTTGTACATCCATTCATAGCCTTGGATGTCGATATCCCTGGGATTGCCCGGGGTCTGCGGATCGCCGTAGGCCTCCTTGGCCAGATGGGGGATCTCCTCTTCCTTGACCCCCAGATCGGCCAGGGTAGGAATACCGGTATCCTCGGCCAGGTCGTACACGGCCTGGGCCCCCAGGAGGCAGGCCTCCCTGTCGCTTAAGCCAGTGGTTTCTACGCCCAGGGCCTCGGCCACCCGGCGGAACTTCTTAGGACGGCCGATCCAGTTGTATTCCATGAACGCGCCCAAAGTGGCCCCCACAGCCGGACCATGATGGATCTCCGGCTTGATCCCGCCCAGGGTCTGGGTCAGGGCGTGAACCGCTCCGGCGCTCTCCGTGCCGTAAGAAATTCCGGCCAGGTGGGCGGCCATAGCCATGTAGTACCTGGCTTCCATATCCTGGCCGTTGCCCACGGCCCGGCGCAGGTAGTTGCCGCAGTATTCAATGGCCAGCAGGGCCGCTGCATCGGTGTGGGGCTGGGCGAAATGGCAGGTGTAGCACTCTACGGCGTGGCACAGGGCGTCCATTCCGGTTCCGGCCGTGACCAGCGGGGGCATGGTCATGTGCAGCTCCGGATCAACTATGGCTATGTGCGGGGACATGAGTGGTCCGCCCACGTTGAACTTGAATTTGCGTTCCGGATCAGTGATCACGGCCCACACAGTGATCTCACTGCCGGTTCCGGCCGTGGTGGGGATGGTGATCAAAGGAGCGATACGCCGCTCCAGGTCCCGCTTGGCCGCCTCCCAGTACAGGACGTCGCCGTCATGGGTCACTTCCACGCCCACGCCCTTGGCCGTGTCCATTGAGCTTCCTCCACCCAGACCGATCAGGCCGTCGCAGCCCTCCTTTTCATATTGCTTGGTGGCATCGCCCACAGTGGATACGTACGGGTTGGGGACCACCTGGTCGAAGACGCCGTAGGGCATGGAAGCCTCTTCCAGAACCTTGGTCACTCGGTCCAAAAGTCCGGCCCCGACTACCCCGGGGTCTGTAACAATGAGCGGTTTGCTCACTCCCAGCTCTTTCAAAGAATCCGGCAGAGAGGCCAGGGCCCCCACTCCGTGCTTGGCCTTGGTCACACACTGAAATTCTCTGAGGTTGTAATAGTTGTCCATGGCGGACCTCCTTTGTTCTGTTGGGTTGTCGGTGTATATAAATAGAGTAACTTTTTATCGGTTGTCAGTTGTCAGCTTTGCTTCCGGCGGCGGCCGCCAGTTTGATCGAGGATGAAACGTAGAATCCGATTTGACGGTTTTACCAGAGGTT
>CAZUER010000216.1:0-2890 GCA_964619345.1 uncultured Desulfohalobiaceae bacterium
AACAGTTATGATTTCAAAGGCCCGCTTGCCGCGCACCTCCTGGGCAAAACGCCGGGCCAGCTTGATAGCCGCTTCATTGGCTTCCGCTCCGGAGTTGCAAAAAAAGACCCGATCCAGATCACATCCGGCCAGCAACTTTTCAGCCAAGTCCAGCTGGGGAGTCTGATAGAAAAGATTGCTGGTGTGCACCAAGCGGGCGGCCTGTTCACAGACCGCCTCAGTCACTTCCGGATGGCAATGTCCCAGGTTACAGACCGCAATTCCAGCCAACAGGTCCACATATTCACGGCCCTGTCCGTCCCAAACCCGAGCCCCATCGCCTTGGACAATGTGCAGTGGATAGCGGGTATACGTCGGGCACAGCAGACGTTGTTCCCGCTCAGCAATTTCGGCAAGTGTGGTCATAGTGTCCTCTTATGTTGACGAAACTGCAAAAAATCGATTTTCCTGCATGGGTATCCATACCAGGAGCTATGACTTATTGATTCTTCAGTCCTCTGCCCTCAGTCTTCTGTACTCTGTCCTCAGTCTTCTGTCTTCTCTCCTCTGTCCTCTGTCTTCTGTCCTCGAAAGCAGACCGCCCTTGCCGGATCGCTTACCTGACAAGGGCGGACAAAACGCAACCAGCTCTAAGATGAGGGGCTTATACTTCCGGGCGGGGTAGCACTCCGGCCAATTCCGCTATTTCCGGAACCCGATGTTCCCACTCAATAGCCATGAGGTGCACGCCGGCAATGCCCTCCATCTCCTTGAACTCTTGAATCTGCTCTACGGCAATCTTAATTCCTTCGTTTTTTTGCCTTTTTTTCTCAACCCCTCGCAAACGCTTGACGATCTCTTCCGGAACGTCCATGCCCGGGACCTTGGTCTGCATATATTTGGCCATACCCACGCTTTTCATGGGCGTGACACCGGCCAGGATGGAAACTTTGTCCGTCAAGCCCATATCTACGGCCTGTTTGGTCCATTCTCGCATCCGGGGCATATTGTAAATACACTGGGTCTGGATAAAATCAGCCCCGGCCTGAATCTTCTTGGCCAGGCGGTGCACCCGCCAAGCATAGGGTTCGGCAAAGGGATTGGCCGCTGCCCCGATGAACATCTGGGGCGGCCCGTCGATATCAGCTCCTCCCTGAAACTTGCCCAGATCGCGCATATTCTTGACCATGGCCAGGAGTTGGATGGAATCGATATCAAAAACCCCCTTTGCATGGGGATGATCGCCGAACTGTTGATGATCGCCGGAAAGGCAAAGCATGGTGTCTATGCCCAGAGCATTCGCTCCCAGCACATCCGCCTGCATGGCCAAACGGTTTCGGTCTCTGCAAACCATCTGATAAATGGGTTGCAACCCCTCATCCTTTACTATCAAAGAGGTGGCCCAGCTGGACATACGGACCATACCTGTTTGGTTGTCGGTGATATTCACCCCGTCGACCATTCCTTTCAAGTGGGAGGCTTTCTCTTTGACTGCCTGAACATTGGTGCCGCGGGGAGGTCCGAGTTCCCCGGTGAAAGCAAAGTGACCTGCGCGTAAGACCTTTTCCAACCTACTCTGCGTCTTCATAGGCACAATCTCTTTGAGTTAGACATTGAAACACGTAAACCGGGCCCAAAACCGACCAGCTCATAGTCGAGTTCCTTGTTATTGTTTTTCAGACGTACAAAGCCCTAGGCGGTTTTCCTTGCGGGGGGATGACTACAACAGGGTCAATAGGCTCATGGTCGGAATGAAAAAATTCATCACCGATCCGGTCAGGGAGTTCGCGGATCTTTTTCCCCCGTGCTGCTTGACCAACCCCAAATTCTCAAAACCCATGGGATCAAAAGTGACCACTGCGGATTTTTGACCCTTAATTAAGCAATCCATGCTGACTTGAAAGGAGAGCTCGTGCATATCACTGAGATACTCGTCGCATTCCTGATGGGGAAACTGTTTGGACAGAAGCTCCAGGGAGGAGGTGGTGGTCATATTTCTGCTCAAAGCCACACCCGACTTAAAAATCCTTTTTTTCAAAGAGAATGCAACCCTTGACTTGCGCAATGTAGAGAGGAGAAGGGCATCGGCATCTGGAAAAGAGGTTTTCATCACCCTTTTTAATTCGGTGGGACAGTATGCCGTTTGCCTGTCAGCCTGCATTTCCACATACATATGGGTCAGCTTGCCCCGAGTTCGACCCAATTGCAGAATGTTGGCCACGTAATAATTGTGGGCCACCACATCAGCAGCCAGGTGGGTCAAGTATCCATAGGCATAGGCCTGCAACCTGGGGTTGCGCACGGACTGAACCATGCGCAGACCGGCTTGCCAGCTGTGGCAATGGGTGGGAGTAATCCGCCGGCCTTTGCCCACCAGGATGTCCGCACTCAAACACCCATACAGAAAGGCCCGGGGGTTGTAGGTCAAAAGTTCAGCCACTGCCGGTCCAAGCAGGTGCAAATTGCTGAGGATCTGCTTACCTAAGGCCAGATGCATGCCTGGTCCCCAGGCCAGTGCGGCGGCCGGGGCAGCCAATCCCAGCCCGACAAGGATTCCCAGGCAAAAAAGGATCCGTATCCAGGACTTACCGGACATGTCGCTCTCCGCAAGCCAGGGATCCCTTGTCCTCTTCCTGATGGCAACTCAGGCAATGGGTATGGCTGGCAGTCAGGATATTCCTGCTGCCCTCCGGATTAGTCTGAGGGGAAAAAATATATACGCGTTCAGGTATCATTCCAAAAATCTTTTGCATTATGCGCTGCCTCCCGCAGCCTTAAAGGGGTTGCCCCCAAGGTGTGATACTTGGGCTCTTAACAAAATTCGTCAATAAAGACAAGTCCTCTCCCATCCTGGGCCCAGGGCAGATTTGTTCTAAGTAAATTTACGTACTTATTCTGGGATTTGAGTTTC
>CAZUER010000217.1:0-2825 GCA_964619345.1 uncultured Desulfohalobiaceae bacterium
TTGTCTCTTCTCTCAACTTCTGCCATCTTAGACTCCTTCAGATGCCTGTATGGACCTCATCATGTGATAACAAGGTTTTGTTCTGGTCATTTTTTTTATTTTTTGTTCTCTTCTCCTTTCCGTTCCCATCTCGAAAAAAATAAGGGTCTGGCTGCTTTTGGGTAGGGGGAAAATTAGTCCTGATTTGTTGAGGGACTTACATTAACTATAGTCTAGAGGTCCCCCTTTCACCATATTCGGGTGAGCGATAAAAAAAGCCCGACTGGGTTATTTGAAAACTACCCATTCGGGTTACTTAATATATAAATATGGATGAGGTGGTGTTCCCGGCGGGATGAATTACTTCTTTTCGCCCACAATCCCTTCCCGAACGGCGTGCACAGCGGCCTGGGTGCGGTTCTCGAGATGCAATTTATCCAGGATGTTCCGCAGATGAATCTTGACCGTATTTTTTGAGATGTGGAGCTGGGCCGCGATCTCTTTGTTGGTCAAGCCCTCCACGACCAATTCCAGGACGCCAGTCTCCCTTTCTGTGAGGACGCTGTCTTCTGCAGATTGTGGTTTTTGGTCCGCTTCCAGGTCATGAAACTCGTGCAGGATTTTTGAGGCCATAGGCCCGGAGAGCGGTGCCTCGTCACGGTCAATGGCGTGAAGGAACTCATATAATTGGGCCGGTTCCATGTTTTTTAGGATATAACCCTGGGCGCCGCTCTTGATGGCTTCGAAAAGGCACTCGTCGTCGTCTGCCACAGTGAGGATGACTATTTTTGTCTCCGGCATTTCCTGTTTAATGTGACGGGTGGCTTCCAGGCCGTCGCATTCCGGCATGTGAATGTCCATCAGGATCACGTCCGGGTTTAATTTTCGGGCTGCCTGAATTGCTTCCTTGCCGTTGCTGGCCTGTCCCACCACCTGGAACTTATCTTTTAGTTCCAGTTGTTCTTTCACCCCCATCCTGAATAAAGCGTGGTCGTCAACCAGCAGAATGCGCATCATGGAATCTTTCCCTTTGATCTGTGATGTCCGTCGGTGCGGAGATCCTGACCTCGGTGCCCTGACCGGGTTTCGATTTCACGCTCAAGCTGCCGCCGATAGATTCCGCGCGTTCCCGCATGATCTGCAGTCCATATTTTTCTTCATTTCTATCACCCACCTGAGCAGGGTGGAATCCCTGTCCGTTATCCTTGATCAGGACGCCAAGCTGTTTACCTTCTAAAGAGCACGAAAGAATCACCTCGCTGGCCTGGGAATGTTTTCTGACATTGGACAGCGCTTCTTGGATAATGCGCATCAACTGGCAGGATATTTGAGGTGAGATGCCTTGCAGGCATTCCTTTTCGACCACCAGGTCCACTTGTAAACCATAATGGGTGCGATAATCTGAAAGGTATTCCCGCAGGGTGTCAAAGAAACCCTTTTGCCCCTGGTCCTGTGTGCGCAGGTTGAATATTTCCTCGCGCACGTTGGTGTACAACACATCGCAGACCTTTTTCACCTGCCGTAGGCTGTCTTGGGCTTTGGTGAGTTCGCCGCTCTGCAAGAGATCCTCGGTAATAGAAGCTTTAACTTTGAGGTACCCCAGGGTTTGTGACAGGTTGTCATGGAGTTCGCGGGCCAAGCGATCGCGCTCTTCAAAAGCTGCCATGTGATGAAGTTGTCGATACAGCTGGGCGTTTTCAATAGCTAGGATGATCTGGTGGGTGAGCCGAAAAACCGCATTGACATCCCCGTGCGTAAAGTTGCGTGGATGGCGGTACATGAGCACGAGCAGCCCCAGGAATTCTGACCCCTGCATCAAGGGAACGACAAGGTAGGACTGCACATCTTCATCGTCAAGAAACTGGTTTGCGTACAGCTGAGGTTGTTGAGAAGAAGACCCATTATAAACCAGAGGTTGTCCTGCGATGAGTTCTTTCCAGGGCGATTGGTCTCTGGACACTTTGCGGAAACTTGGGATGGAGTCGGACTGCCTGCCTGAAATGGCTTCTAAGACTAACTCGTTCATTTCAGTGTTCACCAGGCCTACTAAAGCAATGTCAGCCTTCATGAATTCCCGTGAAGACTCTGCTACGGACTCCAGGACGCTGCTCAAGGTGAGAGAGGAGGACATCCGCAGCCCTAATTGATAGAGGGCTTGTGCGCGCTGTTCCCCCTGGATGGTATGGACGAAAAGCAGCGCGTTATCAATGGCAATGCCAAAGACATGGCCGATAACTTTCAGATACTCAACAAAACGGGGGGAAAAGGATTGGTTAGGGGGGGCAACGATGCCCAAGACACCGACCACAGTTCCCCGGGATATGAGCGGCATCTTCAGGTAGGATCGGCCCTGCAAGTGATCCCACACCCCCTGAAAACGGGGGTCAGTAGACATATCGGGAATATATACCCCCTGACCGGTTTCGATCACTTCCTTGGTAATGTCATATCCTGCTTTCCTGCGGCGGTCGATTTACTTTCTTTGTCTCTCAGAAAGGCCATATGCGGCTTGCAATGTATAGCGCTTGGATTCCATGTCCTGTAAATAAACCGAGGCCACAGACATGCCAAGTTTTCCGATCACGGTTTCCCGAATGAGGGACAGGATATCTTCCACGTCCAGAAGCTGAGTAGAGCTTAGACAAACTTCGCTGAGGATGGTCAATTCATCCTTGCTCAAGTCCACATCCGGCAGATGGATGTTTGGGGCTGATTCTAGTGTGTGGTGTTGTTTGTCTAACATGTCTCCAGTCACCAAAAGGTGTTCACATTAAATACTTTCTTCCTTCAACCAGGGAATCGTTGAGGTTGGTTCGGTGATGGGCACTGCCTGTAAAAACTCTCGT
>CAZUER010000218.1:0-2796 GCA_964619345.1 uncultured Desulfohalobiaceae bacterium
GGGCGGCACCCCGGCCACCACGCTGGGCTGGCCCTGTTCGTCGAGATAAAAGAGCACCCGGTTGGCCCACACGTCGGCACTGTCGTGGGCCACGAAGATGGGGATGTCTCCCATGATTTTGACTCCCCGCTGGCGGGCGTGATCCCGCAGGTGGTCCCACTGCCGGTGGAACAAGAACTGCCGGAACTGAACTAGAATTAGGCTATCGCGATGTTTCTTCGCGACAGCATCCCAGCTTGAAGGGCCTCCCTTCGAGCCAAGGTCCCGCAGTGGAGTAGGCCACTCATCCCAGGGCTTGCCTCCCTGGCTTATTTTAATGGCTATAAACAGGGCGAAATCTTCCAGCCATCCTGCTTGCTTCTCTTTAAAGTCATTAAATTCCCGCTCCAGTTCTGGAAACTCGCCCATCTTGAACTGCGTATAGGCACGATCCAGCAGGTCCAGCTTCCAGGGGATGACGGCGCCATAATCTACTTTTTCCTCCTGAAAATCTGGCGCATCTATCAGATCATCACCCGTTAGCAAACCATCCTGCAGCAGAAGCTCCGGGCTGATCAGGTAAGGGTTCCCGGCAAAGGCTGAAAAGGATTGGTAGGGAGAATCGCCGTAGCCAGTGGGTCCCAGGGGTAAGATCTGCCACCAGCGTGTACCTGTTTCGGCCAGAAAATCAATCCAGCCGTGGGCCTGTGGGCCCAGATCCCCGATGCCGTAAGGCCCAGGCAGGCTGGTGGGGTGGAGCAGGATGCCAGAGGAACGTTTGAGTTGCATATTACCTTGCTTTCTTTTAGAAAAAACCTGCAATAATTATACTATTTGAAGGGCTATTGTTTGAAAATGGATTAACCCCGGATTCGTTTTATACCAGCATTTTGCCAGTTCGAGTGGTTAAAAAGAGATATATGAGAGTTTCCTGTATTTGAACGATATCTGGCAGATTGTAAAACCATATCCCTTATGTTAAACTGAGTTTCCAGTGTCTTGGATAATTATCTCCTGAGATAAACTGCTAGATGAGGAGTACGGAGAAGGTAATGATAGTATCCGTGGTCATTCCTGTTTGTAACGAAGAAAAGTCCTTGCACATATTGAGAGAACATCTGGACCGTGTGTTGGGTAATATCACGAATCCATACGAAATTGTTTATGTGGATGATGGCAGCCAGGATAACAGCTTTCACATATTGAAAGAATTTGCGAAGCAGGATTCGGAGCATGTAACAGCCATCGCCCTGCGCCGGAATTTCGGCCAAACGCCGGCCATCGCTGCCGGGATCGACCACGCGGAAGGGGATGTTATCGTGCTCATGGATGCCGATATGCAGAATGATCCGGAGGATATCCCTCTTCTGTTGGATAAGATTCGAGAAGGGCATGATGTGGTCAGCGGTTGGCGGAAAGATAGAAAGGACAAATTTCTGACCCGGATTTTGCCTTCGAAAATAGCCAATGCCTTGATCTCGTGGGTTACCGGGGTCCATCTCCATGATTACGGCTGCACCCTGAAGGCCTACCGCAAGGATGTCATCACCGGATTTCGCCTGTACGGTGAAATGCACCGCTTTATCCCAGCCTATGCCGGATATGTAGGAGCCAGAATCACAGAAGTGGAGGTCAATCATTATCCCCGCCGCCACGGCAAGACGAAGTACGGCCTGGAGCGCGCCCTGAAGGTCATTTTGGACCTCTTCACGGTCAAGTTCCTGATCAGCTACTCCCAGAAGCCCCTCTACCTCTTCGGCGGCATTGGACTGCTTCTATTACTGGTGGGTGGCGGTGTGCTGCTGTTCCTCATGGTCCGCCGCCTGTCTTTCGGGATTTCCCCGTTCGATTCCCCGCTGTTCCCTTCCTCCATCATGTTGGCCTTAATGGGATTCCAGTCCATCCTCATGGGGTTGATCGCCGAACTGCTGGTCCGCACCTATCATGAAGCCCAGGGCAAACCGACCTACACCATCCGGGAAATCGCCGGGGACGGGGATACGGAGCGCCCATGAGGATTCTCCTTGTCAACAGCGAACACCCACCGGTGGGAGGAGGGGCAGGTAATGCCAGCGCCAACATCGCCAGGGAGCTGGTCAGCATGGGTGAAGAAGTCGCTATCCTGACGAACCGGCATCGTGATCTGCCAGTCAAATCTGTGGAAAATGGCGTGCGTATCTATCGCTGCCTTTCACACCGGAAATCTGCCCATCGCTCGACCACCCTGGAGCAGCTGTCCTTTATGCTGGGTGGCATCACGGATGGGTTAATCTTTGTGAAAAGGTGGAATCCTGACCTTTTGATCACATTCTTCGGGGTACCCAGCGGGCCTGTTGGTCTGGCGGCAAAATCCTTCATGGGTCTTCCCTACATTGTGTCTTTGCGCGGGGGAGACGTTCCCGGGTTCCGGCCCTACGATTTTAAGCTTGTTCACACCCTGCTTTCCCCCTTAATCCGCTTGGTGTGGGGAAAGGCGGATGGCATTGTGGCCAACAGTGACGGGCTGCGAGACCTAGCCCAAGAATTTGCCCCGCAGCTGTCCATTGGCGTCATTCCCAATGGAGTGGATATCACTCGTTTCTCCCCAGGCGAAAGGGATTGGGGGAATGCGCACTTATTATTCACCGGACGGGTTGTGTATCAAAAAGGCCTTGACCTGCTGATAAAGGCGCTGGCCTCCCTCAAAGATCTGTCATGGCGCATGACCATCGTCGGAGATGGGCCTTACAGAGGTGAACTTCAATCTCTGGCCCAGGAGTTGGATCTTCAAAACAGGATCACAATCGCGGGCTGGGTAGGAAAAAACGACATTCTCCA
>CAZUER010000219.1:0-2768 GCA_964619345.1 uncultured Desulfohalobiaceae bacterium
CTACTGCCTTTATACTCCCAAGCGCAGCCCCGGTCCGCCCGCACCAATCAAATGTCTCCTCCAGGTTTCATCAGCCATTGATCAAAAGCTTCTTGCTGCTCGTATCCCTCCTGACCAGCAGCCATGAATCTGGATTTGAGATACATAAGCGATTTATAGTCACTTTCATGACCATACTCAAAGACATCAATATCCTGAGTCCGCAGATTGACCTTGATCCGGGAACGCAGCTCAGGAACAGCCCGGCCAAAGAAGTCATCCACCATAAGCAGGGTCAGCTTGGCGGATTGGATATGGAACTTCATCACATCGGCCGCCGATATGTCCCCGATCAGCTTAGCTGCATATCCGGCACAGACCCGGAGAACTGTCTGATAAGTTTCAAACGTCCCGAATTCCACGACAACGCGGAAAATTGGTGCATCCCCAAAACTCCTGGCCGGCTCTTGGACCCGACTTAACTGTTCGCCGAACCATTGCAGAGGAGCACTGAGGGCATTGAGGAGATGCCGTATTCAGATCTTCTGTGTCTTCCTGGGATATCAACTCATCGGCTTGCACATTGGCTTGAGCACTGTCCATGGACAGTGCTTCAGACAACCGGGACCTTATATCGGATATTGAATACTCCTTTCGAACTGGAATCCGGATGAGGGGCAAGCCGGCTGCCTGGCAGGCTCTGGCCAAAAACTCGTCCCGAGTTTGTCGATGTTTTTTAGTATGTGATGAATCATCAAGCTCAATACCAGCTCTGATCAGATTGCTGCCTGCATCACACACAACATAATCGAAGTGTTCAGAATTAATTTTATTAAAAGCACCCCACCATTCTTTACGATTTGAACCAGAAGCTACGCTGAGCACATCAGCTACGCGCACTTTTCCAAAGATGCGAAACTGATCGCTTAATATGTGATCAAGGACACCTAAAAAGCGTTTCTCTGCTTCAGTAAACAGCATATCTTTTTTCTTAAATGGATATTGCTCACTGGCTCCCTTAAAGTGGATCAAGACAAAATATATCAATACTAAAATTATTGCTAGAGATAACAGAAGAAATAGGACATTGAAATCAATCATTATAACCTCAATATTTTATAAATAATATTCTTAAATTATTACCATTAGTCATACATTATTTATATATCGTCACATTATAATATTAATGCCAAAGGCAAACAAACGTTCCTTAGTTTTCCCTTGGTGGACAGTTGCTTGAATTTGCTTAATTAACGCTTCAGCTTTCTTTTCTTCAATTTCAGCGAGTTCAGAGAATTTTGAATATTCATCACGAAGTTTATTAACTTTCTCCATTCTTTCCGTGAGAGCCTTTTCAAGTTCTGAAACTAAATGAGATGCTTCATTTAATGAGCTAGCTGCTTTCTCTACTTTCTGATCTAATTCTGAACGTGAATTTTTTACTTCATTTAACAGATCATAAAGCTCAGGTCCTGGAAGTATAGGTACTATTCGCAAAAAAATTCGGAGAACTTTATCAAGTATTTGATTGTTGATCTTTTTATTTGAAGTCATTTTTTTTCTATAGATCTAACAACTAAATTAAGTGTTTCCTTCTATCATTTCAATCATAATGGTATACTTGAATTCGTCTTTTATGAGTTAATTTTGCCTGTATTTTGATTAGGTCCAACGAGGACTACGTGCCATAGTCCTCATGGTTCCATCTGAGCAACCTATCAGAAAATCAATAACGGTCACCCCCGAAATCTTTCCTTCCGGTGCTATCCCAAGCACATCTGATCCGGAATGTGCCTGTGATCATCCGGTGGAAAGATAGGCCGTTGCTCCAACGTCATGATATGCCCTATATCAGAGGTCAGAAGTCGGAGGTCAGTGGTCAGCTAGCAAAAGAAAAATAGAGAATGATGTCGGATTTCGTTTTCTCTCATGAAACCTCGATCAAAGCTCCAGTGGCAGAGCCGGCATAGAGCCAGGCCATTGGCCGGACGGTCGTCCTGGCTGTCTGACCAGGGCCGGATGTGGGCGGCTTCGACAATGGTATGCCCCTCCGGGGTGATCATGCGTATGCCGCACAGGGCGCAACGGTGGCTGTACAGATTCATGATGGCTTTGCGGAATCCCTGGTCCCGGACCTGCTGGGGCTTTTCCGGCTGGCCGAAGGGCATGGCTGCTTCTGCGGCCTGGAGCAGGCGCTGGCTGTACTCAAAGGCTTCCTGGTTTTCCATTGCCTCGCGTAATAGGAGTTGGCGGATATCAGGAGCAAAATAGGTATTCAAAAGTGCAGCCCTGAGCTCTTCCCTGCCCTTCTGACCGGAGATGATCTCAAAGAACTCCTGGTCGATCTCAGCGCCCAGAAGCAAGATTTGCAGCCGGGTCATGGAGGAAGTGATTCTCTCCCTCAGCTCCTGTTCCTGACCATGTTTTGGCACCAGGCTCCAGAAGCCCTCGCTCTGCATATAATAGAAGGGGTATGCCATGTTGCATTTGCCACTTGGCGGCCGGACCAGGTCCCAGTAGCGGGCGAAGCGCTCTATGAGATCAAATGTGGGTTCAATAAACGGTGAATCAATCTGCCCCTGGGCGGCCAGATCCAGGATGGACAGGAGCAGAAACGGTTTGTGGGGGGCGCGGAAGGCTGTGGCTTCTGTCCAGCGGGTGCGGTTTGTGTCTGTGCGCAGGCGAGTCAGCTGGTGCAGATAATCCATGTCCGTGACATCCCTGTCGGAAAAAACAAGAAACTGTGAACCGCCAAGTCGCCAGGGACGCCAAGTAAGGAGCCACAAAGG
>CAZUER010000220.1:0-2749 GCA_964619345.1 uncultured Desulfohalobiaceae bacterium
TGAGCATGGAGAGTTTTTCCCGGGCCGAAACCAGATTGGTGTGACACTCGATAAAAGACATCCGGGCCTTTTCAAGCTCTTCCCCGCTGACTCCGCCTTTTTCGGCCAGTTCCCGGACCCGCTCCAGGTTTTTGCGGGCAAAATCGGCACACTCCTGCAGATACTCGACGTTTTGTTCAGTCTGGGCAATCTCTTCCGGCCGGGTCCCGGCTTTGAAGTCGGCCAGCTTTGATTTTGCCACTGCCAGGTTCGCTTCTGCCTCCTTGAGCTCGGCGCGGTAGAATGGGCGGTCAATTTCAATGAGTTTTTCCCCTTTTTCCACCCGGTCGCCTTCCCGCCAGGGAGAGAATCCCACGGGTCCTTCCACGGTGGCCTGGATTTTGATCTCCCGCGTAGCTACGATTTTCCCGGTGATATCGATATCCTTGGATATCTCTCCCTGGCTGGCGCCAACCACTTCCACAAGCGGCGCCTTTTTGGACGTGCTTGGGCTGGATTCAACTTCCGAGCCACAACCGGCCAAAAGAAGTGCGGCCAGCATCGGCAAAGCAAGAACTAAAAACAATTTACAGCGCAGCTGACAATTCATGATGAACCTCTTTGTTTGTGTAATATTTGGCATAATAGCCAAGTTATATTGGCTGTCAAGCCATTCTGACACTTAAGACCTCCTTGACAGGTACGAGAGAGCCTGCCATATTTTTCGTCTGTTGGCTAATTATGCAATAATTCAGGGAATCATGCAAGCAACGTATGACCTGGACACTATCTTCACTTATGATCTAAAGGGAATGTACAGGTTTAGATGCACCACGCTTTTGCCAACGTGTAGGTAGACAGTCTTTGTGGTTGTAAGTGGACAAAAAGAACAAAAGGCATTCCGCGTATGATTGTCCTATCCGATATAAATCCTGTGGCATTTGAAATCGGTCCTCTGACTGTCCGCTGGTACGGGCTGATGTATGTTATCGGTTTTGCCGTCGCCCTGGTCCTGGGCAGCAGGCGGGCCAGGCGTGAGGACTCGCCCGTCAATCCCGCCCAATTCCAGGACCTGCTCGTCTATGTCATGCTCGGCCTGGTCGTAGGAGCCAGGCTGGGCTACATGCTTTTCTACAACAGCTCTGCACTGATCAGCGATCCATTGGAGATACTCAAGGTCTGGCACGGCGGGATGTCATTCCATGGAGGACTGCTGGGCATTGTGGTCGCGGGGATCATTTATGCCAGACGAAAGGGCCTTCATTTTCTCGACTTGGGGGACTTTGTAGCCCCCTTGGCCCCGCCGGGGTTGTTTGCCGGGCGTATCGGCAACTTTTTAAATGCCGAACTCTGGGGCCGGCCCAGCGATCTACCCTGGGCAGTGGTCTTCCCAGGACCGGCTGCCGGTGCGGTTCCCCGCCATCCCAGCCAGATCTATGAAGCATTGCTGGAAGGTGTGGTCTTGTTCTGCATCCTGTGGTTTTTTTCCCGGCAGCCGCGACCAAGAGGCGCTGTGCTTGGACTTTTCCTGCTTCTTTACGGCTTTTTCCGCTTTTTAGTGGAATTTTTCCGCCAGCCGGACATCCAGCTTGGCTTTGTGGCCCTGGATTTTTTGAGCATGGGGCAGGTCTTGTCCCTGCCCATGATTGGGGCAGGAATCTTTCTGGTATTTTGGAGCAGAATCAGTCAAGCTACTGCAAGACAATGAATATTTAGCTAGTTTCGATCCGGAAAGCCCCATTGCGAAAATATAGGCGTTTGGTAAAAATAGTAATCTGGGTAGTATTAACTTTTACATGGACCGGGAGAGTGACACGAGTTATGTATTCGTATGCAGATTAACTTTCTATTGACGGACTACTCCCTGGGTCAACTGCTTTTTAAGTTGTCGACCTGTTAAGCTCGAGCCATTACTTGGAGATTAAACGTCACTATGCATGACCAGACATACTGCTTAAAGCCCTCCCAGTCTTTCCAGGTGCAACGGTCAAGCCCGAAAGCTCGCTTCAGGGCTGAAATGAGTCCTTCTACCCCGGCTCGAAAATTGCGGAGTTTCTTGTATACCCATTCGCTTTTGGCCATATCCAGTATCTTTAATCCACGTTTCTTGCCAAAGGCCATGTCTTCTATTCCGGATTCCTTGGCCTTTTCAAGATTGTCTTTGGAGGCAAAACCACCATCGGCTGCCATCTGTCGCGGGGACTTTCCCAGGATCTCTTTTTGTCGATCAAGGAGTTCTTCAAACATAGCAGAATCATTAGGATTGCCGCGGGGCATCAGGCAATCCAGAATGACCCCTGAACTGCCTGTGGTCATAAAGACTTTATGCCCAAACTGGGTCTCGCGGTTTCCTTTTTCAATGATATCCGTATGGCATTCAAAGAAAGAGAGGACCTTTTCTTGCGCTGGGACTTTTTCACTGTGAATGATCCGGCGTGTGGTCTGATCGATAACCTGTTTGAGGATTTCCAAGTTATATTCAAGTTGATTGGCATACATCTGAGCAAACATCGAGCTCTCGTAGTCAGGGCTTTCATAAGAGAGAAGAACCCGAATGGCTATTTCTGCATATCCGACGACGTTATTTGCCAATCTCAACAATTCTTTATAGGCTTTATCACGCTTTTTTTTCTTGGCATTGTCTATGGTCAGGACTTTCTTTTTGGCACCCCTGTTGTGATCAGAAAAGTTATATTCAGGAATTGGATCCAGCATTTTTCCACGGGCCAGGGTCCTGGTGATAACCCGAATACCGTCCTGCAGCAGTGTT
>CAZUER010000221.1:0-2725 GCA_964619345.1 uncultured Desulfohalobiaceae bacterium
ACTCGACCAAAATGCGTCTGTGGCCTGCGGCGGCGCTGACGTCTAACCTAGGGCCCTTTAATGGCTGACATCTGATTTCTGTCGCCTGATAATCTGTCCTCTATCCTCTATCCTCTGGCGGAGCAAACTCATCTGCATGATACGAGCTGCGGACCAGGGGACCGGCCACTGCATGAAAAAAACCCATGTCATAGGCCATGTCCTGGTATTTGGCGAACACATCCGGATGGACATACTCAGCTACCGGAAAATGCTGGGCCGATGGAGCCAGGTATTGACCGATGGTCAGCACGTTGCAGCTCACGGAGCGCAGATCTTGAAGCACAGCTAGAACCTCCTCCTCAGTCTCACCTAAGCCGAGCATCAGCCCGGACTTAGTGTATATCCCGGGATCAAGCGACTTGATCCTGGCCAAAAGCTGTAATGACCGCTCATACTCTGCTTGCGGACGAACCGATGGATACAAACGGGGAACAGTCTCTACATTGTGGTTGATGATCGAAGGCCCGGCCCGGACCACCTGGGCCAGAGCATCTCTGTCACCCTGGAAATCAGGGATCAAGACTTCAACGGTCACCTGCAATGGGGAAAGCCTCTGGATTACCCGGGCAAACTGCCCGGCCCCGCCGTCCGGCAGATCGTCCCTGGTGACTGAGGTGACTACAACATGCTTGAGTTCGAGCTCAGCCGCGGCCTCAGCTACATGTTCGGGTTCCTGCTCGTCCACCGGTTCCGGCGTCCCTCCGTGCACATTGCAGAACCTGCAGTTCCGGGTGCAATTTCTGCCCAAAATCATGAAAGTGGCCGTCTTGCGGCCGAAGCATTCCATCATGTTCGGGCAGGCCGCTTCCTCGCACACAGTATTTAAGGACAACCGGCGGAGCATGCTTTTGATCTCTGTCAGCCGTCCGGGTTGAGAAAACCTGATTTTCAGCCAGTCAGGCTTGCGGGTATTCATAGTCACTTCACTTGATTCCATTCTGATTGTTCGAGGTACCTATTTTTTATGAAACCTGTGCTGCCGTAGTCAACATGTTGCAGTTAATTTTACTTGATTACCAGATTTGAACTGCTGTTGATATATTCTTACCAGCTCAGCTTAAGGATGACATCGTCCAGCAAGTTGTGCACCATGATTTGCAGGCTTTTTTCGTCAAGATACATCTGGCTTATACAAGTCCCTGATTGGAGCATTCAATGTCCACCCGGAAACGGATACCGGCCAACTTAAGGCAGCACCCGGCCAGAAAAGGAGAAAATGAAGATGGAAACCACCGCCCTGCACATATCTCCAAACATCAGCCTGCCCCTGTTCGAGTTGGAAATGTGGGCAGCCTGCTCCAGCGGGCCTGGGGGGGAGAATTTGAATACGGTATCGACAGCTGTCCAGCTGCGTTTGGATATACGGAGTTCCTCCTGCCGGAGGAGGTCAAACAGCGCTTGCAGCTTATAGGAGGAAAGAAAATAACCAAGAAAGGAGACCTGTTCCTCAAGGCGTACACCTTCCCGGGGACTCAGTAAGGCAATCGGCAGGAGGCCCTTCAACGGCTTCAGGAGCTCATTCGGCAAGCCGCAGTCAAACCCAAAATCCGGCGGCCAACCCGGCCCACAAAGGCGGCCAAAGAACACCGGCTGGAGCACAAAAAGCGCCACCGGCGGATCAAGGAATACTGAAAGTGAAACCTAATGCTCATTATAGTGAAATTCGACCGTCATATGCATAATCATTGTATTTTTTTTATATTCCATATATGTTCATCAAACCAATCACTTTTCTAAGTATTCAACCAACTCAATAGTATTGCCTTCAGGATCATTCATGTAAGTAACCCACACTCCTTGCCTAAGATTTTGAGGTGGACAATGAAAAACGACCCCGGAACTTGACAAAGTATTATACCAGTTCCAGATATCGGTCACAGAAAGGGCGAAATGGGTATAGCCACAATCACACTGACTCTTTGGAGATATATCAGATCCTTGTGGATTATGGTAACGAAAAAGCTCCAGACGGACTCCATACCCCCTGAGCATTACAATCTGAGCTATGGCGTGAGGCAGAGATACAATTTTTGAAAAGGCTTCACCAGCAACGTTCTCTTTTTCCCAGTCCACTTCAAAATCAAGCAATTGACAATAAAATCTCTTAGCCGCATCCATATCATTTACTGACAACGCCAAATGATGCCAATTCCCATGCATATCAGCTCATGCCCCCTTCCATAATAAAGCTCAAAATTATCAATATGTTGCTCGCCAAGTTTATCCTTAATTTCCGATACAGATCCCAATCATGTATACTTAATGTACTTAACGGGGAGCTCAGCACCTGTCACATGGTTTAGTTTTTCAACCTTAACCATTTGATAGACATTAATCCTAAAATCAGGGCATGTACTCACCAGACAATAGGCATCCTGAGGAGTAAAAGCATACTCTGTTATCAACCAATCCATGAGATTGAACACAGATGTTTGGATTGAATCGTGGAGGATGGCATTCGTACCCCGGTCTCTTTTTAGGCTCTGATGTATCTTTTTCTGACTGAAAGTATCCGGTGCTGGCATCATATGTTTCGATTTCAAATGACTCACCGGGTTCAACATCGATGACAGGTTCATCCCGCCAGTCAAAGGCATATTTTTTAGCCATCTCTCTGTGAATTTTTTTGGCCATAGCATGTATTCTCTTGTGTCATTCTGGACGCTTTACTTGCTGAGCAACT
>CAZUER010000222.1:0-2679 GCA_964619345.1 uncultured Desulfohalobiaceae bacterium
GGTGTCAGGGAGGGGGACAACGTGGTCCGGATGCCGAACTGAGGCAGGGTGTGTTGGAGAAGGTTATGTGTGCCCCCATACAGACTCCTGGAGGAGACCACATGATCCCCGGCCCGGCAGATGGTCATCAAGGCGAAGGCCACAGCCGATGCCCCGGAGCTGAGGGCCAGGGCTCCAACTCCTCCCTCCAAAAAGCCCATGCGTTTTTCCAGGACTTCGGTGGTTGGATTGGTGATCCGGGTGTAGATGTTGCCTGGAAGGTCTTGACCAATTGGGGAGGCGACAGCTTCTTCAGTTCCTGCTTGAGGATTGAACAGGGCGGCCGCATGTTCCGGGCTGTCAAAGACATAGCTGGTGGTTTGGTAAATGGGTACGGCCCGGCTGCGGGTTTCCAGGTCCGGGCGATGTCCACCGTGCAGGGCCATTGTCTCTGGTTTCCAGGCCATATTGAACTCCGGGTTAGATGTATACTTGCAAACTAGGATACAAGTGACTACTCATAAGGTCAAAAAGTTTTAAGGGGTATCCACTCTCCAGAAATGAAAAAGAACGTTATAGACAAGATGAACAGGATTTTCACAATCACAGAATATCCACTCGCTTCGTCGAGGAGCCGGCCAGTGTCAAGGCCGCAAATCATGCCAGGAGGTAAAAGAAAAGTGACATCTCAAGAGACTGCTTCCCGAATCGAAAACTTACGGGCCGAATACGGTTCTCAATTGGCCATTTTGGCCCATCATTATCAGCATGACAAGGTGGTGGCCCACGCCGATTATTGTGGCGATTCCTTGGAACTGGCCAGAAAAATTTCTTCGCTGCAGGCTAAGCGCATTGTAATGTGTGGAGTCTACTTTATGGCCGAGTCGGCGTCCATCCTGGCCGGGCCGGATCAGAAAGTGAGCATTCCAAGCCGGGAGGCCGGCTGCCTGCTGTCCAATATGGCCCCAGCCTGGCTGGTGGAGAAAAAACTGCAAGAGCTCAACGATCAGGGCCGACACATTGTGCCCTTGGCCTATGTGAACACCTCGGCCGCGGTGAAGGCCTTGTGCGGAAGGTTCGGCGGTTCAGTGTGCACTTCGGCCAATGCGACCACTATGCTTGACTGGGCCTTGCAGCAGGGGGATGGAGTCGTTTTCCTACCGGACAAGAATCTGGGTCGGAATACTGCCAATATCCTGGGTGTACCGACCGAAGATCAGTCTGATCTGGACCTGCGTTCCCTGGCGGACGGAAGACAGGCCCGCCTTTTCTTCTGGCCCGGGGTATGTGTGGTGCACAACATGATCAAGGCCCATCACATTCAGAGTATTCGTGGGTCTCATCCTGAAGCCAAGATCATCGTCCATCCTGAGTGTCTTCCCCAGGTGGTGGATATGGCAGATGCCAGTGGCTCCACATCCACCATTATACGGTGTGTACGTGAGGCTGCACCGGGGACCACCATTTTTGTGGGTACAGAGATCAATCTTGTCCAGCGCCTGGCTCGCGAATACGGCCCGGACAAGACAGTGCGGCCGGTTCTGGACACTGCCTGCTCCAATATGGCCAAAATTACTGAACACAACCTGGCCCAGCATCTGGAGAGTCTGGACTTTGCCCCTGGAGTAACCGTTTCTGCAAATGTACAACAGGAGGCCTTGGTGGCCCTGGACAGGATGCTCAAGGTATGTGCCTGAGTTCAGATTTGTAAACTCAATATTTCTTTTTTGCCCGCTTTGGGGCAAAAAATAGGTCAGATTTGCCGGAGGCAAAGCTGACCTGAGTATTGGAGTATGGCAGGAAATTGTATGACATGGAGGTTGATGCATCTTGAATCCCCAAACAATGCAGATTGTGCCTATTTTGCGTTATCGAAACGGTACGTTTCGGGGGGAGACGGACCAGGTGATTCGGGAGGAACCACTGGAGATATGGGGCCAGGGGCGTTGTTTGGTCAGACTGGTGCGCCTTCCGGGTCAGGATCATGACCTGGTCAGAGGATTCTGTTGCAGCGAAGGGTTTATTTCCCACCCAGACGATATATTGGAAATGCAGACCGTCACAGAAGGGGAATGGACGCGTATTGATGTTCTATTCCAAACCGATCTGAGGTTGAAAGCAGAAGGACAAAAGCAGGAAGGGGATGCAGGGTGGAATGGACGTGGCCAGCAGGACCCCAAGGTGCGCGTCGGTCAGGCTGTGTCCCTGGACACTCTGTTTCAAGTCCGGGAGATTTTGGAAAACGGTCAGGATCTTTTTCAGGCCACCGGGGGCACACATTGTGCAGCCCTTTTTGCACAAGGTCCGCGGCTGATAGCCTTAGCCGAAGACGTTGGCCGGCATAACGCTCTGGATAAGGTTGTGGGTAAAACCCTTGGGGATGAGCTGGAGCAAAGTATAATATTGGTTCTTTCCTCCCGATTGAATTCAGAGATGGTGGGTAAAGCAGTGCGGGCCAGAGTACCGCTTCTGGCCGGAGTTTCAGCTCCGACCCAACATGGGGTGCACATGGCTGATCAGGCCGGGATGACTTTGATTGGGTTCTTGCGGCCCAGACGGTTTAATGTGTATACCCATTCCTGGCGGGTGTTGCGGAAAGGAGAGGCTCAGTGAACTCCCTGAGAACACCTTGTCTGGCCCAGGATCAGGGGCATTTGGTTCTTATTCAAAGTTCAAGTAATATCAGCTGGATAAACTTAA
>CAZUER010000223.1:0-2616 GCA_964619345.1 uncultured Desulfohalobiaceae bacterium
CTGGAGCGGTCAGGATAAGCACCCATGCAGAGCGTGGGAACAATAAAAAGAACCCTCCCCTGTCCCCTCCCTCCCACCTGGAAGACAGGCGGCAAGGAGGGGAAACAGAAGCAAAGCGGATTATCCGCGAGATGTGACAATAGAAAGTTTTGCTCCCCTCCCCGGACCGCCAGGTGCCATCCTGGCCCTTCTGGGATCGCGAGGCGCCTGCCTGGCTCTATCAAGATCTTGGTCATACTCGAACTATCGCTGTAGTGCGAATCCTCAGCTCTCTTCCTTCTGCTTCTCCCGCTCCTCGGTCAGGCAGTACACACCCTCACCTGAAGAGGCCGGGCGGAAGCAGAGGTTGTCCGAAGTACAGGTCGACGGCCTGTCGTCGCCCTGCTCCCAGCGCTGGATGAGCTCCGGTTCCCGGATCAGGGGCCGGGCCATGGCTATGAAGTCGGTAATCCCCCGGCCAACCAGATCCTCGGCCGTAGCCAGAGAACGGATGCCTCCGACCAGGATCAGCGGTAAAGAGACCCGCTTCTTATACAGCTCAGCCTCCTGGAGATAGAAGACGTCTTCCTCTTTGGAGCGGACCTTGGCCTTGCGCACAGGGATGAAGTCACCGGACAGGGGCGTCCCCCCGCTGAGCTCCACACAGTCCAGGCCTTCTGCCTCCAGCATCAGGCACACCTGGACCATCTCTTCGGCGGTCAGCCCGGGCTGCAGAAAGTCCTGGGAGTTCAGCTTAATCAAGACCGGATAGTCCGGTCCCACCTGCTCCCGGATGGCCCGCAGGACTTCCAGAATTAACTTGGCCCTGTTTTCCAGGCTCCCTCCGTAAGCATCGGTCCGGCGGTTGAAATATGAGGACACGAACTGGCTGAGCAGATAGCCGTGGGCGGCATGGATCTGTACCCCGTCGAAACCGGCCTGTTTTGCCCGCAAGGCGGCCGCGGCAAAGGCCTCCCGAACCATGTCGATTTCCTGGGCATTCATTTCCCGGCAGGAAAAACCGTCCTTTTCTTTGTCCAGGGCCGAGGGTCCAGCCGGATCCTGCCTGGTCAGCTTGGCCGGAGCCTGGCATCCGGCATGGGCCAATTGCAAAACGATACGTCCGTCTTCTTTGTGAACGGCTTGGGCCATGTCCGTCAGCCCGGGCAGGAGATCGTCACTGTAAGCCCCCAACTGCCAGGGTCCAGCTTGTCCTTGGGGCTGAACATAGGCGTGCCCGCTGATGATCAAACCCACTTTGCCTTTGGCCAATCTGGACATAAGCCCCTTCAGCTGGGCGGTGACCTCCCCTTTTTCTGTGGCCATTCCCTCCCAGGTAGCGGAACGGACAAAACGATTAGACAGGTTCATGTCCTGAATCTGAGCTGGCTCGAATACGTCCGGCATATACTTTCCTCCTGAATATTCAAAACAATTTAATCTCTCAGAAGATCGGCTACAATTTGTATAGGGTGCTGGAGCTGAAGGCTTACGTCCTGGTCCAGATTCCCAGCCAGGTTCATCCTGCATCCTGGGCAACCGGTCAACCAGATATCGGCTCCCGTGTTCCGGGCGTTGTCTATTTTTCTGGCCACCATCTCCCGGGTAATCTCCGGAAATTCATAAAAGAAGGTCCCCCCTCCCCCGCAACAGCTTTCCCAGTCAGCCGCCTGTACATATCTCACCCCGGGCAGATCATGCAAAAAGGTTTCTATTTGGCCGGATACTTTTTGAAAATTCCGTAGATGACAAGGAGAATGATAGGTTACCTTCACCGGACGGGTCTCTGCCCCGCCTTTCACCTGAGCGGACAACTCCTGGGTGTGCTTGGCCGCAAACTCAGTCACGTCATACACTTTCTCCGCCAATTCTTGGGCCCTGTCCACCGGCTGGCCCAAATTGGCCAGAACCCGGGGATATTCGGTGCGCAAAGCCGAACCGCACGTAGCACAGTCCACCACCACGGCCTGAATATCCTGACCCCCAAAAAGATTCAGGGCGGACTGGATATTGCCCAGGGCCTGCTTTTCATGACCGTGGGCAAAAAGGGGCATACCGCAACATTGCTGTCTTTGAGGAATCTTCACCCGGTAGCCCAACCTGGTCAGCACCTTCAGCGTGGCCCAACCCGTCTGATCGTATAGATAATTGGTGGCACACCCGGTAAAGTACAAGACCGTGCCCCGGTCTTGCCCCTGAGGTTCGTTGACCGCCGGAGCCTGGCGACGAAAGGGCCTGGAATTCAGGCTGGGCAGGCGCTTCAGGGGGATGTCCCCAATACTGGACCGGGACAGATTGCGGGATATTTTCTGCCCCCAACGGGCAAACCTGGTGGCCAACTCCAGTTGCCCGCTCCCGGATAAAAGGTGATGCAAGACCCGCAACCGCCAGTTCTGCCCAAAGGTTTCAGCCATTTGGGAGCGCATGCGCATAAACAGCCCCCTGTGATCCACTCCGCTGGGGCAGAAACTTGAACAGGCCCCGCACATCAGGCACTTGGAAACCAAATCCCGCAGGTAGGGACTGGCCTGGATATCTTGATGGGCAAAATGCTTTATCAGCTGCACCTTGGCCCGGGGGCTGACAGTCTCCTCCCTGGTTACCTGATACACCGGACATAACGCCAGGCACAATCCG
>CAZUER010000224.1:0-2504 GCA_964619345.1 uncultured Desulfohalobiaceae bacterium
GGCCACTACTGGGGCGAGGCGATCCCGTGGGACGCCGAGGGCCCCGGCAGAGTTTCTGTGCCCACAGCAGAGATATTGGACAGAGTCAGAGGTAATGCCTGGTGAATACCTATGGGTAAGGCGTCTTCGATCATGTGCTGCTACTTCCTGGTAAGTGATTGTGGTCGGAAGAAAAGGAGCTGATGGCACTATGAGGCCATATCTGCTCTGTTTTTATCTTTGACATGCACAGGCAATTTGATCAAATGTATACCCCAACGAAATGTCTGGGATCTTCCCTCTGCTGTGGGAATGATCAGCGACATGTTACAGAATTTGTCACTATTGGATACAGATCATGACTCCAAAGTTAGGGATTACGACCCAGATTATTCAAACTGTCAAATGGTACAAAGAAGTTGATCATCTTGGGTTCAAGGCAATTGAAATCAATCGGCGGAACTCCAAGCTGCATTTCAGCCCCTACTTTCTGGAGAAGGTCAAGAGATATCTGGATGGATACGACCTCAGCCTCCATTCCGGAGCCTCCGGAATTTTTCAAACCACTGAGTCGTTCACTCAAGCCAATCTGGCTGTATTGACCGCTGAAATCGATGTATGCAGCATTTTGGGGGCTGAAGAGTTCGTATTTCATCTCAATGACGGCATCTTGTCTCCGGAAAACAAAAAGCGGCTGGGTGAGGTCATTGCCTACGCTGGTGAACGTGGGGTTCAGGTGCTGTATGAATCCAACAGTGTTCTGGTGACCGAAGATGCCTTCGATATCCTGGAGACCTTCCCTGAGATTGGATATGTCCTTGACCTGGGACATCTGAATAACGGGTATGGATGCGGCAAGCTGGGATGTGAAATTTCTGATTTCATCGGAAAGATCAAAGACCGGGTGGTCTATGTCCATGCCAGCAACAACTCCGGGCTGCACGATGAACATAAGGGGCTTGAGGATGGAACCCTGGATTGGCGAGGTGTTCTGGACCTGCTGGATATGTCCCGTATTGGAAAGATCATCCTGGAAGTCAGGGATGTAAGTATGGTCGAACCCTCTCGCCGGGCATTATCAGACTATCTCCAGGCCAGACACAGGACAAGCCGCCAGGCTCCAGGGCTTGAGAACAACATTGCAGCCCGGGCAACCGACACCGGTCTGGAGTAGGCCCGGCTGGTGCAGGCACAGCTCCCCAGCAAATGACTTCTGCAATCGAAACATTATTTGGATTTGACAGCCATTTTTCAGAGCAGGGGGTCATTTCGGCCAGATTCCTCGTCCCGAGCAACTTTTTCAGGGCTTTTTCCTTCCGAAGCGAATGTGGATTCAAATTTTTCCATTCGGCTCGATTTAACCCTTCGCATCAGGACGGGCGCGACGGCCTGAAGAATGGTATACTTACACCACTGGGAGTCCGAGGTGGGTCGTCAAGGGATCGAAATCCCTGTCATTATGCAGGAGAGGGATATTGTGGGCGATACACCAGGTGCCAATGATCATATCAATGGTTTTACGTACGGTAACCCCTTTACGACGAAGTGAACGATAATTCTCAGCTCCCAACAAAGCCAATTGGGGACTGCACAGATTGTGGCAATCCAACTGGGCGAGGTATGACTTGGCGGTTTGGAAATCCCGTTGAAAACGAAAACCTTGGAGAACTTCCATCAGGATAAGATCTCCCATTAGCACAGTCTGTTCAGAGAGAGCTTGATCCAAAGAGTCAGTTGCCTTATTCAGCAGGCCATTGAAATAATTAACCCACACTGAAGTGTCGACCAGAATCATTTATCGGACCTCATTGTGTCCAGATCTCCCTCCCATTGGAGCTTCCCCCGCAATGTCCGAATACGTTCCTGCTGTTTTTTTTTGATGAACGTTTCCAATGCCTCTTCCACCACCTGCTTTTTGGTGGTGCTTTGGGCCAATTCCATGGCTTTTTGCATCAAGTCGTCCCTGATGACAATATTGGTGCGCATCACGAACTCCCTCTATTTATATGTATAATGTACAAAAAATATACACATTAATAGCCCATGTCAAGACTCTGTTGACCGGTACAGCCATTATGCGAAGTTATGAGGATCTCAGCGCCTTCGACCAACGGGCCGATGAGCCCTTGATCAGCTACGAAGAGATGATCAAGAGAGATGGAACATCAAGCTCATCCTCTTATGATCTCACCACCCCATCGATGTCTTAAAAACTCAAGGACAGGCCGGATATGATCAGTGAAAAGGTTTATCCTGAATTGCTCGGCAAGGGCAAGCACGCAGTGCATTCAACTGGGACGGGATAATCGGGGTACTGGTTAAAAAGCTATGGCGGGGTAATCTATCCGGTTGAACCGGGTACCCTTTGGGTGTTCAACTGGGCGGGGTATCAGAGTCCACCTATGCTTAATTCTCGTAACATAATGTCCCTTTACTCAATTCCCAATACGCATCAAGAAAATCCCGGGTCTTTATGATTGGGGCATGGGTTCCCAAATTCTTGTCCATACCCATGCCAAATGGTG